>CAMOKD010000014.1:0-38923 GCA_946617435.1 uncultured Clostridia bacterium | reverse complement strand
GGCATTTGCCGCAGGCAATAAAACGATTTCATCGTTTTATTGCAGTTCCGTATTATTGGGCCGGGGTCTCGTCCCCGGTCTGGGCGGGCTTTTCGGGCAGCCAGCGCAGCACATAGCGGTACTGGCCGTATTTGCAGAAGGGACAGTCGTCCAGGCTGCGGATTTGAATCTCCTTGCCGGTGCTGTCGCCGCTGCGGCCGTCATAGTCCTGGTGGGCGGCCACGCACTGGTCATCCCCCAGATAGAGCTCCACATGGGTGCCGGGGTTGACCAGGATGTCGCCCCGCCGGAGCTGAACCTCGCCCCGGTTATAGCGGACAAAGCCCTGCTCCTCCAGCCGCCGGCAGATGGTGGCGCTGGACAGGCAGCCCCCCAGGGGGAAGCCCCCCTCCATCAGCGCCGTGCTGACAAAGGAGGAACAGTCGTAATTGGGGCCGAACCGGTCCCAGCGGTCGTAGCCGCAGCTGTCGTCCTCGGCGGTCTGCACCGCCCACTCCATGGCCGCCTCCAGCCGGGCCTCGGTGGCCGCTGCCCGGGGCAGGGCCGGTATCGCACAGCCCAGGGCCAGCGTCAGCGCCAGCAGGGCTGCAATGAAATGCTTCATGTTGCCTCCGGATACAATCGGCGGGACGCCCCGCCTTGGTTGGGGACAATTATAACAGATTGTAACCGGAATTGCAAGACTTTTCCCGTTTTTCGTCGTTTTCTGTAACTTATGGAAACCAAATTGTCAAAAATCTGTGGATTTTTACGAGGTTTCTGTCTTCTGTTTGTCACAAAGCCCCTGCCGCCTTGTAACGCGGCAGGGGCTTTTGTGACGGGCCGGCGGGCGCTTGGGGCTGCGCCCGCTTAAGATTTGCGCCTGCGGCGCAGTGGATGATTTCAGATCAGAAGATTTAAGATCCGAGATTGATCCACAAAGCGGGGCGAACTGCGAAGCGGCCACTGTCGACGTGGCTGCCGTGGCCGTTGACGGAGCCGTCGCTGCGGACGTATGTAGCGTGGTAAGAAAAGTAGGAATAGCCGAGGGACCGCAGCCACCAACAGCAGTTGCCATTATCGTCTTTATATGCGCCTTGTGCATAGCAGTATGCCGTTCCCTGACACTCCCTCGCACTGTCCGAGCTGAAATACTTATTGACCTCGGTGATGCTCAATAGAAACACTTTGTCCGTTGTATTGTTGCCGGGGGATGTGCTGTATTCCGGGTTCTTGTCCGCTGTGACGGTTGACTTGACAATGCGGTTCTGCTCCTCCGCGCTGAAAGCCGCATTGACAAACGTCCCATTCAGCCATTTCCGCAGAGAACAGGTTTCCCACGTGACGTCTTCATAAGCGGTGTTATATAGCCGGAAGTCAAGGGCATATTTGCTGATCAGAAGCAGTGACATGCTGTCTTTATCATGTACGATGTCAAGTACGATCCACTCAATTTCTTCTTTGCCGTCTGCAGTTATGTTATTCTGTTCGTAACTGCCGAATTTATACGTATCTCCAACCTTAAGGCTCTTGATAAGATTATATAACTCTTCGCCGTATTTGCCGATATAGCAGTTTTCTATCTGGTCAGTGCTGTCTTTGTAACCGTTCAGCACTTTGAAGGCCGTGATTGCCTCGTCATATTTGCCTGCATTGTAGCACTCGACCGCCGCATTGTACTTTTCGTCTTTGATCGCTGTTTCACACTTTGTAATCTGATCTGCGCTGTCCTTATATCTATCCAGCGCCTTGAAGGCCGTGATTGCCTCGTCATACTTGCCTGCGTTATATAGGCCTAATGCTAACTGATATTTGCATTCTACGATCTGTGTCACACTGTCCTTATACCCATCCAGTGCCTCGAATGCAGTAATTGCCTCTTCGTACTGTCCTGCGTTGTAAAGCTCGATCGCCTCATTGTATTGCACGTTCGGAATGATCACCTTCGTCAGCACAATGACAAAGGCGATACAGGCAACAGCGATGGGTGTTACGATGGCGGTAATCTTTTTCCGCTTCTTTGCGGCCTTTTCCGCGGCGATGCGTGTCTGCTCCGCCTGGCGCTCCCGCTTCAGGCGGTCGGCCTCCTCTTTTTCTTTGATCTCCTCAATTTTGCGACGGCAGGCGGCAATCTGCTCCTCTGCGTCCTTCCAGCCGGGGATGGTGCCGAAAATCTTGATGGCCTCCTCATAGCTGCTTGTCAAGATTCCTTGCATTTTGGAGCGGGCGGAGGCGTAAATCGCGTCCTTGCGGCTGACCTCCGCCTGCTCCAGGCATTGGGCAGCAAGGGCGTCGGCGTCCCTAAAGCCGGGGATGGTTTTAAAGGTTTCCGCCGCAGATTGATACGCATACTCGCTGCCCGCCCGGTTCATGGCGTCTACGGCGCTGTTGTAGATGCCGGTCAGCCGCTCCTGCTCGTTGCGCTGATTGATATGGTCGATATAGCCGCGCAGGGCCAAGGACAGCTCCCTGTCGCCGAAGCGCAGGGCCTTTTCATAGCTGCTGCTGCCGTCAAAGGGCTGCCTGCAGTCCGCCAGGTCCTCATGCCGGCGCACGTGGAGCTCAGCCATCAGCTTGCCCAGGTAGGCCCGGGCGTTCTCCGGGTCCTGGTCCAGCACCTTTTCGCAATAGGCGTTGGCCTCGGTCCAGTCGCCGTCCTCCAGGAACATAAAGGCACGCTTCAGCAGCGGGGCGATATTGGCCCCGGCCCCGACCACCACGGTCTGCTTCACGGCGGCCTTCGGCGCGTCGGCACTTACGATCTTTTTGATGCCCCGGATCAGATCCTGCATGAAGCCCAGCTTGCCCATATCCTGGGCCTGCAGATGGGAGAATTCATCCGGCAGATCATAGGGGTCCATGTCCCGGTAGGCGGGGATCAGAACCTTTTTGCCGCCGCTCTGCTTTACCAGGGCCAGATAGCGGCTCCACTCGTTCTTCACCCAGACGGCGTTGAAGTATTCCGGCCTGGTGCCCAGGACCACCATGACCTTGGCCGAGTTCAGCGCGGCGAAGATGTAGGGCTCGTAGGCGGTGCCCAGCTTGTCCTCCAGGGTGATGCGGGAGAAGAAGACCTTGAAGCCCTCCTGGGTCAGCTGGTGGTACAGTTCGTTTGCCAGGACGGAGTCACGGGTGCGGCGGCCGGCGTTGTCGGTCTCCTTGTAGCAGAGGAAGACGTCAAAGGGCTCCTCCTTTTGGGAGATGGCCAGGATGCCCTTTTGGATCTCGTTGATGGCTTTGGCCTCTTCCTCGTAGAGGATGCGCTGGTAGCCGTCGGCATACTGCAGGGCGGACTTATAGTTGTCGTCGTCAAAAACGGAGGTAAACTGGGCCCGGTTCACCGTGGGCACCCGGCGGCGGGTGGCGGGGTCCTCCACGTACTCGATGCCGTAGCGGCAGAGCACCAGGGACCAGTAGGCCTCGGCGTCGGTGGTGTCCTCGTTGAGGATCTGCTCGTAGATGCCCGCGGCCTTGTCGAACTCGTTGTTCCGGCGGAAATGGTTGGCGCGGTCGTAAAGATTCACCCGCCGGTCGTCGTCCAGTCTGGGCAGGGTCTGCTTGGTGCCGCAGGAATCGCAGACGCCCACACTGGCGCCGGGCTCAAACTCAATGGTGCCGCCGCACATTTTACATTTAAAGATGGACATGGGTTTTCTCTCCTTTTCTCAGGCTTGCTGCGGAATTGATCGGTCATTACATTTTGTTCAGCTTGCAGATGCGGTTGCGCTCGGCCAGGACGGTGCGTGCCCGGCGGCACAGGCCGGTGACCCCGGGGATATCGCCCTCCAGAAGCGCGCGCTGAAGCTCATCCAGCAGGCCGGCAAGCTCGGTTTCGGTGCCGGCAGTGGCCGGGCTGCTGACGGGATCGGAAAAGCGCAGCTCGTCGGCCAGCTTGCGCAGCTCTTGCTCTGCCGCGGGATCCTCACACTGGGCGGCCAGGGTCTGGCCCAGGGACTGGAGGGCGCGCATCTTGCTGACACTGCGTCTCAAGCTCCCATCCTGGCGCTGAAGCTCGTCCCGGGTGGCGTCGGTGGCCGCCACACCCAGAACTACCGCTGCCAGCAGCAGCGCAAACAGCACCGCAAAGGGCCAGCCGGGGCAGCCCTCTATAAAGCCCAGGGCCATGGCCACCAGGCTCAGACACAGCTGGATTGCCAGATACAGCACGCCCACCCGGGCAATGGGTATGCCGTAGAATTTGCTCCGCGGGGAATCCGCACCCCGGAAGGCCACCCACAGGATCCCCGCCTGGGCCAGGATGGCCGCCAGGCCGAAGAGATACGCCGGCCAGAAAGGCCCCCGGTGGGGGAAGGGAATGACAAACACAATCACATGGTAGACTGCCAGCAAGACGGCAAGCACCACCAGGCCGCGCAGTTGGTTTTTGTTAGGCTTCATGGCTCAGTCCTCCCGTTTATGCCCGCATTCGGGGCAGAATTTGGTTTTGATGTCTGTGGCGCCGCACTCGGGGCAGGTCCAGGTGTCGGCGGGCTTGGATTCCGGCTTCTTCGTGCCGCAGTTGGGGCAGAATTTGCTGGTGATGTCCTTTGTCCCGCACTCCGGGCAGATCCAGCCCTTTGGCGCTTCGGGACGCTTGGCGCCGCAATCCGGGCAGAATTTCGACGTGATGCCCTTGGCGCCGCAGGCGGGGCAATCCCAGGCATCCGCGGGCTTGGGCTCCGGCTTTTTCGCGCCACAATCCGGGCAAAACCGGGATTTGATGTTTTTGAAGCCGCAGGCGGGGCAGTCCCAGGTTTCGGCAGGTGCGGGGTCTGCGGTGTTCGGGCCGATGTGGGCATCGGCCCCTACGGGGGCAGGAGCGGCCGGGCCGGTGTGGGCCTCGGACCCTGCGGGGGCCGTGCCGGAAGCGGCGTTGGGATTCATTCCCCGGAGCATATTGCCCAGCTGGGGCATGACCGCCTGGGCGGCCGCCATGCCGACGCCCAGGCCCATGATATCCCCCACGATGCTGCCGCCGGCTCCTCTGCCGCCGCCGGCGGAAATCACCGGGCCCATGTTGCCGATGCCCTCGGCATAGGACTTCTGCACCTCCGCCTGGAGGACGTCCTTCTGGCTGTAGCCCTTGGCCGCCATAATTTCCGCCTCGGTCAGGCCCTGCATCCGCAGCGCCTGGGCGTCGGCCTGGGCGGCAATGATCTTGCGCTCGGCCTGGTGGCGGGCGATTTCGGTCTCCGTCTGCTGGCGCTGGAGCTCCGCCTCCCGGCGGGCGGCCTCGATCTGGGCCTTGCTCCGCTCCTGAGCGGTGCGGTACTGGGTCTCGCTGGCGGCCTTGGCCGTCAGCACCGTTGCCTCGGCCTGGTAGACCTTGGACTGAAGAATCACTGTGTGCAGCTCCCGGATGCGCTTGAAGTTGGGGTCATTCTCCGGCAGTACCACGTTGTTCACATAGAACTGGGGGATGGTCAAGCCGTATTCCTCAAAGCCCGGGCGAATCTTACCGGCCAGGGCGTCGGAAATCAGGTCCAGCTTCTCGTCGATCTCCAGAATGTCGATCTCGTTCTGCTTGATGGCGGCAGGCAGGTTGGTCTTCACCGCGTTGGAGATCAGCGGTCGGAAGGCGGCCTGCAGCGACTTGGTAAAGCCGGGTCCCTCCTCCCAGGCGATGCCCTTCATGGTGCCCACCAGCTTGATCAGCAGCTTGCGGCCGTTGTCCACGGCTACGTTCATCTCGCCGGAGGCGCCCAGCTCCAGGGGTGTGCCGGTGAGCGGGTCGATGAAGCGTACCTTCTCGGGGGTGCCCCACTTGATGGCCATCTGGATGGTCTTGTTGATGAAGTAGACCTCGGAGTGGAAGGTGCCCTCGGTGTCGGTGGGCAGCTTGTAGAGCTTTTCCAGCAGGGGCAGCTGCTGGGTTTCCAGGGTGTAGCGGCCGGGGCCGAAGGTGTCAAGGGCCTGGCCGTCCCGGAAGAAGACCGCCTCCTGGCTCTCGTGGACGATCAGCTGTGAGCCGTAGTTGAAGTCCTCGATGGGGTGTTTCCAGATGAAGGTGGAGTTGTCGCCCTCATACTTGATGATGGAGGCAAGACCGTCGTGCTTGATTTTTTCCGTCACCACCCGCTCGGCTACGTCGTTCACGCAGTCGCAGACCGGGCAGACGTACGAATTGGCCCCCTTGGCGGTGCGCAGACGGATGCCGCACCGGGCGCAGGAGAACTCCACGGTTTTGTCCCGCTCAGCCGTGGTGTTGATGGGTTCATGGCAGACCGGGCACAGGGCCTCCTCCCCCTTGCTCTGGTCAAAGACCACGTTGTTGCCGCAGTGGGGACACACACGGCTGGTCAGCTTGTCCACGCGAACGTCAATCACGTTCCCGCAGGCACAGTCAATTTTCTTCCGGGCAAAGAACCCCGTCTTCGCCTCCGCATACCGCCCGCAGCGCGGGCATTCAATGACAAATCTGGACATAACGTTCACCTCTATATATTTAAAATATGTAAAAGTCATTTATTAGGCAAGTTGTTCTTCTGTGGCGGGTTTCTTCAATCAATCCAGCATATGAAATATAGCATCCGCTGCTTAGAAGCAATCATACCGCGCAGCCCTCACTGCCGTCTGTATCGTCACCCAGCCTGTACCTCGGGCCTGCGTCCCATGACCGCCGCTGCAAAAGTCCTGCTGGCGAAAAATGGTTTTCCAATCATTTAATTGCGTCGAGCTGCTTTTGCAGCTCTGCGATCTGATGCTCCAGGGAAGCGAGCTCAGCCTCCAATTCCTTCCGGCGCTTGCTTGTAAACAAGCCCCTGAGGTTGGCAAGTGCGGTCCTTGCAACCACTTGACGCTGCTTGGCAGAAGCGATCTTTTCAGAAAGTTCCTGGCACCGGTGCTCGTTCTCCTCCCGTCTGCGCTGCTCTGCTGCAATGCGCTCTTTCTCTGCTCGCTCGGCAGCTTCTTTGCTAGCCCTTTTTGCCCGCTCGGCAGCTTCTTTGCGCTCTTGCTCAAAGGTCTCATAGTTTTGGAACAATCTCCAACCAGAGAGGTTGCATTGACCTTTATCGTCAACAAGAACATCTTTGCTGTTTCTTAGCTTTGTCGATACGACTGTACCATCAGACTTCAATCCAACCGTATAGAGAGGGAATGCATAAATAGCGACAATATTAGACCATCCATAAACATCACATTGTCCGTTTTCATTGTTGCCAGTTGCCAATACTCTACCGTCTGCGCGTAATCCCAATGAGTATCCATTGCCTGCTGCAATAGCTACGATGTTCTTCCAAGAAGAAACATTACATTCGCCAAATGCATTTGTGCCCGTGGAAACAACGCCTCCGTCATCTCGGAGCCCAATTGTTTGAAATGATCCGGATGAAACTTCCACAATGTTCGTCCATGCAGAAACACTGCACTGCCCAAAATGATTATCACCGACGGCCAAAACGGTTCCTTTTTTTGTGATGCCAAAGATACGATCACCCATGCTGTCTGCCTTTACAATCTTTTTTATATCTTTCCAAGCAGTTACATCATATGGCGCAGAATTGAATTTGCCATCTGCGATGACAGAGCCATTAGCTTGCAGCCCAATAATATAGTCTCTTCCACACACAACAGAGATGATGTCATGCCACTTTTCAACAGCACTTCTCCCTGTAGGCTTCTCACTCGCGATGAAAACCGTCCCATCAGATCTTAAACATACTTTGCCTTTTTCAGTAAAATGAACTTCAACTACATTGCTCAGTTTTGAAATAAGATCTCTGTACTCTTTTCTTGATACATCAGTTTTAACTGTTCCATCAGCATGTACTCCCAATAGCACCCCCTCGCATGATATAGAAACGATACCCTTCCATTTTTTTATCTCTTCAAAATTATGCCATACCCTGTCTCCAGCAGCAAAAACTGTTCCGTCAGCGCATAATCCGAATGTACTCTCTCCTCCACTGACAATCAGATTACGCATTGGTTCGCTTTTTGCACGAACTAAAGTCAGTTTATTAGCTAATTCCCTTTTTGCGATTTCTTCTTCCTCTTTTTTCTGTTTTATAACCTTCTCCCGTTCTGCATCAAGCACTCGGAACCAGGCTTTCTTTTCTTCATTTGCAAATTGACGTGCTCGTTGAAGATTAAAGTCCGTTTTAATTTTACTCTCAACAAAAGCAGACTGAAAACTGTCTATAGAGGAAAGATATTCATTTGCCATTACAGTTCCAAGATAAGCCTCAGCATTCTCAACATCAAGATTTAAAACCTGATCAAAAAGTTCTTTTGCTTTTCCCCATTGCCCATCTTCTAAAGACATATATCCACGCTTAAGCAACACGGGTACGCTCGGGCCGCCGGTCTGACCGACCTGCTGGACCACAGGCTGCAGCGCGGGCTGCTCCTTTTGCACAGTCCTATTTCCCGGCAAAATCTTCTTTATGCCCCGTAGCAGGTCCTGCATCGCCCCCACCTTGCCCAGGTCCTGGGCTTGCAGCTTGGCAAACTCCTTGGGCATGTCGTAGGCGTCAATGTTCTTATAGCAGGGGATCAGCGTTTTCTTTTCGCCCTTGGCGATGAGCTGCAGGAAACGGGACCACTCGTTCTTCACCCAGACGGCGTTGTAATAGTCGTAGTCCGTGCCGAAGGCCAGCATGATCTTGGCACTGTTGAGCGCCGCAAAGATGTAGGGCTCGTATTCCACGCCCAGCTTGTCCTCCAGGGTCACCCGGGAGAAGAAGACCCGGTAACCGTTTTCGGTCAGCATGTCGTAGACGTCCTGGGCCAGGACGGAATCCAGGGTTCGCTGACCGTCCTCGGCGGTCTCCTTGTAGCAGATGAAGATGTCGTAGGGTTCTTCCTTGCTGGAGACCTCAATGATGCCCTTTCTCAGTTCTTCGAGTTGCTTGGCCTCCTCCCGGTACACCCGGCGGGCGATGGGATCGGCGTTCTCCATCACCAACTCGAAGTTAGGGTCGTCCATCACGATGTCGAAGCTCGACCGGTGACAGGTGGGGATCTTCTTCCCGGTGGCGGGATCGTCCACGTACTCGATGCCGTACTTGCAGAGGATCAGCCCCCAATAGGCCTCCGCCTCCTCGGGAAAGTCGGCTACGATGGACTCGTAAACGCCGGAGGCCTTGTCAAACTCATTGTTTGCCCGCAGCCGGTTCGCCCGGGCAAAGAGATTCATTTTCTTTTCATTGTCCGCAGTCGGCACCGTCTGCCGCGACCCGCAGTACTCGCACTCGGCAACATTCGAGCCCTCTTCCAGAATCAAATCGCCGCCGCACATTTTACACTTGATAATTGCCATGATGGTCTCCTTATCATCTCTTCTTAGATTATTCCTTTACGTTCTCTGTGTGAATTTCACAATCTGCTGTATCTGCTCATGCGTCAGGGATTCAGCGAGACCCACATGGCGGGGCGGACACCGCCGTTTGAGGTGTTCACACCGTTTCCTGTGCTTGAGATGCTTCCTGTGCTGTAAATATACACTGCGTGAGATTGATCCTCCCCCGGCGAACGAAGCCACCACCAGGAATATCTGTTTTTGCCCTGTACGTTTACCCCGATGGACACAGCATACTCCGTTGCTTTGCCGCGTCTGTCAGTGTCAGATTTGAAGTACTTCTCTATCTCTTCCAGACTCAGCAGAAATATTTTATCTGTGGTTTGCCCCCCGGGATTTGTTGTAAATGCCGGGTTTCTGTCAGGGGATACTGCGGTGGATACAATGCGGCTTCTTTCTGTCAAACTGAAAGCCGACTTTAGAAAAGTACCGTTTAGCTGCTCTCTCAGTGAACACGTCTGCCAGGTGACACCCTTCTCGGCGGCATTGTAGGGCTGGCAATCCAGGACATACTTGCTGACCAGGAGGGCCCGATCTCCCCTTTTCGCCAATACAATCCATTCAATTGGTTCCTTGCCGTTCCGGGTATTGCCGTCTTGCTCTAATTCCCCGAAAAGCACGGGGATGCTTTCTTTCCTTTGCGCACTGTCTCTGTAATTGCCAAGCGCAGCAAACGTCGCTGCCGCTTCCAGGTTTTTCCCCCGTGCCAGCAGCTTTTCTGCAGCATGATATCGAGACGCCGGAAGCACAATTGCTGTTAAGATATACATTTGCAGAAATGCAACCACACCTACTATCACCAGCCAAACAGTTACTCTCGTTTCTCTTGCCGCCCGCTTTTTTGCCGCCCTGGCCGCGCGAAGCTCCGCCTCCTGTGCTGCCTTTTTTGCGGACCTTTCAACGTCTTCGGCAATGGCACCGCAAACACGTATTTTCTCTTCAGAGTCCTTATAATCCACAATCGGAGAAAATGCTCTTGCCGCATCCCTATATTCTTGCGCTGTCACGGCGTACTTTAGTTTTTTACAGGCACTGTTGTAAATTGACTCCAGTTCTGCGTAAACAGCTTTGCTCTTCTTTGCGACAGCTTCCTCGGTTTGATCCAAAAATGCCCTGTACGCGCTGATTACCTTTTCCCGCTCGATTTCGTCTTCCCGCCTGGCTGCCGAAATTCTCCGGTCACAGGCTGCTGCAAGCTGCTCTTCCGCACGGTCCAGCGTCTGCCTTGTTTGTTCTGTTTGATATTGCCTGGCCCGGCAGTAATATCGATCAGACGTCAGCTTCTCCATCAGCCTGGCCTTATCCCTTTTCACATCAGGCTCTCGTGCCGGGTAACTCAGGTCAAATGCCAATGTTTTTTTGATTTCTTTTTCTGTAAGATACCTTCCGATTGCATATTTGGCCGTTATTTCTGAGACTCTGACATTGTCCGGAGCACAGGCCTGCTGCTTGATCGGCCTTCCCTCTCTATAGCAGTTGGATATGACATTTACATACTTTTCCAGACTTATTGCCTGCTTCTCTGCCAGCATCAGGCCAATATACGCATCGGGGTTTTCTACGTTGATATCCAGCACTCTGTTAAAATACCCTCGCGCTGAATCCCAATTATTTTCTTCCAAGAAGTAGAATCCCCGACGTACCAGATTTTCAACTGTCGGGCCCGAGGCAGTGAACTGTAGTGTCTTGGTTTGCCGGGAAACTGCAGTTTTTTTGTCTTCCCTCGGCAGGATTTTTTGAATCCCCCGGAGCAGATCCTGCATCGCCCCGATCTTCCCCATGTCCTGGGCCTGGAGCTTGGCGAACTCCTTGGGCATGTCGTAGGCGTCCAGATTCTTATAGCAGGGGATCAGGGTTTTCTTTTCGCCCCTGGCGATCAGCTGCAGGAAGCGGGACCACTCGTTTTTCACCCAGACGGCGTTGTAATAGGCGTAGTCCGTGCCGAAGGCCAGCATGATCTTTGCGCTGTTCAGGGCGGCGAAGATGTATGGTTCATACTCCACACCCAGCTTATCTTCCAAAGACACGCGGGAGAAGAACACCCGATAGCCGTTCTCTGTCAGCATATCATACACGTCCTGTGCCATAACGGAATCCAGCGTCCGTTGGCCGCTCTCATCTGTCTCCTTGTAGCAGATGAAGATGTCATAGGGCTCTTCGTGGCTCGATACCTCGATGATGCCCTTTCTCAACTCCTCGATCTGCTTGGCCTCTCCCCGGTACACACGGCGGGCGATAGGGTCGGCGTTCTCCATCACCAGTTCAAAGTTGGGGTCGTCCATCACGCTGTCAAAGCTGGTGCGGTGGCAGGTGGGGATCTTCTTGCCGGTGGCAGGATCGTCCACGTATTCGATGCCGTATTTGCAGAGAATCAGCCCCCAGTAGGCCTCCGCCTCCTCGGGGAAGTCCGCCACGATGGACTCATAGACCCCGGCGGCCTTATCAAACTCGTTGTTCGCCCGCAGCCGGTTCGCCCGGGCAAACAGGTTCAGTTTCTTCTCATTGTCCGCCGTCGGTGCTGTCTGCCGCGTTCCGCAGTATTCACATTCTGCAACATTGGATTCAGCGTCGAGAAGTAAATCTCCCCCACAAATTTTGCACTTAATCACCGCCATAGCAAGTGTTCCTTTCTCTGTCGGTATTGGTTACCGGAGTTCTTCTGCCTTGATTGCTTCCTCCGGCTTGGCGGATGTGGTAATCACCATATGCTGCAGTGCAAACTCCAGCCCCATGGTCATGATCTCGTTTCTTGTTCGCCCGCTGATTCGGGCTGCCTCATCAATATCCGCAAGCATATCCCCCGGCAGCCGCATGGAGATTACAGCGGATTGCCCGGTGTACTGCTTTTGTGCGATCTGAAAAATCGGCTTCTCCATACTCCCCCTCCGTTCTAAGTATTTCTACATTATTGTATTACATTTGTATTCCGATTGCAAGGATTATTTCAAAAATCCGGATATTATTTCATAACAGATCGAAGCGTCTGTCTTTTTCAGGCTTGGGGCACAGAACGTATGAGAAATACCGGGATGCTGCGCACGGCTTGGTACGCAGCATCCCGGTATTCTGTTTGGGCAGGGCCCGGCAGGGGCCCGGATTTGACTTTTTTTACTTCTCCTCGTTGGGGTAGGGCTCCAGGAAGGCGTGGAAGTGGCGCATGGGCAGGGTGCGGCCCTTGACGATGCGCATGTTGGGGATGGACTCCCGGTCTTCGTACAGCGCCTTCACCGCCGCAATCACGTAGTCCAGATGCTCACGGCTGAGCTGGCTGCGGTTGACCGCAAAACGGACCACGTTGCACAGCTCCTCCTGCTGCTCCGGCGTCTTGAGATCGTACTCCATGGAGTAGTCGCCCAGCTCGGAGGTGCGGATGCCGTAGCGGCGGATCAGCTCAATGGAGAAGCCCTGGCCCGCAAAGGTCTCGTGACCCCGCTTGCCGTCAAAGAACTCCGTCATGTTGATATACACGCCGTGGCCGCCGGCAGGCAGGATCACACCCTTTACCCCCGCCTTGTAGAAGCCCTGGGCCAGATATTCGCACTGCTCCACCCGGGCCTGCTGATAGTGGAAATTGCACTCCTCGTACAATCCCGCCGCCAGGGCCATGATGTCGCGGCCGGACATGCCGCCGTAGGAGTCGTTGCCGTAGCAGGAGATCTGCTTCACCTTCAGCAGCACGCCTACGTCCGTCTTGACCGTGCCGTCGGGGTTGAAGTCGGAGAACTTGCGCCAGAACCGGCCCTTGTCCCGGAAGGCCAGCATGCCGCCCATGTTGGCGTGGCCGTTCTTCTTGGCGGACATGGTGAAGCCGTCGCAGTAGGAGAACATCTCAGTGGCAATCTCCGCAATGGATTTGTCCGCGTAGCCGTCTTCGTTCATCTTGATGAAATAGCAGTTCTCCGCCCAGCGGGCCACGTCAAACATAAAGGGAATGTCGTACTTCTCCGCGATTTTGGCGGTCTCGCGGATGGACTTCATGGACACCGCCTGGCCGCAGACCGTGTTGTTGGTAATGGTGGTGTAAATCAGGGGCACGTTTTCCGGGCCCACGGTTTCAATGAGCTGCTCCAGCTTCTTCACGTCCATATCCCCCTTGAAGGGGTTCTTCTCGTACTTGCCGCCCTCGGGGACCTCGTAGAGCAGCTCTTTGTTGTACAGGTTGCGGGGAATGGAGCCCATCTGCTTGATGTTGCCCTCGGTGGTGTCAAAGTGGCCGTTGGAGGGAATGGTGAACACCTTGCCGGGATGCCGGGCCCCCATGATCTTTTTGACCATCTCAAAGAGCACGGACTCCGCCGCCCGGCCCTGCTGAATCAAAAAGGTATTGGGCCGCTCCAGCTGGGCCGCGCCGCCGTTGAAGAAGCCGCCCTCGTATTCGCACAGGTACAGCTCCTTCATCAGCTTTTCGATGTCGGTGCAGTCGGTGCGGATGAGGTCGATGGACTTTTTCCAGTTCTTCTCGCCGCCCCGCTCAAACACGTCGCGGAAGGCGTCCAGCAGCACGTAGTAGCCCTTGTTGCGGCCGTAGGACTCGTCGCCCAGGAACATGGTGGACCACTGCACGTCGGTCATGGCGGTGGTGCCGGAGTCGGAGAGCATGTCCACGGTGAGCATGCCGGCGGGGAAGGCAAACTCGTTGTAGTGGGTGGCCCGCAGGGCCCGCTCGCGCTGGTCCACGGTGACCTCCGGGATGTTCCGGGTGACGTAGGTGAGAGATCTGGGGGTGGGGACGTTCAGAGGATAGGAATTGCTCATGATGATTACTCCTTTGCGCATAATACACAAAAAATGCGGTTTCTGTGGGCTGCAAATGCAGCAGTCCGCTCAGAGTTATTTTATCAGACTTTTCCTCTGCTGTCAATGAATCAGGCAAAACTTTCGTCAGCAGACAAAAACCGGGCCCGGAACCGGCCCTTGTCCGGTTCCGGGCCCGCCGGTCAGACCATGGTGGTCATAAGGGCAAAGCCGGGGCGGGCGGCGTCCGCCCGGGTATACTGCACAGGGATGTCCTGGTCGGACTCCAGCAAAATGGCATAGGGGGTATCGTGGGGGATGGCGACGCTGGCCTCATCCGCCAGCTCGTCCATGCGGATGTGCATGGCCCGCTCGGGCTGCACCAGGGTCTCGTAGCCGGAGACCTTCTCCCGGTCTTCAAAGTACAGGGTCAGCCGGACCTTGACCGGCTGGGCATGGGGATTCACCACGCAAATGGTCTCGTGACTGGTGCAGGCAGCGTTCTTTGTGCTGGGCCAGTAGCAGTCGGGAATGATCTTTCTCATTGTATTTTCTCCTTGATTTCTGAATCGGGGACAGTATCGCGATGTTTCCATGAAATGTCCAGCGGAAAATTACACGAGTATCTGCCGATATTTCCAGGAAATTTCAGACATTTTTACCTCGTCCGGCAGAGAAAAAGCGGGCCCGGAGGGGCCCGCCTGAGAAGCTTATTTTGCGGTGTCAAAGCCGTGAATCCAGTCGGAGAAGAGATAGTAGAACAGATAGATCACCGAGCTGATGCCCCAGGTGATGGGATAGGCCCAGAACAGCAGAATAATCTCATGGCACAGCTTCATGGCCACGGTGATATAGGCAATGCGGATGACACACCACACCAGCAGCATGATCAGCATGGGCACAAAGGCCTTGCCCGCCCCCCGGCAGATGCCCGCCACGCAGTGGGAAAAGGCCAGCAGACAGAAGAACAGGGCCTCGGTGCGGCACTGGGTGACGCCGATGGCAATGGCCTCCGCCCCCTGGACAAAGGCGCTGATGAACACCCTGCCCCCCAGGAACACCGCCAGGCCGATGAGCTCCGCCAGGGCCACAGAGGTGAGGATGCCGAACCGGGCGCCCCGGCGGGCCCGGTCGTACTCCTTGGCGCCCAGGTTCTGGCCGATGTAGGTGGTCAGGGCCATGGAGTAGCTGGTAATGGGCAGGAAGGCAAAGCCCTCAATCTTGGAGTAGGCCCCGCAGGCTGCCATGGCGGTATCGCCAAAGTCGTTGATGTTGGTCTGCACCAGCACGTTGGCAAAGGCGATGACGGAGTTCTGCACGCCGGTGGGCAGACCGTACTTGAGAATCTGGCGGAGCTTGTCGCTGTGCAGACGCAGGCCGGACCAGGTGAGCTGGTAGACCGTCCCCTTTTTGCACAGCTGTCTGAGACACAGCAGGGCCGAGGCCGCCTGGGAGATGGTGGTGGCAATGGCCGCCCACTGGATGCCAAGGCCCATCACCCCCACAAAGAGCCAGTCCAGAGCCACGTTCAGCACCGAGGAGAAAATCAGATAGTACAGCGGCCGGCGGCTGTCGCCCACGGCGCTCATGATCCCCTTCAGGGCGTTGTACATCACCATGGCCAGGGCGCCCATGAAGTAGTAGCGGAAGTAGAGGATGGAGTGGGGCATGACCTCCTCGGCGGTGTCCATCCAGCCCAGGATGGTGGGGGTGAAAATCACGCCGGTGACGGTGAGGATGACCCCGGAGATCAGGCACAGCAGCACATTGGTGTGCACCGCCTGGGACACATGGGTGTTCTCCCCGGCGCCGAAGTACCGGCTGATCACCACCCCGGCGCCCATGGAGGTGCCCACAAAGAAGCTGATGAACAGAAAAATCAAGCTGCCGGAGGAGGACACCGCGGCAAAGGCGTCGTCCCCCAGGTAGTGGCCGACGATCCACGCGTCGGCAATATTATACAGCTGCTGGAACAGCTGGCTGAGAAAAATCGGCATGGCAAAGCCGGTAATCACCCGCTTGGGGTCCCCCTGGGTGAGCAGGGTGGTCTCCCCCCGGTGCCGGCGCAGGGTCTGCTGGGCCATGGGTGCGCCTCCTTCCGTAAACGTTTTCGCTATAAACCCTTGGTATTATACGCGGGGCGGCGGGGTTTGTAAAGAGGAATTGGGGATTTTGTGATTTTCATTTGACGAAAGGGACCTGTTGGAGTATAATAGGCGAAAAAACGGAGGGACCTGTATGGACGAACGGATGAGACAGGCGCTCAGGCGCCAGCAGCTGCTGCATCAGGCCGGCTGTGTGCGGCTGGACCACGAGGCTGTGCAGGCCATGCTGCCGGACCGGAAGCCCAACGCCCACAAGGGCGATTTCGGCCGGGTGCTGATTGTAGGCGGCTCGGTGGGCTACACCGGCGCGCCGGTGCTGGCCGCCAACGCCGCCCTGCGCACCGGGGCGGGGCTGATCTTTGTGGGCGTGCCCGAGGCGGTCTACCCCATTGTGGCCCACAAGCTGGACGAGCCCATGGTCTTCCCCCTGGGCTGTGACGAGGCCGGCCGGGTGAACACCCGGGCCGCCGCAGAGCTGGCCGGCCGGCTGGACCGGATGGACGCCGTGCTGGTGGGCCCGGGCCTGGGCCGGAGCCCCGCCGTGCTGGACGTGGTGGGCGCGGTGCTGCGCCTGGCCAGGTGCCCGGTGATTCTGGACGCGGACGGCATAAACTGCCTGGAGGGGAATATAGATATTCTGGAAACGGCCAAATGTCCCGTGATCCTCACCCCCCATGACGGAGAGTTCCGCCGCCTGGGCGGCGACCCCGCCCGCAAGCTGGAATCCGGCATGGCGCTGGTGCGCCGCTACGGCGTGACCCTGCTGCTCAAGGGCCACAGGACCCTGATCCTGGGGCCGGAGAAGGTCTATCTGAACACCACCGGCAACCCAGGCATGGCCACCGGCGGCAGCGGCGACGTGCTGGGCGGCATCATTCTGGCCCTGGTGGGCCAGGGACTGGCCCCGGTACAGGCCGCCGCGGCAGGGGCCTGGCTCCACGGCGCGGTGGGCGACCTGTGCGCCGGGCTGATGGGCCAGTACGGCATGACCCCCACGGACATGATCGCCAACCTTCCACAATTCCTCAAATAAAAAGGATGTGCGGCAATGCGGAAGAGACTGCTTCCGTACCTTGCGATGCTGCTTTGCCTGCTGTGTGCCTGCGGCGGCAAGGAAAACAACCCACTCCAGGCACCCATGGACTTCCGTGCCGGGCTGCTGGCCGCGGGGGGCTGCACCTACACCGGGCACGTCACCCTGGACACCGGCGAGCGGGTGTATGACTACACCCTGCAGACCGACTGGTCGGCAGACGGCCGGATGGAGGCCCGGATCACTGCCCCGGACCTGCTGGCGGGCATCACCGCCCGGCTGGAGCCCGGCAGCACCCGGCTGGAATACGACGGGGTGGCCATGGACCTGGGCGACACCGGCGGCGGGCCCATCTGCCCCATGAACGCCCCGGCCCTGGTCTGCGCCGGCTGGAGCGAGGGCTATATCGCCTGCGCAGACACCTCCCCTGCCCCAACGGTGACCTACGAGTCCGGCTGGGGGGCGGACACGGTGACGGTGAACACCCGGTTTGAGGACGGCCTGCCCGTGTGGGCGGAGCTGGTCTACCGGAACAGGACCGTGCTGACCATGGAGATCACCGACTTCTCCCTCTCCGGCTGAGGGCCGGAGAAAATCTTTCCAACATCGGAGTATACCTATGAAGCTACTGAAACGAACCTGGGCTGACGTCAGCCTGGACAATCTGTCCCACAACTATCACTATCTGCGCAGCCTGGTGCCCGCCTCCTGCCGGTTTTTGGGCGTGGTGAAGGCCGACGCCTACGGCCACGGGGCCATCCCGGTGAGCCGGCACCTGAAGGATCTGGGCGCGGACTTTTTGGCTGTGTCCAACTTTGAAGAGGCCCTGCAGATCCGTCGGGGCGGCATCCGCCTGCCCATCCTGATTTTGGGCTACACGCCCCCTGCCTACACCGAGGACATGGCGGTGCTGGGCATCAGCCAGGAGATCCACTCCCTGGACTATGCCAAGCAGCTGAGCTATGCCCTGCAGGGCACCGACAAGCGGCTGAAGATCCACATCAAGCTGGACACCGGCATGTCCCGCCTGGGCTTTATGGGCTATGACGACGCCCTGACCGCCCAGTGCATTGCCGCTGTGGCAAGGCTGCCCCAGCTGGAGCTGGAGGGCATCTTCACCCACTTCCCGGTGGCGGACTCCTTCGCCCCGGAGGACGTGCGCTTTACCCGGCTGCAGTACAGTCGGTTCACCGAGATGATCGACCGGCTGAAGACCATGGGGGTGGAGTTCCCCATCCGCCACTGCTGCAACTCCGCAGCCACCCTGCTGTACCCGGAGTTCTGCATGGATATGATCCGGCCGGGCATTGCCACCTACGGCATCAGCCCCAGCCCGGAGCTGGCAGGCCGTTTCCCCCTGCGGCCGCTGATGAGTCTGAAAACCACAGTGTCCCAGCTGCGGCACTACGAGGCCGGGGTGGGCATCAGCTACGGGCTGAGCTACACCACCACCCGGCCCTGCACCGTGGCCGTGCTGGCCATCGGCTATGCCGACGGGCTGAGCCGGGGCCTGTCCGGGCGGGTGTCCTTCCTGCTCAGGGGCCGGCCGGTGCCGGTGCTGGGGCGGATCTGCATGGATATGTGTATGGTGGACGTCACCGACGTGCCCGATGCCCGGGTGGGCGACGAGGTCACTGTCTTTGCCGCCGAGGGGCCCATGACCGTGGACGCCCTGGCCGAGAAGATGGACACCATCCCCTACGAGATTCTCTGCGACATCAACAAGCGAATCCCCCGGATCTACCTGGACGGGGCCCAGCGGATCGAAATTCTGCAATATATCGTCTGATTCCGGCACAGGCTGTGCCCCCGGACGCATACAATATACCGAACGGTGTTCCGTTCGGTATATTTTTTCTCAACCGGTGGAACACTATCAGCACAAGCACATCGGAGCGTGAGACTATGGATGAGAGCGTGAAGCGTGGAGATATCTATTACGCGGACCTGAGCCCCGTGGTGGGCAGCGAGCAGGGCGGCACCAGGCCGGTGCTGATTGTCCAGAACGACACCGGCAACCGCCACTCCCCCACCGTGATTGCCGCAGCCATCACCAGCAAGCTGGGCAAGGCCCGGCTGCCCACCCACATCACCGTCCCCGGCCGGGAGGTGGGGCTGCGGAAGGATTCGGTAATCCTGCTGGAGCAGATCCGGACCATCGACAAAAAGCGTCTGCGGGAGCACATGGGCCGACTGACCCCTGCCCAGATGGAGCAGGTGGACAGCGCCCTGGCGGTCTCCTTTGGGCTGAACGGGTAACAACACGGCGGGCCCGGCCCGCCGTACATAATAACGCCCCCTGCCGCATAGGGTATACGGAAGGGAGCGTGTGTCTATGGAATTTCCGATTGGGTCTCAAGCCGGGCAGGTGGGGGTAGTCCGCCTGGAGCGGGAGGGCCTGTACTGCCGTGTGCAGGCCAAATGCAGAGACCTGGGGCCGGGGGTACACCGGCTTTGGGGCATATACGGCACGGAAAGCCGGCCCCTGGGGGTATTTTGCCCCGAGGACGGCGACCTGGCACTGGAGCGGCGGCTCTCCGCCCGGCAGCTGGGCAGCCCGGAGGCCTTTGTGGCCGGCCGGGCGCTGCGGGGCTGGCGGCCCTGGCAGGGCCGGCTGGGGGGCCGGGAGATCCCCTGGGGCCGGATGGGCCCCGACGGCCTGGCCCTGCCCCTGACCCCCGGGGCAGATCTGCCCTGGGTGGCCCACATGGGGGCGCTGGCGCCCCTGGAGTTGGAGGACGGCCATTGGGTCATCGTCCCACCCGCCCTGTGGGACGCCCCGGACCCGGCGCCGGAGCCCGCCCTGCCGGCAGCGCCGGAGACAGCCGAGCCCCCGGCGCCAATCCAGGCAGCCGAGGCGGCCCAGGCCCCGGAGGCTTAGTCCAGCACCAGCTCCACCGGGCAGTGGTCGGAGCCCAGGATGTCCTGGTGGATCCGGGCCTCCCGGATCCGGCCCTGCAGCCGGTTGGAGACCACGTAGTAGTCGATGCGCCAGCCCACGTTCTTAGCCCGGGCCTGGAAGCGGTAGCTCCACCAGGAGTATTCCACTGCCTCCGGGTGGAGATAGCGGAAGGTGTCGGTAAAGCCCGCCTCCAGCAGCTGGGTGAATTTGCCCCGCTCCTGGTCGGAGAAGCCGGCGTTGCCCCGGTTGGTCTTGGGGTTTTTCAGGTCGATCTCCTGGTGGGCCACGTTCAGGTCGCCGCAGTAGATCACAGGCTTGATCCTGTCCAGCCGCTGCATATACGCCCGCAGGGCGTCCTCCCACTGCATGCGGAAGTCGATGCGCTTGAGCCCCTCCTGGGCGTTGGGCGTGTAGCAGGTGAGCAGGTAAAACTCCGGATACTCCAGGGTGATGAGCCGGCCCTCATGGTCCAGCGCCTCCTCCCCCAGGCCCAGGGTGACGGAAAGGGGCTGCTGCCGGGCAAACACCGCCGTGCCGGAATAGCCCTTCTTTTCGGCGCTGTACCAGTACTGGTGGTAGCCGGGCAGATCCAGCTCCAGCTGGCCCGGCTGGAGCTTGGTTTCCTGAAGACTGAAAAAATCGGCGTCCAGCCGGCGGAAGGTCTCGGCAAAGCCCTTGCCCATGCAGGCGCGCAGGCCGTTGACGTTCCAGGATACAAATTTCATATAGGATTCCTCCGTCCGGTTTTTTCCTCATTTTACCAAGAAATCCCGAATTACGCAATAGTTCTTGTTGTAAATCCGGAGAAAATGTGCTATACTCTTTCGGTATGAAAAAGATCAGAATTTTCCTTGCCGTGCTGGCCTGCAAGCTGGCCCGCACGGCCATCCGGCTGCTGGGCCGGGGCGGCACAGACTTCCCCGGCAGAGTGGCCCTGAAAATCTGCCCTGATCTGCTCGGCGAGCTGGCAAAGACCGTCACGACGGTGATCGTGACCGGTACCAACGGCAAGACTACGACTTCTCGTATGATTGAGCAGTCCTTCCTCGACGCCGGAATCTCTTATTTTGCCAACAAAACCGGTGCAAACCTGATCAGCGGCATCACGGCGGAGTTTGCCGTCCATTCCACCGCTGGGGGCAAATGCAAGTATCCCTATGCGGTAATCGAGTCTGACGAGGCCGCCTTTAAGCAGGTGGGCCGGGCCGTCAACCCCAAGGCTGTGGTGGTCACCAACGTGTTCCGGGACCAGCTGGACCGGTACGGCGAGGTCACCCACACCCTGAACAACATCCGCATCGGCCTGGAGGGCTGCCCCAACGCCGTGGTCTGCCTGAACGCCGACGACTCCCTCTCCGCCTCTCTGGCCGGGGAGCTGCCCAACAAGGTGCTGTTCTACGGCGTGAACACCCCCATCTATAAGACCCGGGTGGAGGAGGTCTCCGACGCCCCCTACTGCATCAAGTGCAAGAGCGAGTACGTCTATGACTTTGTCACCTACGGCCACCTGGGCGGCTATCGCTGCCCCAAGTGCGGCTATGCCCGGCCTGTGCCCCGGGTGGCGGTGAACAAGGTCATCTCCTCTGACACAGAGCGCTCCCAGGTGGTCATCACCGCCGGCGGGCGGAACTACGAAACCACTGTGAATCTCCCCGGCGGCTATAACATCTACAACGCCGTGTCCGCCATGGCCGCGGGCCAGGCCCTGGGGCTGGATCTGGAGCTGGTGAGCAACGCCCTGAGCCACTTTGCCTGCGGCTTCGGCCGGATGGAGAAGTTTGACATCAACGGCCACAGCCTGCGGATGATCCTGATCAAAAATCCCGCCGGCTGCAACCAGGTGCTGAACTTCCTCACCGACGCCACAGAGCCCTTCCTGTTTGTGGCCTGCCTGAACGACCGGGCCTTTGACGGCAAGGACATCAGCTGGATCTGGGACGTGGACTTTGAACGGCTCACCGACATGGGCGAGCTGCTCACCGGGGTGTACGTCTCCGGCGTGCGGGCCGACGACATGGCCACCCGGTTTAAGTACGCCGGGGTGCCCACCGAAAAGCTGCGGATCTACAAGGATTACTCCCAGCTGCTGAAGGCCTGCCTGGAGCAGGACAAGCCGGTGTTCATCATGCCCACCTACACCGCCATGCTGGATCTCCGGGCCGCCATCAGCAAGAACTACGGGTTCAAGAACTTCTGGGAATAAGGAGGACACGGCATGGAACTGAAAATCTGTCATCTGTTTCCCGACGTTCTGAATCTCTACGGCGACCGGGGCAATGTGATCTGCATGTCCCACCGGCTGGGCTGGCGGGGCATCGACGTCCGGGTGGACAAGGTCTCCATCGGCCAGAAGCTGCAGGCTGCAGAGTATGACCTGTTCTTCATCGGCGGCGGCCAGGACTTTGAGCAGGAGGTGCTGCTCTCCGATCTGAAGGGCGAGAAAACCGCCGAAATCAAGGCCGCCATTGAGGACGGAAAGACCTTTTTGTGCATCTGCGGCGGCTACCAGATGCTGGGCAGCTACTACAAAACCTGGGACGGCCAGCAGTGCGACTTTATCGGCGCGCTGGATCTGTACACCATCGGCCACAAGGACCGGATGATCGGCAACTATATGTTTACCTGCGAGGAGCTGGGCGGCGCCACGGTGGTGGGCTTTGAAAACCACTCCGGCAAGACCTATCTGGGCAGCGGCCTGCGGCCCATCGGCAAGGTGCTCTCCGGCTACGGCAACAACGGCGAGGACGGCATGGAGGGCGCCAGATACAAAAACGTGTTTTGCACCTATTCCCACGGCTGCCTGCTGCCCAAAAACCCCCTGCTGGCCGACCACATTCTGAAAACCGCCCTGGAGCGGAAGTACGGCTCCGCAGAGCTTGCCCCCCTGGACGACACCATTGAGCTGGCCGCCCACGGGTATATGGAGCAGCGGCTGCGCAAGGCCTGAGCCCGGGGCAAAGGAGAATCCCCTATGTCTGTCATCGAATTCTTGAAGGTCCTTTTTCTGGGCCTGGTGGAGGGCATCACCGAGTGGCTGCCCATCTCCAGCACGGGGCATATGCTGCTGGTGGATGAGCTTTTGCAGCTGGACGCCTCCCAGGACTTTAAAGGCACCTTCTTTGTGGTGATTCAGCTGGGCGCCATATTGGCGGTGGTGATCCGCATGTGGCCCAAGCTGTGGCCCCTGGAGGCCCGGGGCGGGCTGCGGCTGAAACAGGACGTGCTCTCCACCTGGGGCAAGGTGGCCCTGGCCTGCGCGCCCGGGGCGGCAGCAGAGCTGCTGCTGGGCGACTATGTGGACGCCCACCTGGAGAATTTTGTCACCATCGCCTGCGCGCTGATCTTTTACGGCATCGTCTTTTTGGTGGTGGAGGGGATGCACCGCTCCGCCCCCAGGGTATCCACCGTGGAAGCCCTGCCCTGGACCACTGCCCTGGGCATCGGCCTGTTCCAGGTGCTGGCGCTGATTCCCGGCACGTCCCGCTCCGGCGCCACCATCATCGGCGCGCTGCTGCTGGGAGTTTCCAGAGTGGCCGCCACAGAGTTCACCTTCCTGATGGCTGTGCCCGTAATGCTGGGCATGAGCGCCCTGAAGCTGCTGCAGCACGGTCTGAACTTCTCCGGCCGGGAGCTGGCCATCCTGGCACTGGGCATGGTTACGGCGTTTTTGGTGAGCATGGCGGTGATCCGCATGATTCTGCGCTACATCAAAACCCACAGCTTCAAGGTCTTTGGCTGGTACCGGATCGCCCTGGGCGCCCTGGTGCTGCTGTATTTCCTGGTGATCAAATAAGTCCCGGCGGCTCCGGGACCTGTCATTGAACTAAACAACAAAAGAGGTATCATCAACATGAGCGAATCCTGCAACAACAATTGCGCCTCCTGCGGGCAGAACTGCGCTTCCCGCACCCAGGAGAGCCTGCTGGCCAAGCTGAACGAGCACGCCAGCGTCAAGAAGGTCTACGCCGTGGTCTCCGGCAAGGGCGGCGTGGGCAAGTCCACTGTGGCCGCCATGCTGGCGGTGGCCATGCAGAAATCCGGGGCCCGCACCGCCATTCTGGACGCGGATATCACCGGCCCCTCCATTCCCAAGGCCTTCGCCCTGGATCACGCCGAGGCCATGGAGGACGTGGGCCTGCTGCCCGCCCTGACCCGCACCGGCATCCAGGTGATGTCTGTGAATCTGCTGCTGAACGACGAGACCGACCCCGTGCTGTGGCGCGGCCCTGTGCTGGGCGGCGCAGTGAAGCAGTTCTGGACCGACGTGGTCTGGCAGGACGTGGACTATATGTTTGTGGATATGCCCCCCGGCACCGGCGACGTGCCCCTGACCGTGTTCCAGAGTCTGCCCATTGACGGCATCATTCTGGTCACCACCCCCCAGGATCTGGTCTCTATGATCGTGTCCAAGGCGGTGAAGATGGCCAACATGATGCACATCCCCGTGGTGGGCATTGTGGAGAACTACGCCTGGCTGGAGTGCCCCGACTGCGGCAGGCGGATTGAGGTCTTCGGCAAGAGCCATGTGCAGGAGCTGGCCGACCGGTACCAGCTGCCGGTGCTGGCCCGGCTGCCCATTGACGCCAGAGTGGCCGGCTTTATGGACGCCGGCGAGGCCGAGAGCGTGGACACCGCCCCCCTGGAGGAGGCTGTCCGGCTGCTGCGGCAGTGAGAAAAAACAGGAGCCTTTCTGCGGAAAGGCCCCTGTTTTTTGCATTGTACCGGGTTTTTCCCGAAGAAAGTCATTGCATCCCGGGCATGAATGTGCTATACTGGACTGGAATCCGGTTTTATACGGAGCTCCATAAACTGCATTTCAAACGCATTTACGTTGCGCTCGTATGAGACAGATTTTGTGCCTGTGGCACAAAGCGGCAGCGTGCGGCGCACGGTGCCGCTCCAATGAAAATCTTCAGTTTTCATAGGAGTATCGTATTAGAAAGGTATGCCAGATTATGAAAATTATTGTAGTTGGCTGCGGTAAAATCGGCGAGGCCCTGCTGCACACCTTTGTGCGCGAGGGGCACGACGTGGTAGCCATGGATAACCAGGATTCTGTCATCCAGAATCTGACCAACAAATATGACGTGATGTGCGTGTGCGGCAACGGCGCCGACTGCGAAACCCTGGAGGAGGCCGGCGTGGCAGAGGTCGATCTGCTGGTGGCCGTCACCGGGTCTGATGAGATGAATATGCTCAGCTGCTTCCTGGCCCGGCGGATGGGCGCAAAGCACACCATCGCCCGGATCCGCAACCCGGAGTACAACGACCGGTCGCTCAGCTTTATGCGCCAGCAGCTGCACCTGTCCATGTCCATCAACCCCGAGCTTCTGGCCGCCCAGGAGCTGTACCATATGCTGAAGCTGCCCCCCGGGGTCAAGGTGGAGTTCTTCTCCCGCCGGATGTTTGAGATGATCGAATCCAAGCTCAAGCCCGGCTCCCCCTTCTGCGGCATCCCCCTGGCGGAGCTGCGCAACCGCCACAAGGCCAACTTCCTGATCTGCGTGGTGCAGCGCAACAGCCAGATCATCATCCCCCGGGGCGATTTTGTGCTGGAGCCCGGCGACAAGATCGGTCTGACCGCCAAGCCCTCTGAGATGAACAAGCTGTTCAAGTCCATGGGCATCACCAACCGCACCGCCCGGGACGTCATGCTGCTGGGCGGCAGCAAAACCGCCTTTTACCTGGCCAAGATGCTTACCTCTGCCGGCACCAACGTCAAGATCATTGACACCGACCGCCACGTCTGCCGGGATCTGTGCGACGCCATCCCCGCAGTGTCCGCCATTCACGGCGACGGCACCCACCAGGAGCTGCTGCTGGAGGAGGGCCTGGGGGACCAGGACGCCTTTGTGGCCCTGACCGGTATGGACGAGGAGAACATTCTGGTCTCCTTCTTTGCCACCTCCCAAAAGGTACCCAAGGTCATCGCCAAGGTCAACCGGGAGGAGATGGCCCAGCTGGCCGACCAGCTGGGGCTGGACTCCATCATCCGCACCAAGGAGATCGTCAACAATGTGGTGCTCCGCTACGCCCGGGCCCTGGACAGCTCTAAGGGCAGCAGCATCGAAACCCTGTACCAGGTGATGGACGGCAAGGCCGAGGCCCTGGAATTTGTGGTTCAGCAGCAGAGCCGGGTCACCGGCACGGCGCTGAGGGACCTTGCCATCAAGCCCAACATCCTGATTGCCGGCATCGTCCGGGAGCGCAAAACCATCATCCCCTCCGGCGAGGACATGATCCTGCCCGGGGATCGGGTGGTGGTCATCGCCGCCGACCAGCGGCTCAACGCCCTGGGCGACATCCTCAAATAGCGGGAGGGGCCTATGAATCGCAAAATGGTATTCTACCTGCTGGGCCGGCTGATCCTGCTGGAGGGCGCCCTGCTGGTGGCGCCGCTGTTGGTGTCGCTGGTTTACCACGACCTGGGCACGGTGCCCTTTCTCATCACCATCGGCATCTGCCTGGGCCTGGGCGGGGCACTGAGCCTGTTCTGCCACACCGGCGACCAGGTGATCTTTGCCAAAGAGGGCTTTATTGTCACCTCGCTGGCCTGGCTGGCGGTCTCCGCCCTGGGCGCACTGCCCTTTGTCATCGCCGGGGAGATTCCCTCCTACGTTGACGCCTTCTTTGAAACCGTCTCCGGCTTTACCACCACAGGCGCCTCCATCCTCACCGACGTGGAGGCCATGTGCCACTCCATGCTGTTTTGGCGCAGCTTTACCCACTGGATGGGCGGCATGGGCGTGCTGGTGCTGATGGTGGCCATTGTGCCCAATCTCTCCGGCCGGACCATCCACGTGCTCCGGGCAGAGATGCCCGGCCCCACCATGGGCAAGCTGGTACCCAAGCTGCGGGACACCGCGCGGATCCTGTACCTGCTGTACATGGCGCTGACGGCCCTGGAGTTTGTCCTGCTGCTGCTGGGCGGCATGCCCCTGTTTGACAGCGCCGTCCACGCCCTGGGCACCGCCGGCACCGGCGGCTTCGGCATCCGGGGCGACTCCATCGGCTCTTACTCCGCCTATGAGCAGTGGGTGATTGCCGTGTTTATGATGCTCTTCGGCGTGAACTTCAACCTCTACTACCTGCTGCTGATCCGGCGGTTTAAGCCGGTGTTCCGCAGCGAGGAGTTCTGGACCTATGTGTGCGTGGTGCTGGCCGCCACCGGGGTGATCACCGTAAACATCCTGCCCCTGTACGGCAACGTGGCCGAGGCCACCCGGCACGCCTTCTTCCAGGTGAACACAGTGGTGTCCACCACAGGCTTCTCCACCGCAGACTTCAACCTGTGGCCGGAGCTGTCCAAGGCGATCTTGGTGCTGCTGATGTTTATGGGCGGCTGCGCGGGCTCCACCGCCGGCGGACTGAAAGTCTCCAGGCTGGTGCTGCTGTACAAGACCACCAAGCGGGAGCTGCGCCACCTGCTCCACCCCAGGTCTGTGGGTGTGGTCCGGTTTGAGGGCAAGCGGGTGGACAACTCGGTGCTGGTGTCTGTGAGCACCTACTTTGCCCTGTATATGGGCCTGTTCGCCCTGTTCTTCTTCATCACCTCCTTCCAGCCGGGGTACGACTTCACCTCCAACTTCACGGCGGTGGCCTCCTGCTTCAACAACATCGGCCCGGGCCTGAATCTGGTAGGTCCGGCGGCCAACTTTGCAGGCTACACCCCGCTGATCAAGGTGGTGCTCTCCATTGCCATGCTCTTTGGCCGGCTGGAGATCTATCCCCTGCTGCTGAGCTTCTCCCCCAGCACCTGGATCAAGAAATAAAAAATGATTGCCGCGTTCTGCAGAACGCGGCAATCATTTTTTATCCGGCCAGCACCGGCACCGTGGCAGTGTACCAGTTGCCGGCTCGGTAGATGGTGAGCTTGACGGTGTCGCCCACCTGGTGGGCGCTGAGACAGTCCCGGTATTGCTCCAGGGTGCTGACCTCCACGCCGTCCACGGCGGTGATCACGTCAAGGGGATAGAGTACCTGATCCACGGGGCTGCCCTCGTACACGGCTTCTACCCAGAGCCTGCCGGGATAGCCGAAGTACTGCAGGTAGTTCTCCGGGATCAGACCCACCTCCATACCCAGGCTGAGACTCTGGCCGCTGCCCGCTGTGAGCAGGGCGGAGACCACGCTCTGCAGGCCGGTGCTGTCCAGGGCAAAGCAGGGGTCGCTGCCGTCTGCGGTGAACCAGCGCCCCACCGGGCAGGTCAGCCCCACCACCTGGCCGTAGACGTTAAAGATGGGGCAGCCGTGCTCCCTGCCGTCGCCGGCGGTGGTTTGCAGCAGCTCCAGGGACGCGCCCCCCAGGCTCTGGCTGGTCTTGGCGGAGAGAATCCCCTGGGTGAGCACCCGGGGCATGGCCGCGCCGTAGGGATTGCCCACGCTGTACACCGTCTGCCCCACCTGGAGATTGGCGCTGCGGCCGAACTCCGCGGGGCTCAGCCCCTCGGCCTCTACCTTGAGCAGGGCAATGCCGGTGGAGCTGTCCTCCGCCACCCGCTGGGCGGTGGTGCGGGTGCCGTCGGGCAGGGTGGCGTACAGGGCGCTCACCCCGGCAAGACTCTCGGCGGCGGTGAGCAGATAGCCATCCTGGGTGAGCACCACCCCGGTGGCGGTACAGGTCTCATACAGGGTACTGTACTCCAGCAGCACCACGCTGCCGGACACCTTGCGGTACACCGCGGCGGCGTCCAGGGCGCCGGCGGCGTCAGAGGCGCCCTGAAGCCGGATGCCGGCCTCCCGCTGGTCCGCTGCCCGCTGGGTGACGGTGCTCTGCCCGGCCTGGACCGGAGACAGGGCCTGGATCTGCCGCTCGTCAGACTCGGTCAGCCGGCGCTCCGCCACGGTGAGCATCCAGCCGTCTGCATCAGAGTGGACCAGGCGGATCTCCAGCATGGCCAGAAGCACCGTCACGCTGGAGACCAGCACCACCGCCAGACACAGGCTGACCCACAGGGGGGTGAGATCCCGCTTGGGCACCTGGGGGGTGGCAGTGCCGTAAAAATCACAGGGCTTGGCAGGGGGCTGCATTTCCAGCACCTCTGCCTCCATGGGAATTAACTTGTCTTCCACTGCGGTTCACCGCCCTTCAGGCTTTTTTCACGGTAAAGGAGAACTCGGTCTCCCCGCCCCGGCTGGTGACGTACACGTCCTCGCCGTGGCTGAGAATGATGGTTTTGACGATATACAGGCCCAGGCCCACCCCGTCCCGGTCCACGCTGCGGCTCTTGTCCGTCTTGTGGAAGCGGTCAAACACCAGGGGCAGCTCCTCGGGGGCAATGGTGGGGCCGGTGTTTTTCACCGAGACCAGATACTTGTTCTGCTTGGTCTGCTTGACCGCCAGGCTCAGCACCCCGTCCTGGGGGCAGAACTTCACGGCGTTATCAATGAGATTATACACCACCTGGGTGATGGCGTCCGGGTCGGCCACGGCCCGGGCCCCCTGCTCAGGCATATCCACCTGGACGTCCAGGTGCTTTTGGTTGATCTTCTGCTCAAAGCTGATGAGCACCTGGCCCACCGTGTCGCAGACGTCAAAGCTCCGCATCCGTTCGGGAGGGATGCCCTTGTCCTGCAGGCGGGAGATCTCCAGCATGGAGCGCACCAGCCGGGACAGGCGCTTGACCTCCTGGGAGATGGTCTGCATATACCGGGGTTGGTCCTCTGCGGGGATGGTGCCGTCCAGCATGCCGTCCATGTAGCCGGAGATGGTGGTCATAGGGGTTTTCAGCTCGTGGCTGACGTTGGCCACAAACTCCTGCCGCTTGTGCTCAGAGGTCTGCAGGGCCTGGGCCATGTTGTTAAAGGCCACCGCCAGCTCGTCCATCTCGGCGGTGTTGTCGCCGCCGGTGGGCACCCGGGCGTCCATCTGGCCGTGGCCCAGGCGGCGGGCCGCGGCGGTGAGCTCTTTGATGGGCTTGGTCTGGCGCTGCACCAGGGCCCACACCAGGGGCAGAGAGAGCACCATCACCGCCACCACGGTGACCAGATTGATCTTGGTGGCGTTGCCCATCAGCGAGTGCAGCTGCCCGGCATCCACCGAGGAGAGCACATAGAGCTCTGTGCTGCCGGCGCCCAGGGTGACCGGGGCCAGGCAGGCCATGCGGGCGGTGGGATAGCAGTCCGCCCGCAGGCCGGTGGTAAACCGGGAGCCGGCATCGTCCTTGGCTGCAAGCTGGTCCAGCTCCACCCGGCTGCCCAGGTGCTCGCAGCTCTGCATCCCGCAGGAGCAGGCCACCACGGTGCCGGTCTGGTCCAGGACCACAGTGTCATAGCCCGTGGCCCGGGCGGTGTAGTTCAGCTGCAGGCGGAGCATCAGGGAGGACTGCAGCCCCCCGTCCAGCCCGTACAGGCCTGTCATATCCGCCGCCGCCGTGGCCGAGGAGGTGAGCCCCTGGCGCAGCAGGGCCAGGGTGGACTGGTAGTATAAAAACTGGGTGGAGGCGCTCAGCACAATCAGCGTGAGAAAGATCAGGCTGATGGTCATCATGAGCTGGCCGGTAAAGCTGCGCTTCACGGGTTGGCCACCTCGAACTTATAGCCCACGCTCCACACGGTTTTCAGGCTCCACTGGTCGGACACGCCCTCCAGCTTCTCCCGCAGGCGCTTGATGTGCACGTCCACGGTGCGGGTGTCGCCGAAGTAGTCAAAGCCCCACACCTCGTCCAGCAGCTGGTTTCGGGTGTACACCCGGTTGGGGGTGGAGGCCAGGTGGTACAGCAGCTCCATCTCCTTGGGCGGGGTGGGGATCTTTTTGCCGTTGACCGTGAGCTCAAAGGCCTCCATATCAATGATCAGCTTGTCAAACACCAGGCGCTTTTCGTGCTTGTCCGGGTTTTTGCCGCTGCGGCGGAGGACCGCCTCAATCCGGGCAAGCACCTCGGGCATCTCAAAGGGCTTTGTGATGTAGTCGTCGGCGCCCTGGCGCAGACCGGTGACCTTGTCGTCCAGCTCGCCCTTGGCGGTGAGCATGATGACAGGGGTCTGGGACTCGGCCCGGATGGTGCGGCACACGCCCCAGCCGTCCAGCACCGGCAGCATAATATCCAGCAGCACCAAATCCGGCTGCATACGGCGGAACAGCTCCACGCCCTTGCCGCCGTCGGAGGCGATCTGCACCTCATAGCCCTCCTTTTCCAGGTAGAGCCGGAGCAGATCCGCAATATTATGATCATCCTCCACAATCAGAATCTTCGTGGCCATAGGTCTTCTCTCCTTGTTTTCAATCTCCTCTTATTATAGCGCGGCGTTTGGAAAATCGGTGAACAATTTGTAAAAAGAATCAAAAATCCCCCCGCCCCTTGTTTTTTCCGCCGGGAGCAGATATAATAGGGCAAAAAGCAAAGGACGGTCTTGGGATGGAATTCAAGGTTTTGGCAGTGGGAGATGTGTGCGGCAGCGGCGGGCTGAACTGGCTGAGCCGCCGGCTGCGGACTCTGAAGCGGCAGCTGGGCGTAGACTTTTGCGTGGTCAACGGGGAGAACGCCTCGGTGGTGGGCATCACCCCCCGCCAGGCCGAGGAGATCCTGGATGCCGGGGCCGACGTGATCACCCTGGGCAACCACAGCTACCAGCGCCAGCAGATTGCCGACTATCTGGACGACAGCCCCTATATCCTGCGCCCGGCCAATGACTCTCCCCTCTGCCCCGGCCGGGGGGTGGGGGTGTATGACAGCCGGGCCGGGGAGGTCACAGTGATCAACCTCATCGGCCGGTGCAATATGCGCTTTGGCCCGGACAACCCCTTCCTGCTGGCGGAAAAGCTGGTGAAGCAGGCGGAAACCCGGCTGATTCTCATCGATTTCCACGCCGAGGCCACCTCGGAAAAGCTGGCCATGGGCTTTATGCTGGACGGCAAAATCTCCGCCCTGTGGGGCACCCACACCCATGTGCCCACTGCCGACGCCCAGATCCTGCCCAAGGGCACCGGTTACGTCACCGACCTGGGCATGACCGGCCCGGCAGTCTCTGTGCTGGGCATCCGGCCGGAGCAGTCCATCGCCCAGTTCCGGGGCGGGCTGACCAGTCGGTACGAATCCGCCCCCGGCCCCTGCAAGCTGGAGGGCGTGCTCTTCACCCTGGACAGCAGCACCGGCAAATGCCTGGCCGCGGAGCGGATTTTTGACAGAGAGTAAATGACATAAAGCAGAACGGCGCCCCGGAGGCGCCGTTCTTGTTGTTTACGCGCTCAGCTTCAGCCGCAGGATGCGGCGGACGGATTCGTCCAGCCTGGCTTGGGAGATGGTGCCATCCTCCACCGCGGCGAGCACCGCGGCATAGCGGGGGCGGAAATTGTCAGACATCAGCAGCATATCGCAGCCCGCCAGCACCGCCTGCACCGCGTCCTCCCCCACGCCGCAGCGCTGGGAAATGGCGCCCATATCCAGGGAGTCGGTGATCACAATGCCCTCGTAGCCGATTTTTTGCCGCAGCAGACCGGTGACCAGCTCGTAGGACAGGCTGGCAGGCTCCTCTTGGGCGGTGACGTTGGGCAGGGTGATATGCCCCGCCATCACAAAGGGCACCCCCCGGGCCGCCCCGTCCCGGAAGGGGACCAGGTCCAGGTCCCACAGCTCCTGGGCAGTGCGCAGGCTGACGGCAAAGCCCTCATGGGAGTCCTCCGCCGTGGCCCCGTGGCCGGGGAAATGCTTGTAGGTGCCCCAGACCCCTTGGGACTGCAGCCCCTCCAGAAAGGCCGCGTCCATCCGGGCCACCAGCTCCGGGTCCGCGCCGAAGCTGCGGCGGGCAACCACCCGGTTGTCCGGGTTGGTCAGCACGTCCGCCACCGGGGCAAAGTCTACGTTGAAGCCCAGGTCTGCGAGATATTCCCCCATCTCCGCGCCGATGCGCCGGGCCTCGGCCTCGTCTCCCCCGGCGCCCACCTGGGCCATGTCCGGGTAGGCCGGGATGTCAAAGCCCGGGTTGGCGCTGACCCGGCGGACGGTACCCCCCTCCTCGTCCAGGCAGAGGAAGAGCGGCAGCCCCGTCTGGCGCAGGCTCAGGTCCTGGGCGCCGGAGAGCATCTGCCGGGTCTGGTCCGGGCTGATCAGATTCCGCTCCAGATAGATCAGCCCTCCCACAGGATACTGGGCAAAGGCCTGCCGGGTCATCTCCCCGGTGACGGTGGCAGGCCCGTCGGCCAGGGCCAGGGTCTCTGGGGTGACCACAAAGAGCTGGGCAACCTTCTCCCCGTCGGTCATGGCGGCCAGCAGGGTCTCCACCGGGTCCGGGGCATCGGTCTCGGGCGCGGCGGTCTCGGGAAGGTCCGTCTCGGTGGTGGCGGAAGCAGACATTTCGGTTTCCTCCGTCTGGGTCATCATGGGCACCATGGTGGTGACCGGGGCGTCGGTGTCAAGGGGCGGCAGGGGCATTGGCTGGGTGTCCTCCACCCGGATCTCCCCGGCGCAGCCCAGCAGCAGGGCCAGGGCCAAGCTCCATGCAATGAGTTTAATTCGCTTCATATTCTACCAGGTAGGCGATCCGGCCGTGGCCGTTAAACTCGCCGTAAACGCTGACCAGATCATCCCGGCAGTCGTTCCACAGCCAGCCGCCCATGGAGGGCACGTTATACAGGCAGAGCACATTTTCCAGGGTGACCCCGTCGTCGTCATAATAGGAGGGCTGGGTGTCAAACCAGAAGTCCTGGTCAAAGGGCTCGCCGGTAATCCAGTGGAAGTTCCAGTCGGTGCCCAGGTAACCCCCCAGATAGACGGTGTGGATCCGGTCATGCTGGCTGCACAGGGCCACCAGCTTTGCCTCCTCCTCGGGGGAGTTCACCGTGGCCAGGTGGCCGCCCATGGTCTCGGCCTTGGCCTTTGCCTCGGCCCAGTCCACGTCCTCAATGATCAGCTCATAGCGGTTCTCCCGCAGAATGGGCTGGGTGTCCGCGCTTTGGATGGCGGGGGCGGCCGTCTCCACAGGCAGGGCCTGGGTGGCCGGGGGATCGGTGACAGGCGCCCGGGTCTCGGCGGCGGCAAGGGTGGTCTCCGCCGGGGCGCCGTCGTCCGGCTTCAGCACCACCACCAGCAGCGTGACCACTGCCGCCAGCACCGGGATCCAGATCAGGGCCAGGAGCAGCAGCTTGGGCATTTGGCGGCGGGGTGCCTCCTGCTGTCCGGACAGGGCGGCATCCCGCCAGCCTGTCTGCCGGTTGGATGCGGGATCTGCCGCAAGGGGTGCGCCGCAGTGGTCGCAGAAGCGGGCACCCGGCTCCACAGGCCGGCCGCAGTCGTTGCAATACATCAATGTTCTCTCCTCAGGGGCTCAGCGGATCAGCAGCTCGGCAATCTGGATGGCGTTGGTGGCAGCGCCCTTGCGGATCTGGTCGCCGCAGCACCACAGGCACAGGCCGTTTTCGTTGGTCAGATCCCGGCGCACCCGGCCCACAAAGACCAGATCCTGGTCGGAGGTGTCCAGGGGCATGGGGTACTGCTTCCGCTCCAGGTTGTCCACCAGCCGGCAGCCGGGGGCAATGGCCAGGGCCCGGTGGGCCTCCGCCACGGAGATCTTGCGCTCAAACACCAGCTGCAGGGAAATAGAGTGGCTGCGCACCACCGGCACCCGCACACAGGTGCAGGACACCTGCATCTCGGGCAGGTGGAGGATCTTGCGGCCCTCGTTTTGCAGCTTCATCTCCTCGGAGGTGTAGCCCGCCTCCTGCTCGCTGCCGATCTGGGGGATCAGGTTAAAGGCGATCTGGTAGGGGAACACCTTGGGCTGCACGGGCTTGCCCTGGTACAGGGCGTTGACCTCCTCGGCCAGCTCCAGCGGGCCGGCGGCCCCGGCGCCGGACACCGCCTGGTAGGTGGAGGCCACCATGGTGCGGATGGGCGAGAGCTTGCGCAGGGCGTTCACCGCGGTGACCGCAATCACCGTGGAGCAGTTGGGGTTGGCCACAATGCCCTGGTGGGTCTTCACGTCCTCGGGGTTCACCTCGGGCACCACCAGGGGGACCTTGGGATCCAGCCGGAAGGCGGAGGAATTGTCTACAAACACGGCGCCGGCCTTGACAATGGCCGGGGCGAAGGCCTTGGCCACGTCGTTCTCCGCTGCGCCCAGGACAATATCCAGGCCCTCAAAGGCGTCCTCTGCCGCCAGCTCGATCTGGATGGGCTGGCCGTTCCACTCCACCACCTTGCCGGCGCTGCGCTCGCTGGCATACAGATGCAGCTCACCCACGGGGAACTGCCGCTGGGTGAGGATCTTCATCATTTCGCGTCCCACGGCGCCGGTGGCGCCCAGGATGCCGACTTTATACTGCTTCATAAGGTTCCTCCTCCAATCAATCTCAACTGCCGGACATGCCGCCGGCGTTATTTTACAAAGCTGTTATACAGCACCCGCACCGCGTTGTGGAAGTCCTCATTGGCCACGCCCATGATGATATTGACCTCCTGGGGACCCTGGGAAATCATGCGGATGTTGATGCCCTCCCGGCCCAGGGCCGAGAACACCTTGCCCGAAATGCCCGGGCGGAAGGCCATCTTGCGGCCCACTGCCGCCACAATGGCAATGTTGTCGGTCACGGTGATGCGGTCGGGGCTCAGTTCCTTTTCCAGCTCTGCCATAATGGCGTGGAGCTGCTTTTCCAGCTGGGCAGACTGCACCACAAGGGACACGGTATCAATGGCGTTGGGGGTGTATTCCACACTGACGCCGTGATTCTCAAACACCTGGAGAATCCGCCGCTGGGCCCCCACCTGGGAGGAGAAGCCCCGCTTGGCCACGCTGAAGATGGAATAGTCCTTCTTGCCGGCGATGCCGGTGATAAAGCGGTGGTCGCTCTCGGTGGGGGACTCGTCAAAGTGCTCCATGATAATGGTGCCGGGGTGGGCCGGATCGTTGGTGTTGCGGATGTTCAGGGGGATGTTCTTCTCCGCCACGGGGAAGATGGTGTCCTCGTGGAGGACCTGGGCGCCCAGATAGCTGAGCTCCCGCAGCTCGGTATAGGTGACCTGCTCAATGGGCTCCGGATTGTCCACAATCCGGGGGTCTGCCATCAGGATGCCGGACACATCGGTCCAGTTTTCGTACACGTCTGCGTCCAGGGCCGCGGCGGCCAGGGCGCCGGTGATGTCGGACCCGCCCCGGCTGAAGGTTTTGATGCTGCCGTCGGGCATGACCCCGTAAAAGCCGGGGGTGACGATTTTCTTGTCCCGGGCCAGCTCCTGCAGGCGGGCATAGGAGTATTCCTTGTCTACCGTGCCGTCCAGGCGGAAGCGGAGCCAATCCTTGGCGTCAACAAACGTAAAGCCCAGATACTCCGCCATCAGCCGGGCGGAGAGATACTCCCCCCGGGAGACCAGGGCGTCCTCGCTGAGACCGTTGTCCATCTGCTGCCGCAGGTGGGCCAGCTCCCTGCCCATGCAGGGCTCCAGCCCCAGCTCCTGCTCAATGGACAGGTAGCGCTGGCAGATCATATCGTACACACTGTCACAGGACACCCCGTAGCGCAGGTGGGCGTGGCAGAGATAGAGCAGATCGGTGACCTTGTGGTCCTGCTTGAACCGCTTGCCGGCGGCGGAGACCACCACCACCCGGCGGGATTCGTCATAGTTCACAATGGCCTTGACCTTGGCGTACTGCTGGGCGTTGGCCATGGAAGAGCCGCCGAATTTGAGTACCTTAAGCATTGGCATTTCCCTCCAATCGCAGGGCTGCGAAGAACAGCCCGGGATCCTCCTGTCTGGCCCGGGCGGCCCAGTCGTGGACCCGGGAGGCAGGCAGGGGTTTTGTAATCACGCCGGCGGACCAGCGCGCTTCGGTGTTGGCCTCCAGCCAGGGGGAGACCGCCTCGGTGCGGACGTAGTAGCGCCGCACAAAATGGCTGTTGTCCACGTTGTTGGCCAGCAGCCTGGCCTGGTAAAAGCTGCCCACCCCGGCGGCAATGTCCAAAAGATCCTGCAGGACATTATATGCCGTGGGCCAGCGCCCCGCGCCCTGGCCAAAGTAGCTTTGGCGGCCGGCGTGGTGGCTGACCAGGGAGATCAGATTGTAGTTGGAGCGCACCGCCGCCTCCATGTCTGTGGCAGACACCAGGGTGGGCTCTACCACGGCGCTGACGGTGTCAAAGTAGTGCTCGGCAGAGGCAATCAGCCGGCAGCACAGGCCGTGGGCCCGGAAGTCCTCAATGTCCCGGGTCTGGATGGTGCGGATGCCGAAGACCTCCACGTCCTGCCGGGTGATGAACACGTCAAAGGCCAGGTTGGCGGAGATCACCAGCTTGCAGCAGCTGTCTACGCCGTCAATGTCCGAGGAGGGATCCTGCTCGGCATAGCCCAGATTCTGGGCCTGGGCCAGGGCCTGGGCAAAGCAGGCGTCAGAGCTCTGCATGGTATCGAGAATGTAGTTGGTGGTGCCGTTCATGATGCCGGTGATTTCAAAGATGCTGTCGGTGCGCTTGCAGCGCTCAATCTCGATCAGCCAGGGGATGCCCCCGCCCACCGCCGCGGTGCAGCGCACCGCCACCTGGTTGGCGTGGGCCAGATTCAGAATCCGGCGGTATCGGGTGGCAATGAGCAGCTTGTTGGCGCTGACCACATGCTTGCCCGCCGCCAGGGCCCGGCAGACGTAGTCCTCCGCAGGGTCCAGCCCGCCCATGACCTCTACCACGGTCTCCACCTCGGGGTCGGAGACAATGTCCTCAATCCGGTGGGTGAGGATGGCGTTCAGATGCTCCGGCGTGCGGCGGCAGAGCACGTATTTGACCCGGATGTCCTCCCGGTCCTGAAGCATTCGGTAAACACCCTCGCCTACCGTGCCGAATCCCAAAAGTGCTATGACCATGTGACATCCCCCTTCTGCCGGGCGTTTCCCGGCGCATTTCATCGCATTGTAATTCAATTTATAATATCACGTCAAGAACTAAAATGCAAGGAAAAGATTCCTCCCTCGCCCCGAGCCCGGGCAGGCGCAAAAAAGCGGCCCGGCGGGCCGCTTTTTTTACAGACTTGAATCAGTGGGCAAAGACCTTTTTCAGGTTGACAAAGCTGGGCAGACCGTCTTCCTTGGCCTGCTTGGTTTCGCCCTGGATCAGGGGCAGGCAGTAGTTCACAAAGTCCTGGGTGACGCCGTTGTGCTCGGGGGTGATCCAAGACAGGGGGACCTTCTGCTCGGTGTTGGCCACGTCGGTCAGGTTGAAGAGGGTGTACTCGCACTTGTAGCCGTCGGTGCGGTCGCACTTGAAGCCCACCATCTTGCCGGTGATGCCCGCCAGGGCGGATTCCACGGCCACGCGGCCGGAGTTGAAGCTCTCTTCGATGTCGGTGGCGGAGGCGCAGTGGGAGGCGCAGCGCTGCAGCAGGCTCAGCTCAATGCCGCGGACCTTGGCGCCGGTGGCCGCCTTGATCACAGCCGCCAGACGGGCTGCCAGGCCGCCCAGCTGGGCATGGCCGAAGCCGTCGGTGCCGGAGGTCTTGGCCTCGGAGACGAAGCTGCCGTCGGCGTAGTGGACGCCCTCGGAAACCGCCACCAGGCAGTTCTGCTTGGCATCGTACACCCGCTTGACGTCGGCAATAAACCGATCCATGTCAAAGTCGACCTCGGGCAGGTAGATCAGGTCGGGGCCGTCGCCCTTCAGGTTGGCCAGGGAAGCCGCGGCGGTGAGCCAGCCGGCGTGACGGCCCATGCACTCTACGATAGTGACCATGCCGGTGTTGTAGACCTTGGAGTCACGGCTGACCTCCATGAGGGAGGTGGCAATGTACTTGGCCGCAGAGGCGAAGCCGGGGCAGTGGTCGGTGCCGTAGAGGTCGTTGTCGATGGTCTTGGGCACGCCGATGACGCGGCACTCATAGCCCACCTTGGCGCAGTAGCGGCTGATCTTGTTGCAGGTGTCCATGGAGTCGTTGCCGCCGTTGTAGAAGAAGTAG
>CAMOKD010000013.1:0-40314 GCA_946617435.1 uncultured Clostridia bacterium | reverse complement strand
CTCACCGGCACCTATCAGTACGGCTGCGACCTGTTCAAAAAGCGCATGGAGTGCGCCCTGATGCTCGCTGCCGCCCGCCAATTGAAACGTGATTGAGAATGAAAACTGAGTGTGTGCTTCCCATTGCAATGGGAAGCACGCCGGAATGTTCAACCTTCAACTGCTATGAACACACCCATCCATGACTTTGCAAAGGCCTACGCCTCCTCCGCTCCCCTCCGGCTGCACATGCCGGGGCACAAGGGGCGGGGGCCCTTGGGCTGCGAGACCCTGGATCTGACGGAGATCCCCGGGGCGGATTCCCTCTACGAGGCCTCCGGGATCATTGCGGAGAGTGAGGCCAACGCCTCCCGGCTCTTCGGCTGCCCCACGTTTTATTCCACCGAGGGCTCGTCCCACTGCGTCCGGGCCATGCTGCACCTGGCCCGGCAGGCCTTTTCGGGCAGCGGGGACTTCCGCGTGCTGGCCGCCCGCAACGTGCACAAGAGCTTCTTGTCCGCCGCGGCCCTGCTGGACGTGGACGTGTGCTGGCTGCCGGCGGGGGCGGGGAGCTATCTCTCCGCCAGCCCCACGCCGGCGCTCCTGGCACAGGCCCTGGCGCGGACAGGGGCCCGGGCGGTGTATCTCACCTGCCCGGACTATCTGGGCTGCCTGCCGGAGCTGGCGCCCCTGGCGGCGGTGTGCCATGCCCATGGGGCCCTGCTGCTGGTGGACAACGCCCACGGGGCCTATCTGCGGTTTTTGCGGCCCAGCCTGCACCCCATAGACCTGGGGGCGGACCTGTGCTGCGACTCTGCCCACAAGACCCTTCCGGTGCTGACCGGCGGGGCTTATCTGCATCTTTCCCAAAAAACGGTGCCCCAGCTTGTGCATTGTGCCAAGGACGCCCTGGCACTCTTCGGCTCCACCAGCCCGTCGTACCTGATCTTGGAGTCTCTGGACCTGGCAAACCCGGCCCTGGAGACCCTGCCCGACGCGCTGGAGGAATTTTTGCCCAAGCTGGAGGGGCTGAAGCGGGAACTTTCTGCCGCCGGGGAGCGTCTGTATGGCCGGGAGCCCTTAAAGCTGACCCTGCAGCCCCGGCACTGCACCGGCACAGCGCTGGCCCTGGAGCTGCAGCAGGCGGGGATCTGGTGCGAGTTTGCGGACCCGGACTTTCTGGTGCTGATGTGTACCCCCCAGACCACCGACGACGAGCTCGCCCGTCTGCGCCGGGCGCTTTGGCAGGCCCTGGCCCGGCCCGGCACCCCGGCGGTGCCCGGCCCGGCGATACCTCCGGTCCCGGCGGTGGGGTGCTCTCTGCGCCGGGCCATGCTGGCCCCCTGTGAGACGCTGCCTGCTCCCCGGGCCGTGGGCCGGATCCTGGCCAGGCCCTGCGTCAGTTGCCCCCCGGCGGTGCCCATCCTGATGCCCGGGGAGCGGATTGAGGCCGCCCACCTGCCTGTATTTGCACACTACGGCATCACCCAACTGCGGGTGCTGCCCCAATCTGAGGAGGAATGACCATGAAAAGAGCTGCTGTACTGCTGCTATGCGCCTGCCTGCTGCTGGGCCTTGCGGCCTGCGGGGGCGAGATCCCCATCACCGGCACCTGGACCGTCACCTACCCCATGGGGGATGCGGTGAAATCCGCCCTGGACGGGGATCTGAACCTGGAGACCCTGCTGGACCAGGTGGATTTCGAGAATCTGGGCATTGACCTGTGCCTGGAGCTCCACGAGGACGGCACCTACCGGCTGCGGGCCACCGACGAGGCGGCCCAGGTGACCCAGGAGGCCCTGGAATCCGCCATGAGCAAGGCCACAGACCTGATGGACACCCTGGGCCTGGAGGACCTGCTGGGGGACGTGGACACCAAGGGCATCCAGGACTCCGTGCTGGAGGGGGCCCAGTTTGACCGGGTGACCGACGCCATGAACGAATCCGGCACCTACCGGCTGGAGGGGGACCGGCTGTATCTCATCCCCGCGGGCTCCGGCGCGTCGGAGCGCTACCTGGTGATTGAGCGCTCCGGCAAGACCATGAAAATCACCCAGGCGGTGGGCTTTGGGCCGGGGGAGGTATTCTCCGGCAAGCTGCCCCTGACCTTCAAGAAAACCGGGGCTTGACAATTCCTGCCCCGGCGGGTATGATGTCGTGTAGAAGACGCTGCGCGTCAATTAGAAAGGAGAAGAACGAATGAAACTGCAAAAATTCCTGGCCCTGGCCCTGTGCCTGGCCCTGGCAGCCTGCCTGTTTGCCGGCTGCGGCAAGCAGAACCTGCCTGTGGGCACCTGGAAGGCCAATCTGGACATGACAGATCTCATTAAAGAGGAGGCCAAGGCCGGCGCCGACCCCGAAACCGCCGAGCTGGTGGAGGGTATGAATCTGAGCGACCTGACCATGGAGCTGGTCATGGATCTCAAGCAGGACGGCACCTACGAGATGAAGGTCTCCGAGGAGAGCATGAGCGCCATGGAGGACAAGATCATTGCCGGGCTGAAGGACGCTCTGGTCGAAGGGCTGGCCGCCGAGGGCTACGACGCCGAGACGCTGAAGGACGCCGGCCTGGACATGGACGCCCTGATTGAGGACATGATCAGCGAGGAGGACCTGGACATGACCTCCGCTGCCGAGGAGTTCCAGAACAGCGGCAAGTACAAGGTAGAGGGCAACAAGCTCTTCCTGAGCGACGAGAACGGCGCCTACGCCGATGACGACTACCTGGTCTTCAACGTAGACGGCAACACCCTTACCGTCACCGAGATCAGCACCCCCGAGGGCCAGGATGCAGAGGTTCTGGCCTTTGTAGAGAGCCTGCTGCCCATCGTGTTCAACAAGTAAAGCGATTCAAGCAGAGACAAAAAACGTGCTTACCGACGAAAGCAAGTCGGTAAGCACGTTTTTCAGTCCCCGGGCGGCGCCTGCAGGAACCGGCCCCCACACGGTCCAGCCCCGGGCAAGCAGCTGCTCTGCCGCGGCCAGACCCATGCCCCCGGCCACCCCGGTGATCAGGGCAGTGCTCATGGGCGCAGGACCCGGACCACCCGCACCCGGCCGTCCAGGGCCTGTACAAAGCGGTCATAGGCCTCGGCAGTGCCCACAACGCTGCCGTAGTGGATGGGCAGCACTGCCTGGGGGCGCAGACGCACCGCCAGGGCCGCGGCCTGGTCCGGGTCCATGGTATACTTGCCGCCGATGGGCAGCAGGGCCGCGTCGCAGCGGACAGCCCCGGCCTCCTCGGTGTCGTCGGTGTCCCCGGCGATGTAGACCCGGCCCTCCGGCAGGGAGAGCACATAGCCCACCCAGCCCTTGGCCCTGGGGTGGAAGGGCTTGGCAGGGTTGTAGGCGGCCACAGTCTCAAAGCACAGGCCGTCCAGGTCATAGGTCTGCCCGGGCAGGACCGTCAAGGTCCGGTGCTCGGCCAGCACCGCCTCTGCGGCCTTGGCGGCGGAGGCCGGCAGGACAAAGACGGTCTCCGGCTTCATGGCCTTGCGCACGTCGTCTTCGGAGAAGTGGTCAAAGTGGTCGTGGGTCAAAAAGATCACGTCCGCGTCGTGGGGCGCGGCGGGGAGCTGAAAGGGGTCGCAGTAGAGTACCTGCCCCCGGGCCCCGATGCGGACGGAGCTGTGGGTGTTCACCCGGATGCAGGCAAGCAGCGCTTCAATGGATTTCATGGTACATACCTCCGCTGGGGGCGTTCTCCCTCTCTGCCCGGGGGCTCGGGCAGGCGGGAAGCCCGCATGATTTCTATGCTCTATCATACAATGTCCCGGCTAAAAAGGCAACTGCTTTTCTCCCAAGTTTGCGGGGGGAGAAATTGCGGCTTTTTTGCAATTTGACAGATGCTTTTTCCTTGAGAATCTGATATAATGAGGAAAAATGAAGGGTAAGGGAGGCCTGACGGAATGGAGCAGTGGCTGATGAGCGTTTATTCCGACGGCACCGGGGACTTTGTCTCAAATCCCCGGCCCAGCCTGGGCCAGACGGTCACCGTCCGGCTGCGGCTGCTGGCGGATGCCCCGGTGCGGCATATTTTTCTGCGCTGGGTGCCCAACGGGGCCGAGCGCCTGGCGGAGATGACCCGCCGGCAGGTGCGGCACGGCCTGGCCTGGTACGAGACTGGGCTGCGGATCAACGAGCCCCGGGTGCAGTACCAGTTCTACCTGGTGTGCGACCACGCGGTCTACTTTTACACCCAGCGGGGCATCACCACCTACGTCCCGGACCAGACCTATGACTTTGTGCTGCTCACAGACTACCGCCAGCCGGAGTGGGTGAAGCACGCGGTGTTCTACCAGATCTTCCCGGACCGGTTCTGCAACGGAGACCCCTCCAACGACGTGGGGGCAGGGGAGTACTGCTACAACGGCCATCCCACAATCCCCATGGCCTGGGACGCCGAGCCCCTGCCCTATGAGCAGGGCTTTTGCCTGGACTTCTACGGCGGCGACCTGGACGGGGTGCGGCAAAAAATCCCCTATCTCCGGTCCCTGGGGGTCACGGCGGTGTACCTCAACCCCATCTTCACCGCCCCCAGCGTCCACAAGTATGACTGCGTGGACTACTTCCACGTGGACCCCCACCTGGGGGGTGACGAGGCCCTGGCCCGGCTGAGCAGCGCCCTGCACGAAAACGGCATGAAGCTGATTTTGGATATCTCCATCAACCACACCGGCACCGCCCACCGCTGGTTCAACCGGGACGGCCTGTTCTTTCCCAAGACCGAGGGGGCCTATCACAACCCGGACGCGCCGGAGCGGGGCTACTATTTCTTCGGGCCGGACAACCGCTACCAGGGCTGGTTTGACGTGGCGGATCTGCCGGTGCTGAACTACACCTCCCAGGCCCTGCGGGACGTGATCTTCCGCAAGGCGGACTCCGTTTTGCGGAAGTGGCTGCGCCCGCCCTGGTCCATTGACGGCTGGCGCTTTGACGTGGCGGACGTCTTTGCCCGCAATGACGGGCTCCAGCTGGCAAAGGAGCTCTGGCCCCAGATCCGCCGGGCCATCCGGGAGGAGAACCCCCAGGCCTACATTCTGGCCGAGGACTGGGGGGACTGCGCCGGGTATCTGCAGGGGGATGCCTGGGATTCGCCCATGAACTATTATGGCTGCGGCCGGGTGCTGCGGCAGTTTGTGGGGGAGCCGGACCTGTTCATGGGCCGCAACGACGTGCTGCGCCGGGTCCGCTACAAGATGACGGCAAAGGATCTCACCGCCCGGGTGACGGAGCACCTGGCCAAGCTGCCCTGGGCCCTGCGGGAAAACCAGTTCAATCTCATCGACAGCCACGACGTCTCCCGCCTGCACAACAACCCGGCCATCCACCCCGGGGAGTACCGGGGGGCAGTGATTCTCCAGTTCCTGCTCCAGGGGGCGCCCTCTGTCTACTACGGCGACGAGGCCGGGGTGGGGGGCACCCTGGGCACCAACGAGGGCTGCCGCTGGCCCATGCCCTGGGCCGAGGGCTTTGAGGATACCCCTCGCTTCCGCCTGTACCAGACCCTGGCCCGGCTGCGCCATGCCCACCCGGCCCTGCGGGAGGGCGGAATGAAGTTCCTCTATGACGAGGGCTATATCGTCGCCCTGGCCCGCTTTTTGGGGGAGGAGGTCTTTGTCGCCGTGGTCAGCACCGAGACGGCCGACCGGGTAATTGAGTTGCCCCTGGCCGTCCTGGGGGCCCGGGCCCCGGCAGGGCAGACGGACCTGCTGGGCACCCCCCTGTGCTGGCAGGACGGCAGGCTTCTGGTCAGGGCCCACAGCGCCTGCCTGTTTGCCTGCACCCTGGCGGATTGAGAGCTCCGCCCCGCACCGGCGGAACCCCCGGGAATCCCACCGGAGGGAGGTTTACATTTTGTAAATCTCTCTCCGGTGGGATTCGTCGTTTTACACAGGAATAATCCGGGGAAAATGTGCATATCAAATAAAATGAGAAGAAAATCTCCAATTAACTATTGACATTGTGCCCTGCTACCTCTATACTGGATGTAAACCAGAATTTACATAATGCACATTCTGCGTCCGTTTGCAAAATGGGAAAGGCATCCCGGCGGTATCTGCTTCAGAGTCCGCCGGGCGGAATCACGTCAAAGGAGGAACATGACATGTCAGTCGCAAAACGATGGGTCGCCGGGCTTGCGTTTTTGGCGCTGCTGGTTTCCCTGTGCGGCACAGCCAGCGCCGCGTCTGTACAGGGGGGCGAGGCGGCCGTGCTGCCCGTCCACACTGTCCGGGCAAAGACCCCTGCACGGCAGCTCCTTGCGCCGGTGGATGAGATCGGCAGCAAGGATTTCAACGAGGAGACCGTCTTCCGTGCCCGCTTTGAGGGCGACACAGTCTCAGGCACCGCCGAGACCACACAGGACGGCACATACCGGATCTCCGCCACCGAGACCGACGGCGAGGCCTGGCACATCAAGCTGGAGAGCAGCCTGAAAACCCTCCCCGGCAGAGATTATTTCATCACCTACCGGTTCCGTTCGGACGTGGCCGGCGCCATCAAATTCGGCGAGTTCCAGGAGTTTCAGATTGTCCCGGGGGAAAACACCGTGACAGCCGTGGTGGTGGCCACCGGCGGCGACGCCTACCTGGATCTGCAGCTGGGCGGCCTGGCGCCCTTCAACATAGAGTTCACCGACATCCAAATCCAGGAGTACACCGACAAGATCGAGACCGAGGACGTGCTGGAGGGCTTCCAGTACGACACCGAAAAGTCCATCTACGAGACCCACGACCGGGGCTACGAGCAGGAGCTGATCCACGGGCCCGACAACGTGACCATGGAGTTCAGCGAGATTCCCCCCGACCATGAGGTCTGGCGCTCCTTCCTCATTGCCCGTACCGACTTTGTCCCCCAGGCAGGGGAGCGCTACCGCATCAGCGCCCAGCTGCTGGCCGACCGGGACATGGACTTTGAGGCCTGCTTTGACTCCGGCGCCATTGAGAAGGGCTACGGCGCCATGTACGGCCAGCGGCTTTACGCCGGTGTGGCCCGGCCTGTCTGCTTCTTTATCTCCATGCCTGAGAGCGGGGCCAATCCCGGCGAGGTGGTCATCCGCTTTGCCCTGGGCAACGCCTATGCAGACTCCTCCGTCCGGCTGAGCGACGTAAAGGTGGAGCGGGTCAAGGACGAGTACACCGACATCCTGCCCGTGGGCTTTGCCCTGGACAAGATCGTGGCGGTGGGCGACCCCTGGTTTGAGGACGTCCCCGTCCGGTTCACCCCGGTGCCGCTGCACTTCTCCTACAGCAGCTCCAGCACCAGCTTTGAGGGCCACGACGACGGCTACCGCACCCGTCTGGAGAAGGCCCAGTCCAGCGTGACCTATGACATCTGGCAGGCCCCCCAGTCCGCGGAGGACCGGGGCGTCTGGAAGGCCAAGCTGTATATCGACACCGGCGTCGTGCCGGAGGCCGGCAAATCCTATCGGCTGAGCTTTGACCTGGAGCCCACCCGGGACCAGGCGGAATACGAAATCTGCTTTGACGGGGCCAACGCCGAAAACGCCTACGGCGCTCTGTACGGCCGCAGCTTCCGGGCCGGGCAGACCGACCATGTGGTCTACAACATCACCCCGGAGAAGAGTGCCGGCAAGCTGGTGCTCCGCATCCAGCTGGGCAAGACGGATACCGCGGCGGGCAACCGCGTCACCTTCCGCAACCTCCGCCTGGAGGAGCTGAACGTGGCCGAGACCGACGTCCTGCCGGGCCAGTTCTCCTATGAGACCGTGACCACCACCAGCGAGCCCGGCACCCAGACCGTGGTGGACGGCTACGAGGACCTGCTGACCGACGGCTTCTCCTATCAGACCGGCGTCAACGTCTGGGAGGAGCACGCTGACGGCTATACCCAGAGCGTCTCCGCCTCCGGCAGAGAGGCGACCCTGTCCATCACCGGCGCCCCGGCAGAGGGCCGGGATCTGTGGAACGCCAAGCTGATGATCAACACCGGCTTCGTGCCCCAGCCCGGCGTCCGTTACGCGGTGCTCTTTGATCTCACCGCCCGGGACGAGCAGCCCCGCTATGAGATCTGCCTGGACGGCGACAGCGAAAACGCCTACGGCGCCCTGTACGATCTCAGCCTTCCCGCCGGCGCAACCCAGAATGTGCGCTGCGTCTTCACCCCTGAGCAGAGCCAGGGTCCCCTGGTGCTCCGCTTCCAGCTGGGCCAGACCGCCACAGAGGCCGGCAACGAGATCAAGGTGCAGAACCTGAAGATTGTGGAGGTCTCCGCCGCAGCCAGCGACGTGACCCCCGAGGATTTCGTCTATCCCACCCTCACCGTCACCCCCGGCGAGATGGAGGAGGCCGGCTACTACAGCGTGGAGCTGCCGGACCTGTCCTACAGCGAGGCCCACGACGACGGCTACGAGCAGACCCTGGAGGGCACCAAGCTTCACGTCACCGCCGTGCCCACCCTGAACAACGGGGTGTGGTGCTCCAAGCTCTTTGTAGACACCGGCTTCACCCCCGAGCCCAACACCACCTACCGCCTTACCGTCAAGGTCCGGTCCGACAAGGGCATGGACTATGAGCTCTGTCTCAACAGCGGCGACGAGGAGAAGGGCTACGGCGCCCTGTACGGCCAGCACGCGGCCGCCGGGGAGGAGGCAGTGCTGGTGCAGTCCATCACCGCCCCCGAGACCCCGGGCAAGCTGGTGCTGCAGTTTATGCTGGGCAAGAGCCCCGCGGAGAACACCTTCTCCGTGGAGGAGGTCACCCTGGAGAAGTTCATCCCCGAGCACGAGGAGCAGACCGAGACGCCCGAGGGCTACCAGGAGAAGGCGCTGGACAATCTCACCGCCACCGAGGCCCATGACGACGGCTATGTGCAGACCCTGGAGGGCACCACCCTCCAAGTCACCGCCGTGCCCACCCTGGACAACGGGGTGTGGTGCTCCAAGCTCTTTGTAGACACCGGCTTCACCCCCGAGCCCAACACCACCTACCGCATCACCGCCGAAATCCAGTCTGACAAGGCTTTGGACTTTGAGCTGTGCCTGAACAAGGGCGACCAGGAGAAGGGCTACGGCGCCCTGTACGGCCAGCACGCCGCCGCCGGCGAGCAGACCGCCCTGATTTACAACCTGGAGCCGGATCAGAACCCGGGCAAGCTGGTGCTCCAGTTTATGCTGGGCAAGAGCCCGGCGGAGAACACCTTTGCCGTCAGGAAGGTGACGGTGGAGAAATACGTCCCCGCCCACCAGCAGACCAACACCATCCCCGCCGGCTATCAGGACAAGGCCATTGCCGGCCTGTCCGCCGCCGAGGGCCACGACCCCGGCTATGAGCAGACCCTGGACGGCCTGACCCTGACGGTCACCGCCGTGCCCGGCGACCCCGGCGTGTGGAAGTCCAAGGTCTTTGTGGACACCCAGACCACCCTGGAGACCGGCAAGAAATACCGCGTCACCGCCAATATCACCTCCCAGCAGGCCATGGACTTTGAGATCTGCCTGAACAACGGCAGCGCCGAAAAGGGCTACGGCGCCATGTACGGGCTCCACGCCCCGGCCGGCACCGCCGCAGGCTACGTCTCTGAGTTCACTGTGGGCGAGGATGTCACGCCGGCCAACCTGGTGCTGCAGCTGCAGCTGGGCAACACCCCGGCGCCCAACACCATCACCGTTCACAGCGTCAAGCTGGAGCAGTGGGAGGACGAGCATACCGAGACCGTCAACGTCCCCGCGGCCTATGTGCCGGTGGAGCTGCCCGCCCTGCAGGCCTGGGAGGGCCATGACGACGGCTACGACCAGAGCGTGGAGGGCACTGCCCTGGTGATCCGCGCCGTGCCCACCCTGGGCACCGGCGTGTGGAGCTCCAAGCTCTTTGTGGATACCAACACCCCCCTGGAGGCCGGCAAGAAGTACCGCCTCACCGCCAACATCACCTCTCAGCAGGCCATGGACTTTGAGCTGCTGTGCAACAACGGCAGCATCGAAAAGGGTTACGGCGCCCTCTACGGGCAGCAGGCCCCGGCGGGAGAGGCAAAGGACTATGTCTGCGAGTTTACCGTGGGCGCCGACGTCACGGCGGAGAACCTGGTGCTCCAGCTCCAGCTGGGCAACACCCCCGCCCCCAACACCATTGCGGTCAACAGTCTCAAGCTGGAGCAGTGGGAGGACGTGGGCAGCGAAACCGTGGTGGTGCCCGAGTCCTATGCGCCGGTGGAGCTGCCCGCTCTGCAGGCCAGCGAGGGCCATGACGACGGCTACGACCAGAGCGTGGAGGGCACTGCCCTGGTGATCCGCGCCGTGCCCACCCTGGAAAACGGGGTGTGGTGCTCCAGGCTCTTTGCCGCCACGGGTTTCACCCCCGCCGCCGGCACCAAGTACCGGGTGCAGCTGACCCTGCGGGCCATGGCCGCCATGGACTTTGAGCTGCTGTGCAACAACGGCCCCGAGGAGAAGGGCTACGGCGCCCTCTACGGCCAGCACATCGAGGCCGGGGAGGTCAAGACCCTCACCTGTGAATTCACCGTGCCCGAGGACGCCGTGACCAAGGAGCTGGTGGTACAGCTCCAGCTGGGCGGCACCCCGGCCCCCAACGACATCACCGTGGAGCAGCTGCAGGTGGACCGCTGGTCCGACGGCGGCAAGGCTCCGGATACCCAGACCCTGGCCCCCGGCTCCTTCGAGCTCTGGGCCCATGAGACCTACGCCGCCAGCCTGGGCGGCGACGGCAGCGAGGCCGTGGTGGAATTCCAGGCCGTGCCCGAGGAGGGCCGCGAGGCGTGGAAGACCAAGCTCTTTGCCGAAACCGGCCTGACGCTCAAGGCCGGCACCGCCTACCGCATCAGCGTGGACGTCCAGGCGGACAGCGCCCTGGACTATGAAATCTGCTACAACGACGGCGCCGTGGAAAAGGGCGTGGGCGCCCTGTACGGGCTGAACGCCGGCCCGGAGAAGCACACCGTGGTCTTTGAGGCGACGCCTGAGGCGGACGCCCAGCTGATCGTGCAGTTCTCCCTGGGCAACGCCGCCGCCGGCAACCGGGTGCGCATCCACAACCTGACCGTGGAGGAGCTTGTCCAGACCGACGGCGAGGACCGGATGGAGGATTCCCTCATTGCCTGGTCCCCGGTCCACGTCTGGGCGGACGCCGGCTACACCGCCGACCTGTCCAACACCGACAGCGGCGCCACCCTGAAAATCCATACCGTGGCCGCGGATCAAGCGGACTGGAAGCTGAAGCTTTTTGCCGAAACCGGGGTCAAGCTCACCGCCGGCAAGGAATACCGGGTGCGCTACACCCTGCGGACGGAGCAGCCCCTGGACTTCAACGTCTTCTACAACAACGGCACTGCCGAGAAGGAGCTGGGCGAGTTCTACGGCCTGCATGACGACGGCACCATGACCGTGGAGCACACCCTGAAGCCCGAGACCGACGCCGAGCTGATCCTCCAGCTGATGCTGGGCAACAGCCCTGCCGGCAACACCCTGCAGCTGACCGACGTGCACGTGGAGGAGCTGCAGACCCACGAGGAGCAGACCACCATCACCACCCAGCACCCCGGTCCGGTGAACTTCTGGGCCCATGAGGACTACCAAGCTACCATCTCCAACACCCAGGACTCCGCCAGCCTGGCCATCACCTCCGTCCCCGCCTCCGGGCGGGAGGCCTGGAAGGTCAAGCTCTTTGTGGAGACCGGCGCCAAGCTCACCGCGGGCAAGCGCTACCGGGTCAGCCTGGACGTCCGGGCCGCCACCGACCTGGACTATGAGATCTGCTACAACAACGTCGAGGTGGAGAAGGCCCTGGGCGCCCGCTACGGCCTGCACGCAGGTCCGGAAACCCAGACCGTCACCTACGAGCTCAGCGCCGACCAGGATGCCGAGCTGATCCTGCAGCTCAACCTGGGCAACGCGGCCAACGCCACCACCGTCACCGTCAGCGGCCTGCGGGTGGAGGAGCTCACCGACAGCGTGCGCAAGGAGCTGGCCACCGCCCTGCGCTTTGACAGCACCAGCTACGTAGATCTGGCCGCGGACGACGGCTACCAGGTCACCCTGGACAAGGGCGCCGATACCGCCCTGCTGTCCATTCTCCACGCCCCTGCCGAGCGGAACCCCTGGAACGTCAAGCTCAGCGTCAAAACGGGCTTTGTGCCCAGACCCGGCCGGGTGTACCAGGTGTCCTTCGAGCTGGAGGCGGCCAAGCCCCAGTCCCTGTTCGAGGTCTTCTACGACGGCGCGAAGGAGGCCGGCTACGGCGCCCTCTATGAGCGGAGCCTCCACGCCGGCAGGAACACCGTGGTCTCCGACCTGCTCCGGGCGGACAACTCCTCCGGCGAGCTGGTGATCCAGATCCGTCTGGGCAAGACCAACTCTACAGACGGCAACGTCTACCGCATCCGCAACGTCCGGGTTTCCGAGGTGGCGGTGCGCTCTGCGGCCCGGTACAACTCCGGTCCCGCCGCGGATCTCTGGGCCCACGAGGACTATGTGGCCCACATTGAGAGAACCGCCACCGACGCCACCGTCCGCCTGGAAAACGAGCCCGAGAATCCCGAGGCCTGGAAGGTCAAGCTCTTCCTGAACACCCGCGCCCCCTTTGAGGCGGGCCAGAAGTACCGGGTCAGCCTGGAGGTCACCTCCGAGCGGGAGGCGGATTACGAGATCTGCTACAACCGCGACGGCGTGGAAAAGGGCTACGGCGCCCGCTACAGCCTGAAGGCCGGGCCCGAAACCCAGAAGGTGGAGTACGTCACCTATGCCGGCCAGGACGGCCATCTGGCGGTCCAGCTGAATCTGGGCCTCATCGGCGCGGAGAACACCTTCCATATCGCCAATCTCAAGGTGGAAAAGGCCGGCACCATTCTCCCCATGGGAGAATTTGTCGGGGCCCTTCCCCAGTAAGTGTAAAAAGAGAGAAGCCGGGCAGCCGGCTTCTCTCTTTGCCCTTTTGGGGCGTTATTCTCTTGTGCTCTGCCGCAGCAGGGGCGTGGTGGCCAGGTACACCTTCCGCACAGGCCCTGTGGGCCGGGCGATCCGATCCAGCAGCATCTGGGCGGCGGTGCGGCCGATTTCTGCACTGGGAATCCGGGCCGTGGTGAGCCCCGGGGTGACCATCCCGGCCTCCGGCGAACCGTCAAAGCCCGCCACCATCACGTCCTCCGGGAGCCTGCGGCCCATGGCCTTCAGGGCGGTCATCAGGTGCAGGGCCAAAAAATCGTTGGCGCAGAAGAAGGCGTCCGGCACCCGGGGCATGGCGCGCAGCTGTCGCTCCACCCAGCGGGGGTCGTTATAGGGCTCGTTATCCGGGGCCAGGATGCAGGCCTCAGGATCCGGCGCCAGCCCCTGCTCCCGCAGGGCAAAGCAGAACCCCTGCCAGCGCTCGTAAAAGCTGTTGCAGTGGCGGATGTCACCCACAAAGCCGAAGCTGCGGCCCCCGGCGCGGAGCATCTGCCGGGTGAGGGCAATGGCGGAGGCAATGTTCTCCATGCTGACGGTGTCGTAGTCGATCACATCTGCGGTGGCCCCGGCGTAGGCGTCCACCGACAGCAGGGGGATCCCCGTGGTGCTGAGCATTTCCAGATAGGCCTTGTCAAACAGCTCAATGCACAGGATCCCGTCGGTCTGCTCCAGCTGCAGGTGAGGGGGCAGGCGCACCAGGGCCAGCTCCTCCGGGGAGACCTCGTAGAGCTTCAGGGTGCTGCCCACCCGGCTGATGGCGTCGGTGAAGGCGGTGATAAAATAGGAGCCGAAGTTGTGACTCATCGGCGTGCTGCCGGTGAGCATGGCAATGGTGCGGGCAGGCTCTGCAGGGGCGGCGGCTTGCTGCCGGGCCGCAGGGGGCAGCTGGCTGTAGCCCATCCGGCCGGCGGTTTCCAGCACCTTTTGTCGGGTGCGCTCGGGCACCGCGCCCCTGCCGTTGAAGATTTTGGACACCGTGTTTCTGGACAGGCCGCAGGCATCGGCAATGTCCTGCATGGTAACACGCTTTCGGGCCATGAAATCACTTCCTTTTGGGCCCAGTATATCACACAAACCCCAAAAGCGCAAGATGTGCATAATGTAAACTTTTTTGCGGGCATTTTTCACAGTTGCTCTGGCTGAAAATGGTGCAACCTGACAGAAAATCCGGAAACGCCCTGGAATTCCCCAGAAACGAGTTGACAATTTGCACATACTATTCTATATTGTAAATTAGATTTGGTTTACATTCAGAAAGGATGTGCATTTCATGAAGAAAATAAAAACTTTGCTGCCTCTGCTGCTGGCTGCGGCCATGCTGCTGTCTGCCTGCGGCGCCTCCGGCGTGCCGGACGAGCCCTACGAGGCGGTGCCCTACCAGCTCTTCCCGACGCCCGAGGGGGGCTATGTGGGCGACACCATGCCCTTTGTCACCGAGGACGGCAACCTGGAAATCTACTATCTGTATGACACCGACCATAACGGCCAGGGCTATCACCCCATTTACCGCTACGTCACCGACGACCTGGTGGGCTACCAGGACGACGGCAAGGTCCTGGACTACGGCATGATGTCCGACCCGGACCCCGCCCTGGGCACCGGCTCTGTGATGCAGGATCAAAACGGCCTGTATCATATGTTCTACACCGGCCACAATGACAGCGGCAACGGCGGCAAGGGCAAGGAGTGCGTCATGCACGCCACCAGCACCGACCGCCAGACCTGGACCAAGCAGCCCGATGACACCTTCTTTGCCCCCGAAAACTACTCCACCGACGACTTCCGCGACCCCGAGGTCTTCTGGATGGAGAGCGACCAGTGCTACTGGATGCTGATTGCGGCCAGAGACTATCTCCGGGGCGGCGTGGTGGCCAAGTACACCTCTTCCGATCTCAAGACCTGGGACTTCCAGGGCCCGATTTTCGCCCCCATGGCCCAGTACATGCTGGAGTGCCCCGACCTGTTCTGCATCGGTGACACCTGGTACCTCACCTACAGCTGGGACTGCGTCACCTACTACGCCATCGGCGATACCATGAACGGCCCCTTCACCGTGCCGGAGGACAACATCCTGGCCGGCCAGGGCCTGACCGAGGGCAACGGCTTCCTGTTCTATGCGGCCAAGACCGCCGAGCTGAACGGCGAGTACTATCTCTGCGGTTGGATAGGCCGCCCAGGCGTCAGCGGGGACTCCGGCTTCTACCAGTGGGCCGGCAGCGTGATGAACCACAAGCTGATCCAGCACGCCGACAAGACCCTGGGCGTGGACGTGCCTGACGGCTATGCCGACTACTTCACCCGGGAGAAGGACTTCCGTGCGGCCAAAAAAGAGGGCGACGTGAAGATCAGCAGCAACACCGTCACCCTCTCCGACGAATCTGACGGCTACGCTCTGGCGGATCTGGGCACCCGGCCCGCCACCATGCTGCTGGAGTGCGACGTGACCATGGGCGCCCTGGGCCGTGCGGGCTTTGCCTTTGGCGGCACCGAGGAGGACCCCACCTATACCGCCCTGTGCCTGGATGCCACCCGGGACATGGTCCACTATGAGGGCTATGAGATTGAGGACCTGGAGTACTATGACCCCACGGCCATCACCCGCCTGGTATACGAAGACGGCGCCACCCACCATGTGACCCTGGTGTGCGAAAACGAGATCGTGGTGCTGTACATCGACCAGATGAAGGCCCTGGGCTGCCGCGTCACCCACTCCATCGACGGGGCCCACATCGGCCTGTTTGCCGACGACTGCGAGGCGGTTTTCAGCAACATCACCGTGAAGCTCCCGGGGTAATCCCCCGGCCTCTGTCCCCGGCTGCCCTGGGCAGCCGGGGTTTTTTTGCCCTTGGGCGCAACCTTTTTGCCAAATTCCGGGATGATAGGGTGAACGGGCCGTTCAACAAAGCCTTGGAGGTGATGGAGCATGACACAGACCACAGCCCTGCGGCGGCTGCAGCAGGGCAGGGAGGACGCCCTTGTGTGGTTGATCGATCGTTATACCCCCTACGTCTGCACCGTGATCCGCTGTATCATCGGCGGGTCTATGACGGAGGCCGACGTGGAGGAGGCGGCATCAGACGTGTTTCTGGTGCTGTGGCAGCATGCCGACCGGGTGGAGCCCGATTCGGTCAAGGCCTGGCTGGGGGGCGTGGCCCGGAACAAGGCCCGCCAAAAGCTGCGGGAGCGGGGCCTGACCCTCTCCCTGGACGACGACCTGCTCCCGGTGGAGGGGTCGGACCCCCAACAGACCCTGGAGCAGGCCGAGCGGGACCGGCTGGTCCGCCAGGCGGTGGAGGCCATGGAGCCCACCGACCGGGCGGTGTTCCTGCGCTATTACTACCACTGCCAGCCCATCCGGGAGATTGGGGCAGAGCTGAAGATGCCTGTTTCCACGGTGAAATCCCGTCTCAGACGGGGCCGTGAGAAGCTCCGCGCCGCCCTGGAGCATCAACTGTAATACAGGAGGGAATTATGGAATATCGCATCTCTGACTGCCTGGACTGCCTGGAGGCAGCAGGCCAGAATCTGAAGCCCCGGCGGGCTGACACCGCCCGGGTGCGGGCGCTGACCCTGGCAAAGCTCCGGGGGGAGCGGGCCCGACCGGCCCCCGGCCGGCCCACCCGACTGCTGGCGGGGCTGATTGCCGCGGCGGCCGCGGCGCTGCTGCTGTGCGGTACGGCCTTTGCCGCCTGGAAGCTGGGGGCCTTCCGCTTCGGCCGGGTGCTGGGCACCGAGTCCGCCGTGCTGGACACCTACGCCGTCTCCTATTCTCAGGATACCGAGCCCCCAATCCCCGCCGACGCCGGCTATGCGGACTGGGAGAAGACCCAACTGGGCAATTACCGGCTGGTGCTGCTGGAGCTCACCGTCCGGGACGGGGCGCTCCGGGCGGTGGTGGATCTGTCCCCTGTGGACGAGAGCCTCCCGCCCTTCCGGGAGGCCGGCCTGGGCCTGGGCCTGGGGGAATATGAAACCCAATGTGCGCTCAAGCCCCTGGATGCCTGGACCGACCGGATCACCCTCACCGCGGCGGTTGACACCATGCCAGCGGAGGGGGCGGAACTGGCCTTTGTCCTCACCGGGCCGGACACCCTGGTTCAAAGCCGGGGCTTCCCGGTGGGCTACTCCCGCTACACAGCCCAGGACGCCCCGGCGGAATACACCCCCAAGCTTGCCACCGTAGCCGACACGGCGGACTACTGCTTCCGCCTGCAGACCCTGGCGGTGAGCCGACAGATGATCTACGCCGTGGTGGACGTGGAGGCCCTGACGGCCTTTGGCAGGGACCATCTGGACCGGTGCCCGGAGCTTGCTGTCACCAACCGCAGCAACCCCGGCTCCGCCGTCCTGCTGGACCCCCGGCTGGTGGAGTCGGCCGAGGGCACCCGCCGCTATCTCTTCGGCGCCCTGCGCAGCCGGGGGGAGAACATGGCCGGGGATCTGCTGGGCTTTGAGCTTCTCTCCCTGTTGGAGGCGGGGGACACCGCGGGCCACCCCTACCGGCTGTTTGACGTCACCGTGGAGCAGCTGGTCCCCGGGGAAATCTCCCTTCTGCCCGCCGAAGAGGTGCCCGCAGCCGGCACCCGCTGGCAGCAGGTCCGGCTGGACACCCTGGGCCTGGTGCTGGAGGGCACCGTGGATCGGACGGAGGCGTGGCCGCCCCAGGTGGTGCTGGAGCTCCGGGACGGCACCCGGGAGACCGTGCTGGACGAGGATCACCGCTGGTACGGCCCCCAGGCTCCCATGCCGGAGGGGCACCGGGCGGTGCTGATGGACGCCGGCGGCTGGCAGGACGGCACAGACTACCTGTGCCTGCTCTTTGCCCGCCCCCTGGAGCTTGACCGGGTGGAGGCCGTGGTGGTGGGCGGACGGCGCTTTGTCATCGCGCCTTGAGCTGCGCAACAGGCCCGCGGGAGAACCCGCGGGCCTTGGTCTGCCGTTGGTTTTGGCCGAAATTGGGAAAAACCTCCGATTTTTTTGGGAAGCCTGTCAGACTTCGACAAATTATGTTAACTTTTTGTGTTATGATTCAGGCAGAAACCTCCCTTCTCAGGCGCAGCACAATGGCGGTGAGATCATCCTCTCCCTCGCTCCCCGCCCCGGCGGCCAGATAGCCGGCCAGATCCCGGACCGTGCCGCCCTGAAAGCCGGTGATGCGCCCCTCGGTTTCGGCACTGCAGGCGCCGTCACTGAGCAGCACCAGGGTTTCTCCCCCTCTTAGGGACAGCTTAAACTGCTCGGCAGTGTGGTGCGATTCCACGCTGTAGCCCGGCGGCGGCGAGGCTGTCCCTATTTTTTCCACCCCGTCCTCGCTCTTGCGGTAGGAGGGGGCGGCGCCCCACTTGTAAAGCACGCCGGTGCCGGTGGCCAGGCTCAGCTGCAGCAGGTCCACCGTGGAGAACACCGTGTGCTCCTGCAGCACGTAGTAGCCGTTCAGCAGCTCCATGGCGGCGTCCGGGGCCACCCCGGCCTCCAGCAGGCCGGAGAGCATGTGCACCGCCCGGTCGCTCTCCTGCCGGGCCTCGGCCCCGGTACCCATGCCGTCGCAGAGCAGGACGTAGAAGTTCCCCCACCGGTCCCGGAAGGTGCAGCCCCGGTCGCCGGAGATCTCCTGGCCCCGCTTGCAGGCCGAGCCCACCGCCAGCTCCGGGGCAAACTGGGGGGCGGGCACCGGCCGGTCCGCCTCCTCCGCCAGCCGCTGGAGAAAGCGGGAGAAGAACAGGTACTGGTCTGAGAGGATCCGCCGGCTCTCCTGCAGGCGGCTGCGGAGCTGGCGGCGGTAGAGATTGGCGTCCAGCTCCTGGTTCACCGCGGTGATAAAGCCCTCCATGTGGCAGCACCGCTCCTGAAACGCCGGGGGAAAGTCCTCCCGCAGCACCATGCCCCGCTGCATCATGGCCTGGCCCGCAGCGCACAGGTCCAGATAGGTGGACTCTCCCTGCTCCTGCCAGCAGGTTTTGTTGCGCACGCACATGCGGCACACCTGCTCGGCGGCAAAGTCGTAGATGTCCGCCATCTCAGAGGGGCAGGCCGCCGGGGGGATGCCCTCCAGCTGCCGGTGCATGGCGGCAAAGACCCGGCTCACCCGGCGCAGCCTGCCCCGGCTGTCCGGGGCGGAGAGGGGAGGGGCCTGCTCCCGGTCAAACCAGGGGAAGGGGAGCACCGTCCCCAGCCCTGCCCCCAGGGCGGCGCAGGCCAGGGCAACCCCCTGGGCCTGCCCGGCCAGCAGCTGCCACACCAGGGCGGCGGACCAGATCACCAGCGCCCGCAGGGGGGCGCTGTTTTTGCGCAGCAGCCTGCACAGCAGGGCGCCGGCTGCCAGGGCAGGGGTCCAGCCCCCGGCAAAGCCTGTGCCCAAATCCAGGGCCAGGCCGCACAGCAGGGTGGGCAGCATGCCCGCCCGGGCAGAGCTGACGCACACGGCAAAGGCCCCTGCCGTGGCCAGGTACCCGCCAAAGGGGGGCAGGGTGCCGGTCAGCCCCACCGCCAGCAGCAGCCCCGCCGCCATGCAGGCGGAGGGCAGCCGGTCCTCCAGGGCCCGGCGCAGCAGCCCCGGGGCGGCCCCGGCGGTGGTGACGCCTGCGGCGTAGCACAGCAGCTCCGGCAGCGCCGGCCCCCGGGCAAAGAGGAACAGCAGCCCCACCGCGGCGCTGAGCCCCGCCCCCAGCCAGCCGGCCAGGGCCGGGGTGTCGTGGAACAGGGCCGCCGCCACCAGGAACAGCACCGTCAGGCACAGGGGCTCCAGGGCCCCCTGCCAGCCCCACTGCAGCAGATACCCCGCCCCGGCCCCCAGGGCGGCCAGGGGCGCCCGGGGCCAGGGGGGCAGGGCCAGGATCAGGGCGGCGGCCAGGGGCAGAGGTCTGCCTGCCAGGGACATAGAGGACAGCAGCAGCCCCGCTGCGGGCAGGGCGGCATATTCCAGCAGGGTCCGGGCTTTGGGGCCCGCCCCCAGATGGCGCAGCCGGTCTTTCAGCCGGGCGGGGGCGGCAAAAACAGTGGTGGCAATCATTGGGCTTCATCTCCTGTGTGATACGATTACCCAAATGGTACCCCAGGCAGACAAAAATTTGTGTCGGGAAATAACCGGGGAAATGCCGGGAAAAAATATTCTTGCCAGCAGGGCAAAACAATAGTATAATAGACAAAAAACGGGGTCTGCCCCGGGGAGGAAAGGCCATGGCAACAGAACTGGAATGGAAGCTCCGGCTGGAGGATGAGGCACAGCTTCTCCGCATCTGGGAGGATCCCGCCCTGGGGGCTCTGGCCTGCGCCCCGCCCCGGCTGCTGGAGATGCGCTCCACCTACTATGACACCGCTGACCGGCTGCTGGGCAGGGCCCGGGTCTCCCTGCGCCGCCGGCTGGAAAACGGGCAGAGCATTGTCTGCTGCAAGGCCCCACTGGCCGGGCAGCCGGACGGAAAGCTCCGCCGGGAGTACGAGTGCGCCGCAGCCGAACCTGCCGAAGCCCTGCAGACCCTGCTGGCGCTGGGGGCGCCGGAGCTGGTGGCCCGGGCGGCAGAGCAGGGGATTGCCCCGGTGTGCGGGGCGGAGTTCACCCGCCGGGCGGTGCTGCTGGCGCCCCGGGCGGGCTGCACCTGCGAGCTGGCGCTGGATTATGGCCGGCTGTGCGGGGTACAAACCCAAATCCCCCTGTGCGAGCTGGAGCTGGAGCTGAAGTCCGGCCCGGCCGAGCCCGTGCAGCAGCTGGCCATGGAGCTGATGCTCCGCTTCGGCCTGGAGACCGAGCCCCGCAGCAAGTTTGCCCGGGCCCGGGTTCTGGCATAGAAAAGTTATGAATTCGGGCTTAAAATGCCCTGAAATCTCTTGTGCTTTGACGCAAAATGAAGTATAATACACCCATTCCGCTACGGAGGGTGAAGTCATGACCCTGGGACAACTGATTCCCAAATACGCAAGAAAACCCCTGCTCATCACCCTGGGTATCAACTGTGTGGTGTACTACGGGCCCAAGTTGCTGATGCCGGTGCTGCATTACCACAAGCTGCAAACCGCCCTGGATCCCCTGATCCCCCAGGTGCCGGTGTTTATCTATATCTATGTGCTGGCCTTTCTCCAGTGGGGCCTGGGCTATATCATCATCGCCCGCGACAGCCGGGAGCGCTGCTACCGGGTCCTGTCCGGCGAAATCATCGCCAAGCTCATTGCCCTGGCCATCTTTCTGCTCTGGCCCACGGTGATGGACCGGCCTGCGCCGGCCCCCGGCCCCGGGGCCTGGCTGCTGGGGCTGATCTATGCCATGGATACGCCGGTGAATCTCTTCCCCTCCCTGCACTGCCAGGAGAGCTGGCAGGTGTTCCGCTATTCCGTGGGGCTCAAACGGATGCCCCGCTGGTATGCCTGGCTGCAGCTGGTGTTTACCCTGCTGGTGTTTGCCGCGGTGCTGCTGGTAAAGCAGCACATCTGGCCCGACGTGCTGGGCGGCGTGGCTGTGGCGGAGCTGGGCCAGTGGCTGGGCCGCCGGCTGGGCGCCCACCGCGTCTTCGCCCGGCTGGACCATGAAACAAAGGACGAAACTGATTTATGAAACAAACCAATCCCAACCCTGCCATGGGGGGCAAGCGCCGCGGGCTTTGGACACTGCTGTTTCTGCTGATTGCCGCCGCCACCATCTGGACGGTGGCCTCCCAGAACAAGCATTTCTCTGTGGCCCGGTTTATGGACTATGTGGCCGGCAGCAACCCCTGGTGGCTGGCCGCGGGCGTTGTCTCCATGCTGCTCTACATCTGCTTTGGGGCGGCGTCCATCCTGTGCATTCTGCGGGAGTTCGGCTATCGCCGCAGCCCGCTGCAGGGCCTGTCCTACACGGCGGCAGACCTGTATTTTTCCGCCATCACCCCCTCGGCCACCGGCGGCCAGCCGGCGGCGGGCTACTTTATGATGAAGGACGGTGTCTCCGGCATCGTCAGCACCGTGACGCTGCTGGCCAACCTGGCGCTGTACACGGTGTCCATCGTCATCATCGGCCTGGTGTGCCTGGCTCTGCGGCCGGGGACCTTTTTGCGCTTCAGTACGCTGTCCCGGGTGATGATCCTCATCGGCTGCGCGGTGCAGCTGGGGCTCACGGCCCTGTATGTGACCCTGCTCTGGAAGAAAGAGCTGATGCGCAAGCTGGTGGACTGGGCCCTCCGGGTGCTGACCAGGCTGCGCCTGCTGCGCAACCCCCAGCGGCGCAGAGAGCGGCTGATGGAGTCAATGGACCGCTATGACCGGTGCACCGCCATGCTGAAGGGCAAGAGCAAGATGCTGGCCAAGGCCCTGGTGCTGAATATTCTGCACCGCACCTGCCAGATCGCCGTTACCGTGTTCTGCTATCTGGCCCAGCACGGCCAGGGCCGCCACGCCCTGGACCTGTTTGCCATGCAGAGCGAGGTGGTGGTGGGCGCCAACTTCATCCCCATCCCCGGGGCCATGGGCGTGACGGACTACCTGATGTTGGACGTGTTCTCCAGCCTGATGACCCCGGACCAGGCCGCCAACCTGGAGCTGCTGGCCCGCACCACTTCGTTTTACTTCTGCATTATTATCTGCGGCGTGATTGTGCTGTGCAAATCCGCCCTACTGCGCCTGAGGAGAGAGAAAAAATGATCGGCTTTTATGACTACACGGTGATTCTCACCTATCTGTCCCTGCTGTCTGCGGGCACGGGCATTCTCATCGCCCTGAACGGGGACGGACATCCCTACTGGGGCATGACCTTTCTGCTGTTCTGCGGCCTGCTGGACGCCTTTGACGGCCGGGTGGCCAGAACCAAAAAGAACCGCACCGACACCGAGAAGAACTTCGGCATCCAGATCGACTCCCTTACCGACCTGGTGGCCTTCGGCGTGCTGCCCATGTGTATCGGCGCGGCCCTGATCCGCCGGTCTGAGCTGCTGACCAAAACCGCCAACCCGGTGCTCTGGGCCCTGAGCGGGGTGATGCTGGTGTATCTGCTGGCTGCCATGATCCGCCTGGCCTACTTCAACGTCACCGAGGAGGAGCGGCAAAAGACCGAAAAGGGCGCCCGCAAGACCTACATCGGCCTGCCGGTGACCTCCGCCAGCCTCATTTTCCCCACGGTGCTGCTGATTCAGCACCTGACCCACTCCGACATCACCCCGGTATACTTCGGTGTGGCGCTGCTCACGGGCCTGCTGTTCATCTCCAGAATCCGCATCGGCAAGCCCGGCCTGCGGGGCATTCTCATTATGATCGGCATCGGTGCGGCGGAGTTTCTGATCGTCAACCTTACCATGCTCATCAACCGGTAAGCGGCCATGGCAGAGGAAAAGCTCCTGGGCTTTCTCTACGGCACGCCCTTTGGCCGGCTGCTGCTGCGGCCGCTGGTGAGCCGCCCGCTGTCCAAGGCGGCGGGGTGGTTTTTAGACAGCGGCCTGTCCCGGCCTCTGATCCGCCCCTTCCTGCGCAAAAACCGGATCGACCTGGACCAGTACCTGGACCGGGAGTTTCCCAGCTTCAACGCCTGCTTTACCCGGCGCATCAAGCCGGAGCTCCGGCCCATGGCCCCTGCCGGGCTCATGGCCCCCTGTGACGGCAGGCTGAGTCTTTATACCATCCGGGACGACACGGTTCTGCCGGTGAAGCAGAGCCGGTACACAATCTCCGGCCTGCTGCAGGACGCGCCCCTGGCCCGGCGCTATGAGGGCGGGCTGTGCCTGGTGTTCCGCCTGTGCGTGGACGACTATCACCGCTACTGCTATCTGGACGACGGCCGCAAGGGAGAGAACTTCTTCCTGCCGGGCAAGCTCCATACCGTGCGCCCCGTGGCCCTGGCCCAGGTGCCGGTGTTTACGGAAAACTGCCGGGAGTACACCCTGCTGCAGACCAAAACCCTGGGCCCCGTCCTCCAGGTGGAGGTGGGGGCCATGCTGGTGGGCCGCATTCAAAACGACCACGGCCCCGGGCTGATCCGCCGGGGCCAGGAAAAGGGCCGGTTCCTCTACGGCGGCAGCACCATCCTGGTGCTGCTGGAGAAGGACCGGGTCCGGCTGCTGCCGGACTATGCCGCGGCCCTGGATACCGGCCGGGAGCTCCCGGTCCGGATGGGCATGTGCCTGGGGGACTGCCTGCCCCACTGACACAGGAGGAAACACGATGAAACAAGGCCTTTCACTTTTCCTGATTCTGGCGCTGACGGTCTGCCTGCTGGCGGGCTGCGCCGCCGGGCCCGCCCCGTCTTCGGCTCCCGGCGCCCTGCCCGAGGCCGCAGACCCCGCCGCCCGGGCGGACATGGCCCCTGCCGCCCTGCCCGAGCCGGAAAATCCCCTGGCCCACGGCGCGGATCCCCGCCTGCCCACCGCCCCTGAGACCGAGGCCGCACAGCAGGCCACCCAGCCCGCCCGGCAGCCGGAGGCCTGGCAGGCGTTTACGGATCTGGTCCCCGGGGCCTTCTACACCGAGGCGGTGGAGTGGGCGGTGGAAAACGGCATCACCAACGGCATGACCCCCACCACCTTCGGCCCGGCGCTGACCTGTACCCGGGGCCAGGTGGTCACCTTCCTGTGGCGGTCCAGGCAGTCCCCCGTGCCGGCTGCCGGGGCAGGGGAGTTTGAGGACGTGGCCCCCGGCGCCTTCTATGCCCCGGCGGTGGCCTGGGCGGTGGAGACCGCCGTGACCAACGGCGTGGGGCCCAATCTCTTCGGCCCGGACCGGCCCTGCACCCGGGGCCAGGTGGTCACCTTCCTCTGGCGTGCCAGGGGCTGCCCCGAGCCGGCTTCCACCAACGCCCCCTTTACCGACGCAGATCCCTCCGCCTTCTATTACAAGGCCATGTGCTGGGCGGTGGAGCGCCGCATCACCAACGGCATGAGCGCCACAAGCTTTGCCCCCAATGCCACCTGCACCCGGGGCCAGATTGTGACCTTCCTGTTCCGCGACTTTGCCGCGGAGCTCAAATAACAAAACAGCCGCGTGCCTCCTGTGGGAAGCACGCGGCTGTTTTGCCGCCGCTACGGGGAAACGTCCTCAATCAGCACCTGCAGGGTGCCGCCGCAGACCATGCCCTCCTCTGCGGCGGCGTCGGCGGTCATCTCCACGGTGATCACCTGGCTGCCGCCGGTGCCGATCAGCCGGCGGGCCTTGGTCATGGCCTCGGCCTCGCTGCAGCCGCCGCCGATGGTGCCCAGGGCGGTGCCCAGCTTGTCCACCGCCATCAGGGCCCCGGGCTTGGCGGGGGTGGAGCCGGTGGCCTCCAGCACCAGGAGCATGGCCCTGGGCCGGTCTGCCCGGGCCAGGAATTCCAGCACCGGGCGGTTGATGTCGGTTTGCAGCAGCAGACCCTCCTGCCGGGGCAGACTGTGCCGGTGCTGAATCAGCTGGGCGCAGATGGACACGGCAATCTCCTGGGGGGTGACGGCGCCGATGTCCAGGCCGATGGGGGCGTGGATGGAATCCAGCACCTGCCGGTCAAAGCCCTCGGCCTCCAGCCGGTCCCGCAGCCCCGCCACCCTGCGGTGGGAGCCGATCATCCCCAAATAGGTGGGGATGGGGCCGGCCAGCAGGGCCCGCAGGCACTGGGCGTCCCAGCGGTGGCCCCGGGTGAGGACGCAGACGTAGTCCTCCTGCCGGGGCGCCAGGGTGCGGATGGCGGTTTCAAAGCTGTCGCACACCACCCTGGCGGCCTGGGGAAAGCGCTCCGTGTTGGCAAAGGCGGGGCGGTCGTCCGCCACGCAGACGTCAAAGCCCAGCTGCGCCCCCAGGGCGCACACCGGCTGGGCCACATGGCCGCCGCCCAGCAGAATCAGCCTGGGCTGGGGCACAAAGCCCCGCACATAGGCCTTGCCTTGGGCATGGCGGAGCAGGCAGGCCGGCTCCCGCCGGTCCAGGGCGGAGAGTATGGTTTCAAATTCGTTCATTTGCAGCAGCTCCTCCTTTTGTCTGTGGGTCAGCTGTTTCAGCCGCCACTCCTGCCCCATGGCCGCGGGCTTGTCCGGGTAGGCCCAAACCCGGGCCAGCTGTACCGGCCGCCGGGTTCTGGTGTACTTGGCGCCGGTGCCCCGGTTGTGGGCCTGCTCCCGCCGGGCGGGGTCAGTGGTGTAGCCGGCGTAGCAGGACCCGTCCGCGCAGCGCAGCAGATAGGCAAAATGCATCAGTCCTCGTCCTCGTCGGGCACGTCGATCTCCAGCCCCAGCTCTCTGGGCAGGAACCGGGGGCAGACGTTTTCGGAGGTCATGATGACCGATGCGGCCAGGTAAGAGCCGATCTCGCAGGCCTCGGCCAGGGTCTTGCCGTAGGTCAGGCCGATGGCCACGCCGGCACAGAAGGCGTCGCCGGCGCCGGTGGTATCCCGCACAATGACGTTTCTGGCGGGGCAGTAGCCCTTGTAGCCGAACATATCGGCGTACACCGCGCCCTTGTCTCCCAGGGTGATGATCATGCTGGGAATCCGGGCCCGGCGGACCTTTTCGGAGAGGATGTCCTCCAGCTCCTCGATGGACCTGTCGGAATAGTCGTCAGAGAAGAGGATGCCCGCCTCCTGCAGGTTGCAGATAAAGCAGGCGGTGTCCTGCAAAAAGTCCCGGCGCTGTACTGCGATGGACATATTGGCCACCACGGTATAGATGGGCTTGCCGTACTTTTTGGCCAGCCGGAAGGCCTTTTTTACAATTTCTTTCTCCAGGCAGATCTCAATGACGATGCTGTCGGCGTTGGCAAAGATCTCGTCGCCCATCTCGTCGAGGACCTGCAGCAGGGGCTTCATGTCCGGCCGCTGGGAGATGGAGCCCACCACGTCGCCGGAGTGGTCAAATATCGCAAGCCAGGTGCCCATGCCGCCGGGCACGGTGCGGATGTAATCGGTGTTTACCTTGTGACTGCGGAGCTTGCGCAGTACGTCTCCGCCGGCGCTGGTGGTATCCACCAGGCTGACGTAGGTGGGCCGGAGCTCCACGTTGGCGATGTCCTCCGCCACGTTCCGGCTCACGCCGCCGTGGACCTGCTCAATGTGCCCCACGTTTCTGCCCCGGGGGATGTACTTGTCGTCGGGAAATCCCTTGATATCCACAAAGACGGCGCCGATGACTACAATACCCATATCTCTGTACCTCCGTGGTGTTTGATGCTCTATTGTACCATTTTCCGGAAGAAAATTCAACCGGGTCTTTCTTTTTTTCACAAGATGTGGTATGATACCCCCGAGGTGAGACCATGGAGACATCCATCTGCGAAACCTGCTGGCACTATGATTACGACGAGGAGTATGAGGAATACTACTGCCGCATGGAGCTGGACGAGGACGAGTATTACCGGGCCTTCGGGGCCCCGGGGGGCCGCTGCCCCTATTACCAGCAGGGGGACGATTACTATCTGCCCCGCCACCAATAACCGACAGGAAGCTGTGCTATGAAATTTGCCCTTTGCACCTTGGGCTGCAAGGTGAACCAATACGAATCCCAGGCCATGGAGCGGCAGCTCAAGGACCTGGGCCACGTCCAGGTGGAGCCCCAGGAGGACTTTGACCTGTGCATCATCAATACCTGCACCGTCACTGCCGTGGCGGACAAGAAAAACCGGAATCTGATCCGCCGGATGCGCAAGCAGCAGCCCCAGGCGGTGCTGGCGGTGTGCGGCTGCTATGCCCAAACCAAGCCCGAGGACGTCCGCGCCCTGGGGGTGGACGTGATTTCCGGCTCTGCCGGGCGCCAGGCGTTTTTGGACCTGTGCCTGGCCACCGTGGCCGACCGACAGCGCCGGGAGTCGCTGGACCAGGCTCTCAGGCGCCGGGAGTTTGAGCTGCTCCCCGCCGGCGGCCTGGCCTCCAGAACCCGGGCCATGCTCAAGATCCAGGACGGCTGCAGCAATTTCTGCTCCTACTGCATCATTCCCTATGCCCGGGGTCCGGTGCGGAGCCTGCCCATGGACCGGGCCCTGGAGCAGGTCCGCGCCCTGGTGGAGGCGGGCTACCGGGAGATTGTCCTCACCGGCATCGAAATCGCCTCCTGGGGGGTGGACCTGGATCGGAGCGCCGGCGGCGACCGCCTGCCCCAGCTGATTGACGCGGTCTGCCGCGCGGCAGGGGAGGTGCGCATCCGCCTGGGCTCGCTGGAGCCCCGGATTGTGGACGAGGACTTCTGCCGCCTGCTGCAGCCCCACGGCAATCTCTGCCCCCACTTCCACCTGTCCATGCAGTCGGGGGCTGACACGGTGCTGGCCCGGATGCGGCGCAAGTATGACACCGCCCGCTACTATGAGAGCGTTCGGCTGCTGAAGACCTGGTTCCCCGGCTGTGCCGTCACCACCGATATGATTGTGGGCTTCCCCGGGGAGACCGAGGAGGAGTTTGCCCGGAGCCTGGCCTTTATGGACCGGTGCGGCTTCGCCTCCATGCATATTTTCCCCTACTCCCGCCGCCCCGGCACCCCGGCGGACCGGATGCCCGGCCAGCTCACCGCCGCCGAAAAGGAGGCCCGCTCCAAAATGGCCATTGCCCGGGCCCAGGCGCTGCACGACGATTTCCGCCGGGCCATGACGGGCACCGTGCAGGCGGTGCTGTTTGAAGAAGAGATCGACGGCCGCTCCACCGGCCATGCCCCCAACTCCATCCGGGTCTATGTGCAGGCCACGGGGCTGCACAACCGGGTGCTCCCGGTGCGCATCACCGGCCTGTACCGTGACGGTCTGGAGGGAACACTATTGGAACCCGCGGTGCCCGGCACCGAGCAATCATAACACATCTGCAAGGAGGAACCTATCATGGCATTGGACATCAAGGCAAAGATCGAGGAAATCATCGCAAAGATCAAGGGCGACAAGACCCTGGGCGAGCGCTTCCAGAAGGACCCCGCCAAGACCGTGGAGGGCCTGATCGGTGTGGACCTGCCCGAGGAGCAAATCAACTCCATCATCGAGGGCGTGAAGGCCAAGCTGAACCTGGACGCCCTGGGCGACAAGCTGGGCGGTCTGTTCGGCAAGAAGTAAACACCTGCTGCGCAAGGGCCCGCTGCTCCGGCAGCGGGCCCTTGTGCGCCGGCAAAGGTTAAATTTCAATGAACGGCGGCCAATTCCTTGCATTTTCGACCAAGGGAGGGTATACTGATACCATCCTGACCCTGGGAGCGAGATCATGCTTGAAAAATGCCGCTGCTGGCTGAAAAAAGAATACTGGCTGCCCCGGCTGAAGCGGGCGCTGGCCTTTTGCCTGAACCCCAGGCTGCTGCTCTGCCTGGGCATCGGCTGGTTTCTCACCAACGGCTGGGCCTATGTGGCGGCAGCCCTGGGCACAGCCCTGCACCTGCCCTGGCTGGCGGGGGCAGGGGGGGCCTGGCTTGCCATTTTGTGGATCCCCTTCACCCCGGAAAAGATCGTCACCGTGGCCATCGCCATGTTTTTGCTGAAGCTGCTGTTTCCCAACGACACCAAGACCCTGGCGGTGCTGCGGGAGCTGCGCAGTAAGATCAGAGAAAAGGCCTCCGCCAAGAAGACCGCTGCCCAGACCCCGCCCACGCCGCAGGGGCCGGCGCCCAAAGCCGAGACCCCCGATCCGGATACTCCGCCTGCAGATACACTTTGACAAACAGGCCGGGGTATTGTATAATAAACAGAATCCTGTTCTATATTTTCATCCCGAAAGGAGGCGCCGCCTTGGCTGCCAACCAACCCAAGAAAGCCCATAAGGGCCTGTGGATCGCCCTGTTGGTGGTGAGCCTGGCCCTGGTGGGGGCAGGCACAGGGGTGCTGCTGTGGATTTACCGGCCCACCCAAAGCCCTGAGGAGCTTTACACCCGGCCCGCTGCCACCGCCCCGGAAACCGAGAGCCATCTGCCGGAGCTCACCACCGAGTCCGCGCCGGTCACCACCCAGGCCCTGCCGGACAACCCCATCGACTTTGCCGCCCTGCAGCAGCAGAACAAGGACGTCTACGCCTGGATCGAGGTTCCGGGCACAGACATCGCCCTGCCCGTGCTCCAGCCCTTCGGCCCCGATGACGACAACTTCTATCTCCACCACGATCTGGACCGGAATTACGACTTCAAGGGCTGCATCTACACCCAAAAGGCCAACGCCAAGGATTTCTCCGACCCGGTCACCGTGGTGTACGGCCACAATATGCTGGACGGCACCATGTTCACCAACCTCCAGTACTTCCGCGACAAGGAATTCTTTGACCAGCACGACACCTTCTACATCTACACCCCCGGCCACATCCTGACCTATCAGATCGTCTCGGCCCACCAGTACGACACCCGGCACATTCTCAACAGCTTTGATTTCTCCAAGCCCGAGGTGCTGCAGGAGTACATCGACTATTTCATGGCCACCAAGCCCGGCATCAGTGCCGTGCGGGAGGGGGCCGTGGTGACCACCGAGGACCACATCGTCACTCTCAGCACCTGTCTCAACCACGGGGAAACCCGATATCTTATCCATGGAGTGTTGACCAATGACCAACCAACCAACTGACTCCGGCAAGGGCCGCTACACCCCCCGCCACCTGAAAAAAACCGAAAAGAAGCGCCTGCCCAAGCCCCTGCGGGCCCTGCTGATCCTGGTGCTGGTGGTGGCCGTTCTGGGCGCCGCCGCCGCGGGGAGCTACTTTGTCATGTACAAGCTGGGCCAGCGCAGCCTGCTGCAGTACGACAACCTCCAACTGACCCTGCCCCAGGACGACAAGCAGGTGCTGACCTATGACGACGGCCAGACCCTGACCTACCAGGGCAAGACCTACCGCCTCAACACCAACCTGACCACCGTCCTCTTTATGGGCATCGACAAAAAGTCCCTGGCCGAGGATGCGGTGCTGGGCGACGGCGGCCAGGCGGACGCCATTTTGCTGGTGGGCATGGACACCGTCACCGGCAAGACCACCCTGCTGCACATCTCCCGCGAGGCCTACGCCCAGGTGGACACCTACACCGGCGACGGCCAGTTTTTGGAAACCCGGCTTGAGCAGCTCTGCCTCTCCTATGCCTACGGCAACGGCAAGGACACCAGTGCCGAAAACACGGTAAAGTCCGTCTCCCGGCTGCTCTACGGTATGCCCATCGGCGCCTACCTGGCCCTGGACCTTGACGGCGTCCTGGCCGCCAACGAGGCGGTGGGGGGCGTCACCCTCAAATCCATCAGCGAGCTCAAGCTCCCCGGGAACCGGATGCTCCACGTGGGGGATGAGATCGAGCTCCACGGCGAGGACTGCGACCGCTACATCCGCTACCGTGACACCTCTGTGCTGGACTCCAACCAGGAGCGTATGCTCCGCCAGCGCCAGTACGTCACCGAGTTTGCCAAGGTGGTCACCAAAAAATCCCGCCAGAACCTGACCTTCCCGGTGGACCTCTACAAGCAGCTCACCCCCTACACTGCCTCAGACCTGGACCTGTCTGACGTGACCTTTTTGAGCACCTGCTATCTCCGGCACGGGGCCAGCTTCAACCTGCGCACCCTCAAGGGCGAAACCGGCAAGCTCAACGGCAGCGCCGTGTTCTATGTGGACCAGGAGGATCTGCTCCAGGCGGTGATTGAAATGTTCTATCTGCCGGTGGAGGAATCGTAAATGCGGCCTGAAATCCTCTTTACTGCCGACCCCGGCGCCGTGACCCAAGAGCTCTCCCAGCTCCACCAAACCCTGAAGAATCTGCCCCTGAAGACCATTCTCAGCGCCCTGGTGCTGCTGGCGGTGTGCATTGTGGCGGTGCGGCTGCTGCTGCGGCTGCTGGAGCGGGTACTCCGCCGGTCCCAGGTGGACGGGGCGCTGCACCGCTTTGTCTGCTCCCTGGCGCGGATCGTGCTGTATTTTCTCACCACCCTGCTGGTGGCCGCCACCCTGGGCATTGACGTCACCTCTCTGGTGGCCCTGCTCAGCGTGGTGTCTCTGGCTGTCACCCTGTCGGTGCAGGGGGCGCTGTCCAACGTGGCCGGGGGCGCTATGGTGATTGTCTCCAAGCCCTTCAAGAAGGGGGACTACGTCTCCGTAGACGGGCTGGAGGGCACTGTGGACGAGATCGGCATGGTTTACACCCGGCTGCACACCCTGGACAACCGCTCCGTCCTGCTGCCCAACGCCAAGGTGGCCGCCGCCACCATCGAAAACTTCAGCAGCCTGGGCAAGCGCCGGCTGGAGCTGGTGGTAGGGGCCAGCTACGACTCCGACCCCCGCCTGGTGCTGCAGGCCCTCCACACTGCCGTGGACCGCACCGGCCCCCTGCCGGGCGAGCCTGTGGTGGTGGAGTTCCACAACTTTGGCGATTCCGCCATTGAATACCACGTCTGTCTCTGGGTCAATGCGGGGGACTATATCCCCGCCCGCTACGCCCTGCGCCGCCATGTGTGGGAGGCCTTCCGGGCCGCGGGGGTAGAGATGACCTATCCCCATCTCAACGTCCACCTGGATTCGGAGCAGACAAAGCCCAAGTGAGAGTTCTATGAGCAAGCAATGGATGCGGCTGGACAACGCCGCTCTGATTTTTCCCGCCGTGCGCAGCAAGCGGTGGGTCAACGTGTTCCGGGTGTCCTGCACCCTGACCGAGCCTGTGGACCCCAACCTGCTGCAGCAGGCGGTCACCCAGCTGATGCCCCGGTTCCCGTCCATGTACGTCCGGCTGCGCCGGGGCCTGTTCTGGCACTACCTTGAAGAGATTACCGCCCCGCCCACCGTGCGGGAGGACTACGCCTACCCCCTGGCCCATATGCAGGAGCGGGAGCTGCGCACCTGCTGTTTGCGGGTACTGTACTTCCAAAACCGGCTGGCGGTGGAGTTTTTCCACTCCCTCACCGACGGCACCGGGGGCATGATTTACCTGAAAACCCTCACCGCCCGGTACCTGTCCCTGCGCTATGGCCTGGAGATCCCTCCCGGCGACGGGGTGCTGGACTGGCAGGAGCCCCCCTGCCGGGAGGAGCTGGAGGACAGCTTCCTGCGTCACAGCGGCAAATTTGTCCTTTACGACCGTGAGCCCGACGCCCTGCGCCTGCGGGGCACCTACGAGCCGGACTTTCTCCACCTGACCACCGGGGTCATCCCCACAGACAGCTTGGTCCGGGCGGCCCATGACCACCGCACCACGGTGACGGTGTTCCTGGCCGCGGTGATGGAGCTGTCGATTCTGGAGCTGCAGCAGGAGCACGTCCCCCTGGCCCAGCGCAAGCCGGTCAAGGTCACCGTGCCCGTCAATCTCCGGCGGCTTTACGGCAGCAAAACCCTGCGCAACTTTGTCCTGACCCTGAACCCCGGGGTGGATCCCCGGATGGGCGATTTCACCCTGCAGGAGCTGTGCGACGTCATGTCCTGCCAGCTCAAGGCGGAGGCCACGCCCCAGAATATGTCCGGCCGGATTGCCGCCAACGTGACCCCCCAGCTCAACCCGGTGCTCCGGGCGGCCCCCCTGTTTGTCAAAAACATCGCCATGCGCCTGGTGTACAGCCGCAGAGGGGAGAGCAAGGGCTGCATCAACATGTCCAACCTGGGGCTGCAGCGGCTGCCCGGGGCCATGGCCCCCTACGTTTCCAGGCTGGAGTTTGTGGTGGGGGTCCAGCGCTCCTATCCCAATAACTGCTCTGTGGCCTCCTATGGCCGGACCACCTGTGTCAACATGATCCGCAACATCCGGGAGCCGGTGCTGGAGCAGCGGTTCTTCTCCAAGCTGGTGGAGCTTGGGGTGCCGGTGCAGATTGAGAGCAACGAAAAATAATCCCGTTTTCCCTTCCAAAGGAGGAGCTATGTACTGTGTCAAATGCGGCGTGCGCCTGACCGAGGGCGTCGCCCGCTGTCCCCTTTGCCATACCCCGGTGTGGAACCCGGTGTGTACCGAGCCACCGGCCCAGACCTTTCCGGACCGGTACCCCATGCCCCCCAAGAGCAGCCGGTATCCCTTTCTGGCCTTCTTCACGGTGGTGTGCATGGCGGTGTGCCTGTCGGCACTGATCTTCTGCCTGAAAACCTACAACGCCGTGAGCTGGTCCGGCTATGTGATGCTGGGCATTGCGGTGGTGTATTTTTCCTTTTTCTTCCCCAGCTGGTTTGACAAGCCCCACCCCCTGGTGTTCCTGCCCCTGTTCTTTGCCCTGACTTGCGGGTATCTGCTGTACATCTGCCTGTACAACGGGGGCCGGTGGTTTTTGTCCTTTGCCTTCCCGGTGGTGATGCTGGTGGGCCTGCTGTGCGTGGTGTCGGTGGCCCTGTTCCGGTACGTCAAGGGCGGCAAGCTGTATATCACCGGCGGGCTGCTCATCGCCATCGGCGGCAGCACCATGCTGATCGAGATGTTTGAGCATATCACCTTCGGCACAAAAATGTTCACCTGGTCGCTGTACACGGTCAGCTTTTTCTCCCTGTTCGGCCTGTTTTTGCTGCTGGCGGCGCTGATCCGTCCCATGCGGGAGTACCTGGAGCGCAAGCTGTTTTTGTGACTTGTTTTGCATCTTTATACGACATAAAAGAGCGGCGGAAACGCCGCTCTTTTCACATATTCTATACATATTTTCCACACAAACATAGGCATTATTGCTAAAAATGATAAAATAATATCGCCGAATGAGCGGGAAATGACGAAATTTTTGTTCCCTGCTGCAAATCGGGAAATAGAAATTGATTTTCCCCCGCAAAAATGTTTTAATATACATGGCAAATTCTCACGAAAAGGAGACGAATTTTATGAAGCACACCCATTTGTCCCGTCGGATCCTGGCGGCGGCTCTGGTGCTTGCCATGCTCTTTGCCTACCTGGTCCCCGCGGCCGGTGCGGCGCCTGTTGAGCAGGGCCGGAGTCTGGAGCTCACCGGGATCGACCCCGCCACCCTGGGCGTCCACAAGCTGGGCGAGGTGGAGGAGGAGCCCGCTGCCCCCGAACAGGCGCAGGAGCCCTTTGCCGCCACCGACCTGGTACGTGTATCCATTGTCCTGGATGGCGCTTCCACCCTGGATGCCGGCTTCTCCATGGAGGGCGTGGCCACCAATGCAGAGGCTGTTGCCTACCGTGACAGCCTGCGCGCCGAGCAGGATGCTGTGCAGGCCCGCATCGAGGCGGCCATCGGCAGCACCCTGGACGTGAAGTGGCACATCACCCTGGCGGCGAATATTCTGTCCGCCAACGTCCGCTACGGCGACCTGGACGCCATCCGTCAGGTGCCCGGCGTAGACCGCGTGTTCCTGGAAAACCGCTATGAGGCCCCTGTGGAAGAGGCCCCCGGCGACGCTGCCCAGCCCAACACCGCCAACACCAGCGACACCATGGTAGGCGCCGTGGATGCCTGGGAGGACGGCTACACCGGCGCCGGCAGCCGGATTGCCATCATTGATACCGGCATCGACACCTCCCACCAGTCCTTTGCGGACGAGCCCTTCACCTACTCTGTGGGCAAGGCCGGCGCCACCAATGAGCTCATGGATGTGGACGACATCAGCACCGTCCTGTCCCAGCTCAACGCCCGGCAGAAGATGAGCTCCGTCACCGCCCAGGCGCTCAACGGCGGCCGCACCAAGATCGTCTACGGCTTCAACTACGTAGACGGCGACACCGACGTCACCCACCTGGCTGACACCCAGGGCGAGCACGGCTCCCACGTGGCGGGCATTGCCGCCGCCAACCGCTACATCGGCTCGGCCCACAACGAGGCGGTGGACGCCGTCGGCGCCGTGGGTATGGCGCCCGACGCCCAGCTGCTGGTCATGAAGGTCTTCGGCAAGGCCGGCGGCGCCTATGACTCCGACTACATGGTCGCCATCGAGGACGCCATCGCCTTGGACTGCGACGTGGTCAACCTGTCTCTGGGCTCCTCGGTGCAGGGCTTCTCCTTCTCCGACGAGTATCAGAGCGTTTTGAACAACCTGACCAACAAGGCCCACAACGAGGGCATGGTGGTCTCCATCTCCGCAGGCAACTCCTACGACTTTGCCTTCTATACCCCCTCCGGCAACCTGTACAAGGACGACGTGTACTATCACACCGGCGGTTCCCCCGGCTCCTTTGTCAACAGCCTCTGCGTGGCGGCGGCCCAGAACACCATGACCAAGGGCACCCCCATGAACTTCAACAACGGCAACGACGTGTACTACTACGAGTCCACCGGCAATGAGGAGGAGGGCACCACCTACACCAACCCCGCCCTCACCACCATTGTGGGCAGCTACTCCTATGTGTACATCGACGCCACCGGCGAGGCCGCGGACTACGCCGCGGTGAACAGCGCGGTCAGCCTGTCCGGCAAGGTGGTCATTGTCAACCGCGGCGCCATCTCCTTTGTGGAAAAGGGCGAGAACGCCAAGTCCTACAACCCCAAGGCGGTGATCATTGCCAACAACGCCGACGGCACCATCTACATGGACCTGAGCGACTTTACCGGCACCTTCCCCATGGTGACTATCACCCTGAAGGATGCCAACATGATCAAGCAGACCTCCTCCGCCCACAACACCACCGGCGGCATCGACTATTACACCGGCTCCGTCCAGGTGACCAACACAGAAAAGTCTGTGGTGATTGACCGCTCCCAGGCCACCATCACCGACTTCTCCTCCTGGGGCGTGCCCGGCTCTCTGGTGATGAAGCCCGAAATCACCGCCCCCGGCGGCGATATCTACTCCGTCAACGGCACCCACAAGACCAGCGGCGGCACTGCCGGCGGTTCTGACCAGTACGAGAACATGTCCGGTACCTCCATGGCCGCGCCCCACATCACCGGCCTCACCGCCGTGCTGGCCGAGTATCTGCGGGAGAATCCCATCTCCGCCAAAAACGAGGCCCTGGCCCAGAACTATTCCACCCGGGCCATCCTGCAGAGCCTTCTGATGTCCACCGCCACCCCCATGCAGCCGGAGAACGAGTATCTGCCCGTGCTGCGGCAGGGCGCAGGCCTGGTCGAGGTCAGCAAGGCCATCCACTCTCCCTCTGTGATCATGATGAGCCAGTCTGACGACAACCTCACCGTCAAGACCGGCGCAGCCGCCGACGGCAAGGTCAAGGTGGAGCTGGGCGAGGACGCCGACAAGGCCGGCACCTACAGCTTCGGCTTTACCGTCTACAACCTTACCGACAACGTGCTGACCTACACCCTCAACACCGATCTGTTCAGCCAGAAGCTCAGCGGCGAATTCCTGGCCCGGGGCACCACCATGCTGCCTGCCGGCGGCGTGAGCTACGTCTGGGACGGGGCCGAGACCCCTGCAGACGGCCATGACGTCAACAAGGACGGCGCCACCGACGCGCTGGATGCCGATGCCATCCTGGCCTGCCTTGCCGGCAACGAGGATGCCGCCAACCTGGATCTGGCCGTGGCCGACCTGGACGCGGACGGCGCTGTGACCTCCCGGGACGCCTACCTGCTGCTGAGCTGGGAGCCCGCCGAGACCCCTGCCGGGGCCTACACCGTGCCTGCCCACGGCTCTGCCCAGGTGCAGGTGAACATCGACCTCACTGCCGACCAGCGTGCCGCCCTGGCCGCCTATGCCAAGGGCGCCTATCTGGAGGGCTTCACCGTGCTGACCTGCTCTGACGGCAGCCAGCACTCCATCCCCATCCTGGGCTTCTACGGCTCCTGGACCGAGCCCTCCATGTTTGACAACATGTCCTACGTGGATGGCCTGTACGGCGCGCAGCGCCTGGCCTACTCCGGCAGCGCTGACACCAACTATCTCATGGTGAACTATGCCGGCTCCAACGTCAAGTTCTCCGGCAACCCCTACATGGTGGAGCAGAGCTTCCCCGCCGACCGGCTGGCCGTCAGCTCCAACACCAATCTGATGCGGATCTCCTACAATCTGATCCGCTCGGCTGCCACCACCGGCTTTGCCGTGACCAAGCTGGACAGCGACCACAAGGTCACCGATGTGATCACCGCCTCCGTGACCGCAAACAACGTTGCCGGCCAGTTCTACTCCGCCTCTGCCGGCTGGCAGAACACCATGACCAAGCTCTACGGCATCAACAAGACCGTGTCCTCCTACGGCCTGGCCGAGAACGACCGCTTCCGTGTGGGCTTCTACGCCATCCCCGAGTACTACGGCATGATGCAAAAGGGCAGCTTCAACGCCGCGGATTCCGCTGCGCTGGACAATGCCGGCTTTGAGAGCCTGCTGCGGGCCAACACCCTGGGCAGCGGCGCGTTTGTGGGCTATGACTTTATCGTGGACAACACCGCCCCCACCGTGGAGAACGCCACCCTCACCGGCAATACCCTTACCGTCTCCGCCGCCGACGACAAGAACCTGGCCTATGTGGCCGTGCTGAGTCTGGACGGCGAGACCGTCTATGCCGAGCAGGCCCCCGGCGCACCCACCGCCTCCATCACCCTGGATGCCTCCAATGCCATCGCCAACGCCAGAGGCTATGTGGCCGTCTTTGTGGGCGACTATGCAGGCAATGAGGCCGCCGTGGCGGTCAAGGTCAACAACAACACCCATGTGGAAAAGACCGTCTACGTCCTCGCCGACAGCCTGAGCGCCGGCAACGACTATGTCATTGCCGAGGTAAACGCCGCCGGTACCGCCCATGTGCTGGGCTACACCGCCGGCAGCTACAGCAACACCGTCACTGCCACCGCCGTCACCGTCAAGGCCGGCAGCTCTGACACCGGCAACAAGCCCTATATGGAATCCGCCGACGTGCCCACCACCGCCGTCTGGACTGCCAGCTCCGGCATCAAGCTGATGAACGGCAGCAACTATCTGCGCCATACCAGCAATACCAGCACCACGCTGAGCATCAGCACCTCCAACTCCTATAACAGCTGGACTTATACCGCTTCGTCCAACATTTTGGGCGTGAACAGCCGCTATCTGCGCTATTACAACAGCACCTACAGCCTGAGCACCGCCACCACCAACAAGATCTATCTCTACGTCAAGACCACCATCTCTTATGAGGTCGATCCCTACGCGGTCTCTGCGGTAAGCGTCACCCCCGACACCCTGGACCTGTACAAGGGCGGCTCCGCCGACCTGGTGGCCAAGGTCACCCCGCTGACTGCCAGCGACCGCACCGTCACCTGGTCCTCTGATAACACCGGGGTTGCCACCGTGGACCAGAACGGCCACGTCACCGCAGTGGCCAAGGGCACCGCGGTCATCACCGCCACCTCCAACGCCAACAGCGCCGTCAAGGGCAGCTGCACCGTGAACGTTGAGGCGGTGAACAAGGAGCTCAGCACCATCATCTGGGACGAGGAGGGCAACGTCTACTTCTCCTACTTCAACGCCAACAACCTGCCCACCTGGACCAAGCGCACCAACAATGGTGTCACCCTGAACGGCAATCCGCTGTATCTGCACAACGCCATGATGCAGTCTGCCTCCGCCCTGTATGCCTCCACCCTGGATCTCAGCGATACCTCTGTGATCTACAGCATCAACCGCACCACCTATGCGGCCACGGAGTACGGCACCAACTACGTGCCTGCCTTCGGCATGGCAAGAGGGCCCACAGGCTTCTCCGGCTACACCTTCTACAGCTACGCCTTTGCCAAATACCTGATCCTGGGCAATCTGCCCCCCCAGACGGACGAAGAGCTGGGCACCTTCTCCGGCCTCCCCTACGGTCTGCTGGATCTGAGCAGCACCGACGTGGGTGATGCCTATGCAGTGGGCATCTGCGCCAGGACCGTCAGCTCCACCTCCTGCGCCTACTACTTCCTGGATGAGACCGGCAAGATCTGGACCACCACCGTGAGCTACAGCAACGGCTTTAACTGGACCGCTCCCACCCTGGTGGTGGATACCGGCCTGGGCGCCGGCCTGCAGTACCAGTCCCTGTACTATGACGGCACCTGGATCTACTGGTCCCGCCAGGCGGACAACGTCTCCGAGCTGATCATGTACAATCCCACCACCGGCAAGCTGTACAACGCCGGCAACTTCGGCGAGGGCATCTGGCCCGCCGCCGGCCTGTACGTAAACGGCTCTGCCGCCCCTGCCGCGGCGGAAGCCCCTGTCGAGCTGACCCTGGAGCCCCTGCACATCAGCCGTGATGCGCTGATGACCGCCGATATCATGGCCCGGCTGAACGCCGCCGCGGACGACGAGGTCAAAAACCCCGTCACCGGCGCAGTCAATGCCCTGCAGGGCGTCATCCGCACCACTGTTACCGATCCCAGCACCGGCGAGGCCGAAAACGGCCAGGTCACCGTCACCCTCACCGAGACCGAGGATGTGAACAACGGCCTGCTCACCGTGACCTATGACGCCGACAAGCTGACCTACACCGGCTACACCTCTGACTTTGCCCATATCTCCGTCAAGGGTGGGGAGGGCACCGTCACCCTGGCCGCCGCGGACCTGACCGCCCGCCGGGAGCTGGCTGTGCTGGCCTTTACCTACACCGGCCTTTTGAGCACCGACGTCACCGTCCACACCGCCCAGCGCAACGAGTCCCTGGCCGTGGCCGAGGATGACACCCTGGTGCACCTGAAGGACGGCCGCACTGTCACCGTCTACGTGGTGGACGAGCTGGACGGCGAGAGCCTGTCCGCCTGGGCCT
>CAMOKD010000012.1:0-40513 GCA_946617435.1 uncultured Clostridia bacterium | reverse complement strand
TGCGGGTCTCCTCTCCGTCGGTCTCGCAGGCGGCGGGGGTGGTCACAGTCCACTCGCCCCAGTCGTGACCCAGGGCGGGCAGGACGACGGTTTGAGGCTCAGCGGTGAACTTGCCGGTGTAGGTCTCAGCACCGGCCTCGGTACAGGTAGGCGCGGTGGTCTGCTTGGAGCTGACGGGCCAGAAGTCCAGAGCGGGGGATGCCACGCCCATGTTGGTGGCATAATAGATCACATAGTCCTTGTCGCCGGCGTCGGTGACGTAGCTCAGATCCATGGTCTGGTTGCCGGAGCCGTCGTTGCCGTTGTTGAAAATCACGGTCTGATACACCGCGGGATCCAGCTCGATGCTGTAGTAGGGGTGGGTGCTGGGATTGGTCTCTGCGTCACAGACGGCCTGGTCGTCGCTCTCCAGCTTGACACCGGGCCAGGCGGCGTTCGCGGCCTCGTTTGCCCCAAAGGCATAGGCGTAAATCTCGCTGTTGTTGTCCTTGTCGATGAAGTAGACGGTGATGGTCCGGGGCTCCGGGGCCTCGATCACAGTGGTGTACACCAGGCTGCCGGGGGTTCCCTCGCCGGTCTGCCGGTACAGGAAGACCGGCTGCTGGTTGGGGTTGGAGGCATAGCAGGCAAAGAGCTTGCTGCTGGGGTTATACTGGAGTATATTGCGGGTATTGGCGCCCTGGGCAGTCAGCGTCGCCTGGTTGTCTGTAATGGAAATGCTCCAGGAGCCGTTGTCATCCAGCTCTTCCTCGGTACGGAGCCAGTTCTTGCTGGAGGATGCGGCGTACAGGTAACCGTTGTTGGCGGGGTCATAGAGGCTGTAGGTGCCCTCAATGGTGCCGGCGCCCAGGGTCAGGATGGCGGTGTCCTCGGCAGGCGTATAAGTGGTGCAGTCCTCGCTCTTGGCGCCCACGGCCACACCGCGGTTGTTTGGCTTCTGCTCAGTGCTCAGAGAGTTGTTCATCTCACTGCCGCCGTTCTCGGTGATCAGAATCTGATCCCCCAGGACCAGCTCTGCCGGGTCGGTGACCAGGGTATACTCGCCGGGGGTGCCGGCCTCGCCGGTCTGATAGAGGGCATAGAGAGTGATCTCCGCGGCAGCGGTGTAGTGGGCGCCGCCGGCCAGGTATTCGGGTCTGGTGCTGACGTTGTCCACCTCGGCATCGGTCCAGCCCAGGAAGGTGTAGCCCTCGGGGGCCTGGGCAGTGGGCAGGGTGATGCCGGTGAGGGTGTTGGAGGTCATGTCCTCCACAGGGTCCACGCCCTGGGGCACGCTGAAGTGCACCACATAGTCCTGCCCCACAGGGGCCTGGGCCTCGCCCTTCTTGTACAGGGCCACAGGATCCAGGGTGCTATCATTTCCATAGGCCGAGAAGCGCTCCTGGCCGGAGGTGGCGTTGTAGCGCAGCAGACGGTTGTCGCAGGTGATCCGCAGGCTGGTCTCTCCGCTCTCTTCCTCGGTGGTGAAGCTGATGGTCCAATCGGAGGGCTCCGCGTTGAGATACAGCTTGTTGTCGCTGGCGGCAGGGGCCAGATACTTGGTGTCATAGGCAAAGGTGTAGGTGCCCTCTGCGCTGCCCTGGCCCAGGGTAAACACCAGCGCGTCAGCGGAAACCAGAACCTTGTTCTCAATGGCCGCGTCTACGGAGGTGAGATAGTGACCGGTGTGCATGGGGCCGGCCGCCTGGGAATCCACCAGGCCGTCCACGCCCTCGTAGGCGAAGACGATTTCGTCGCCCGGGGTCAGGTCCGCCAGGGATTCTACCTTAATGAAGGTATCCGTGCCGCCGACTGCAGGCTGATGGCCGCCGCAGACGGTGCAGACGCCGTTTTCAAAGGTGCAGTCTTTATACTCGCGCTTGTCGCCCCGGATGCAGACACGCATATGATGTCCGCCGCCGGCATAGGTCCAATCCCCAAAGCTGTGGCCCAGGGCAGTGCCCTCGTCGGTCTTGGTGACCTGCTCGCCGGTCTTCAGGCCGGTGTAGACGGTGTAGCCGTCAGCGGTGCAGGTGGGCGCAACCGTCTCGCCAGGGCCGGGCCAGACATCCGCAGCCTGGTTGGAGACATCGAGATTGTTGCCGCTCTGGCCGTAAATGTAATAGATGGCGTAGCCCTTGACCCCTGCATCGGTACGGGGATCCAGGTTTCCGGTCTGGGGCTGGCCGTCCCCGCGGTTGAAGATCAGACCGTCGGGATAGTCGGAAATGCGGTAGGTGAAGACATAGTAGGGGTAGCCGTCCTTGTCGGTGCCGGCGGCGGTGAGGGCCTCGCCGGGCCAGGCGGTCTTGGGGGTCTGGTCCTTCCAGACGTAGTAGTTCAGCTGCTGGGAATCGGTCTGATCCACCAGGAGGATCTCCACGTCCTGCTCCTCCGCCGGGGCGGCGGCGCGGGTGTAAAGCTGCATCCGGTACTGGGAATCGTTGGCTTCCTTGTAGCCGTAGGTGGTGAAGCCGTTGAAATACTCCAGAGCCTGATTCTTCACATCGTTGTACGCGGCGTTGGTGTTGTATACCAAAACCGTGCCAGGGTTCTCCTCTGCAGCCTGGAGATACCAGAGGCTGTAGTCGGTGGCCGCGGCGGAAAGGGTCAGGGAATTGCCGGTCTCACCGGAGGTGAGGTAGCCGCCCTGGGTGTACAGGCGGAAATTGGTCTCATCTGCCATCTCTACCGTAAACACGGCAGGGGCGTTTTCGCCGACAGCAGCCAGCATGCCCTCCAGAGGATTGGCAGCAGTGCCCGCCAGCTTGGAGCCGGAGGCGGTGCTGGTGAGGGCCAGCGCGGAAGCGGGATGGTAGATGACGACCTGGTCGCCGGTCTGCAGGGTGGTGGCCAGGGTGTAGAGCTCGTTTTCACAGACGTCACACAGGCCGTCTTCGTTGGCGTCTGTGTGGGCGATCATGGGGATGGTCTCGGTTTTCGTCTCGCCGCAGAGGCTGCAGGTGTAGGTCTTGACACCCTCCGCGGTGCAGGTGGCAGCCTGGGTGACGGTGCCCTCATCCCACTGGTGCTGGCACGCGCCTGCAGAGAGCTTGTAGATCTGGATGGCGGAAAAACCGCTGGTAGAAGTGTAATTTAAAAATCTCGGGCTGCCGTTGTTGTACCACAATCTGCCATAGCTGGTGTTGGTGCTGGTGATTTCGGCGTCGCCGTTCACAATCGCAATGGTCCAGGTGGTAGTGCCGGTGCCGGTGTGGTTGAGGGCCTTGGCGGCGGAGGTGCCGATCAGACCCTCAGCGGTCGTAAGGGTCCAGGCGCCCTCTTCCCCGCCCAGGGTAATTTGCACGGCGTCAGAAGAGGTCGCGCTGCCGTCGGTGAATGTGGCGCTTACACTTGTGAAAACTTTCCGGTGCCCATGGCGCCGGCTGCCGCATTTTTCGCTTCGCAGGCCAGAATGATTACATCTCCTGCCTGCAGGTTGGCGGCGTCGGTCACCTTTTCATAGGTGGGGTTTTCGGCAGAGGCTGTGAGCGTCAGCCCGGTGAAGAGGGAGAACACCATTGCCAGGGCCAGAATTGTGCTAAGAATTCGTTTTGACATATGCATTTCTCCTAAGATATTCTCTTTTGCCAGATGGATCAGATTTTGTGCAGACCGGCATTTGCTCTGGGGTGTCGATCCCGGCGGGCCCTGTGATCCGTTCAGGGCAAGGGGTGGACAAGGCGTGGGTGCGCATAATTTGTGCGGAAGCCGCATAATCTAAATACGCCATAAGTAGAGACCTCTTTGGGCGTAAAACCACAAAATATGGGTCTACCTCAAATTTCATGATAGCATAAACATGCGTCAAATTCAATAGGTTTTTCTGTTTTTTTCATGAGAAAGGAGAGAAATGTTTCATTTTCTTAGCAAGTCTCTGCGAGCCTTCAAGGCTCTGCGGGGAAGGGTTTGCCGGCTGGAGCTGGATGTGTATGCAGCCAACGCTGCATTTTTTATTCTGCTGGCCCTCTTCCCCGGGATGCTGCTGGCCATTGCGCTGCTGCGTTTCACGCCCCTGCGGCCGGAGGACCTGCAGCTGGGGCTGGAGAAGCTGCTGCCTGCCGCCCTGCGGCCGCTGCTGGACTATATGGTGCAGGAGCTGTTCCGGCCGGACACCGTGCACCTGGCCCCGGTTTCCGCCCTGGCCTGCCTGTGGAGCGTGTCCAAGGGGGTATACAGCGTTCAGCGGGGACTGGACCGGATCTGCGGGGGCAAAACACAGCGGGTGTGGCAGAAGCGGCTGCGGAGTCTGCTGTTCAGCCTGGCCCTGCTGGTCTCTCTGCTGGCCCTGGTAGGGCTGCAGCTCTTTGGCCGGGCGCTGGCGGCAGGCGCAGGCCCCGCAGCTGCCGCCCTGCGGCTGGGTCTGCCCACCGCCCTGCTGGGCGCGGTGTTTGCCGGGATGTACCGGACCCTGCCGGAAAAACAGATGTCCCTGGCAGAGTCTCTGCCAGGGGCACTGTGCGCGGCGGCGGCGTGGATGGGGTTTTCCAGGCTGTTCACCCGGTACGCAGGGCAGTTTGGCCACTATTCCATCTACTACGGGAGCCTGTCGGTCATTGCCATGACCATGCTGTGGCTCTACGCCTGTATGCTGATTTTGTTTTTGGGCGGTCTGCTCAACTGCCGGCTGGCTGATTCAGGGCCGAACGGGCCGCGTGGCGGCGGCGGCGCTGGGAGCGGACCACCATGTACACCATCATCACCACGGTGATGAGATAGGGAATGGTGTTGGTGAGGTCTGCGCTGACGGACTTTTGCAGCCGCAGGCCGATGGCATCAAAGAAGCCGAACATCAGGGCCGCCAGATAGGCCTTGCCCGGATGGGCCGCGGCAAAAATGACGCAGGCAAAGGCGATATAGCCCCGGGAGTTGCTCATGTTTTCGGCGAAGGCGCCGCCCAGCTGGCCCAGGGACAGATGGGCCCCCGCCAGGGCGCAGAACACGCCGCACAGGATGCTGGCAAGCCACTTCATCCGGTCGGGACTGATGCCCGCGGTGCGGAGCGTTTCGGGCTTCTCCCCCGCCGCCCGCAGCCAGAAGCCGTAGGGGGTGTGGTAGACAAACAGCCACATCACCACCACCAGCACCAGGGTGAGATAGACCAGAATGGACTGGTTGTTCAGCATGGGGCCCAGCACCGGAATGTGGTTTAAGAAGGGGATGCGAATGACCGGCAGGGCGGGGTTGCCCTTTGCACCGGAGACGCCAAAGATGGACCGGGAGAGATAGCTGGTCAGGCCCAGGGCAAAGGTGTTGAGCGCGCAGCCGATGATAAATTCGTCAGAGCCGAACTTGACCACCATCAGGGCAAAGAACAGGCCCACCAGCACGCCCAGCACCAGCACCAGGCCCACCCCCGCCGCAGCGGATTGGAACAGGAAGCTGCCCAGCACAGCAAAGAAACAGCCCATGAGAATCATGCCGTCCATGCCGATGTTCATAATGCCGGCGTGCTCGGTCATGGAGCCGCCGATGGCCGCCAGGGCCACGGGGGTGGCGCTGCGGAGCATCTGCTGCAGCGTGCCCACGGAGAAGACGTAACGCCAGAGCTGATTAGACATGGGCATTTCCTCCTGTGAGTCGGGCCCTGGCAGCCCGGTCAGCAGCCCGTGCCCGGAGGGTCCGCAGCACGCCGCGCTCGGCCGCCATGGAGAAGATGATAACGGTTTGGATGATCAGATAGATCTGGTTGGGCACATGGGCGGCAAGCTCCATGTTCTGGGCGCCGATCTTCAGCACGGCAAAGAACACCGACAGCAGGATGGTGGCAAGCGGCTGATATTGGGCAATCATGGCCACCATCAGGCCCTCAAAGTAGTAGTCGTTGGAGATGCTGCTTTTGAACAGGTGCTCTGCCCCGTACACCCGGAACATCCCCACCAGGCCGCACATGGCGCCGGAAATGGCCATGCAGACGATGACCATCCGGTCAGTGTGCAGGCCGGCAAAGCGGGCAAACCGGGGATTCTGGCCGGTGAGCTTCATTTCAAAGCCCCGGGAGGTCTTCTGCATCACATACCAGACCAGAAAGGCCATCACCGCGGCAGCCAGAATGGCAGTGGTGAGATTGGAGTGGGGAATCAGCTGGCCGAACCAGTACCGGGCATTGAGCTGTTGCGTGCCCGCCACAATGTTTTTGTTGGCGTTCTTCCAGGGCCCCTTGGCCAGAAACTGGCACAGAGAGGCGGCCACAGTGTTGAGCATGATGGTGATGATGACCTCGTTGACCTTCAGCTTCACCTTGAGCACGCCGGGGATCAGCGCATAAAGCCCGCCCGCGGCAATGGCCGCCAGGGCCGCCAGGGGGATCACCACCCATGGGGTGACGCCGTCCAGCCAGATGCCCACCTGGCAGGCCAAAATGGCGCCGAAGAGCAGCTGCCCCTCGCCGCCCACATTGAAGATGCCCACCCGGGAGCCCAGGTCACAGGCAAGGCCGCAGATGGCCAGCACCATGGCGTACTCTAAAAAGTCACCCACATGGCGCATGCCGGAGAAGGCCCCCTGCCACATGGCCCCGTAGGCCCGCAGGGGTGAAAAGCCTGTGGCCAACAGGATTACCGCGCCGATGGCAAAGGCCAGCACCACGCTGACTGCCAGGGCAGCCAGATAGCCCAGATCGATTTTCTTACGCATTTCCGGCCTCCCCTCCGGCCCGGTCGCCGGTCATGTAGTAGCCGATCTCCTCCTTGGAGATCCGTCCGGTTTCAAATTCGCCGGTCACCCGGCCCTCATAGAGGGTGATGATCCGGTCTGACAGGCGGAACACCTCGTCCAGGTCCGCCGAGGACAGGAGGATGGCCGCCCCCTGGTTCCGCTTTTGCAGGATCTGGCCGTGGATAAATTCGATGGCGCCCACGTCCACCCCGCGGGTGGGCTGGGCAATGACCAGGGCCGGGGTATCATAGCTGAACTCCCGGGCAATGACCACCTTTTGCATATTGCCGCCGGACATGGACCCGGCAGCCCCCTCCTGGCCGGCGCCCCGGATGTCGTAGCGCTCGTAGAGAGACTCGGTATAGGCGGAGATGGCCGCCCGGTTTTGGTGGAAGCCCAGCTTGTTGAACCGGGGCTCCCGCTGGCGGCCCACCAGCAGATTGTCTGACACGCTGGCCTGGCCGGACACGCCGGTGGCCAGCCGGTCCTCGGGCACATGGGCAAGGCCCGCCGCCCGGACGGTGCCGGGATCCTTGCCGGTGACGTCCAGGCCGCAGATCTCCACCCGGCCCTGCTCCGGCCGGCGCATGCCGGTGATGGCCTCCAGCAGTTCGCTCTGGCCGTTGCCCTCAATGGCGGCAATGCCCATCACCTCTCCGGCCCGGACCTCCAGGCTCAGATTCCGCACCGCGGGCAGACCGCGGTTGTCCAGCACGGTGAGATTCTCCACCCGGATGCAGGGGTCGCCGGGTGTGCCGGTTTTTTCCAGATTGTCGTACAGCACGGGCCTGCCCACCATCATGGAGGCAAGGCTCCGCTCGTCCACGTTCTGCACAGGCTCTACCCCCACCAGCCTGCCCTTGCGCATCACCCCTACCCGGTCTGCAATCTGCATGACCTCATAGAGCTTGTGGGTGATAAGAATGACCGTCATGTCCTTCTCGCGGACAATGCGGCGGATCACGGCGAAGAGCTCGTCGGTCTCCTGGGGCGTGAGAACGGCGGTGGGCTCGTCCAGAATCAGCAGGTCGGCCCCCCGGTACAGGGTTTTCAGAATCTCCACCCGCTGCTGCAGGCCCACGCCGATGTCCCGGACCAAGGCGGTGGGGTCTACCTGCAGGCCGTATTCCTCCATCAGGGCCCGGGCCGCCCGGACAGCGGCTGCGTTGTCAAAAAACAGGCCCAGGCGGCGGGGCTCCTTGCTCAGAACAATGTTCTGGGCCACGGTGAAGGAGGGCACCAGCATAAAGTGCTGGTGCACCATGCCCACCCCCAGGGCAATGGCCGCCTTGGGGCTGTGGTCAGTGATCTGCCGGCCCCGGATGCGGATGGTGCCCGCGGTGGGGGTATAGATGCCGTAGAGCAGGTTCATCAGCGTGGACTTGCCCGCGCCGTTTTCTCCCACCAAGGCAAAAACCTCGCCCCTGCGGATCTGCAGGCTGACGTCGTCGTTGGCCACCACGCCGGGGAACTCCATGGTGATATGCTCAAATTCGATGACCGGTTCGTTTTTTGTGTTCATAGCGCTCCTTGCAAAAAGGCGTGACAAACTGTCACGCCTTTTGGTTGAGTGGTGGATGGATCAGCGTCTGGTGCTGTCCACAACGATTTCGCCGCTGACAATCTTGGCAGCCAGGTCTTCCACGGCAGCCTTGACCTCATCGGTGACCTGCTGGGTGGAGCCCTCCTCGCCGTAGCCGATGCCCACATAGCCGTTGGACATATCGGCCACCCAGGTGGTGCCCCACTTGGAGCTGTCGCCCTCCAGATAGGACTTGACGGCGTCGTAGATGGAGGCGCCCACTTCCTTCTTCATGGAGCAGATGATGACCTCGGGGTTGATGTACTTCTGGTCAGAGTCTACGCCGATGGCGTAGAAGCCCTTCTCCTTGGCGGCCTCAAACACGCCGTCACCGGCGGCGGAGGCGATCTGGAAGATCACGTCGGCGCCCTGGTCGTGCAGCGCAATGGCGCACTCCTTGCCGGCAGCGGGGTCGTCATAGGTGTTGGTGTAGTTGTGGACCACCTTGATGCCCTCGTCAAAGGCCTTGGCGCCCTGCTCGTAGCCCACGATGAAGTCGTTGATGGTGTCGCTGTCCTCGCCGCCCACAGCGCCCACAGTGCCGGTGGAGGAGGTGGCGGCGGCAATATAGCCCGCCAGGAAGGAGCCCTCGTTCTGGGCATAGGTGATGTTCAGCACATTGGCCACAGGGGCGCTGGTCTCGTTGTCGATCCAGATCCAGTGGACGTCGGGGTACTCGGGGGCGATGGTCTCGATGTCGTAGAACTCCCAGCCCACGCAGATGACCATGTCGGCGGCGTCGGCGGCGTTGCGCATTTGGGTGGCGTGGTTTTCGTTGCCGCACTCAATGGTGACCAGGTCAATGCCCAGGTCGGCCTTGAGCCGCTCCGCGCCCTCTTTGGAAGAGTCATAGAAGGAACGGTCGCCGAAGGTGCCTGCAATCACCAGCGCTACCTTCAGAGGCTGATCCCCGTCCTGGCCGGCAGTGCCGGTCTTGCACCCGGCGAACAGGGCCGCCGTGAGCAGCAGAACCAAAACAAGACAGATGAATTTTTTCATTGGGATCCATATCCTTTCTTTCCGGGCTGCGCCCGTAGTTACGCCTATTATATCGCAGTTTGCACCGGGATGCAAGAGCTTTCTTGCCAAATCCCCTTAAGCCTCGGCAGGCTGGAGCAGGCGGTAGAGGAAGGTGACAATGTGGGCCCGGGTGCAGGCGTCCTGGGGCGCAAAGCGGGTGAGGGTTTTGCCGTTGGTAATGCCCTGCCCCACCGCCCAGCGGACCGCTTCGGTATAATACACATTTGGCGGCACGTCGTGGAAGGGCATTTCCTCCCCCTCCGGGTCGGGCAGACCGGCAAACCGGTGCAGGAAGGTCATGGCCTGGCCCCGGGTACAGGGCAGGTCCGGCGCAAAGATCGTCGGGCTCATGCCCCGGGTGATGTCCTGCTCCAGGGCCCAGCGCACAGGCTTTTCCCAGAAGCTGGTCAAGGGGACGTCGTCAAAGGGCTGTTCCTGCATCTCCGGCTCCGGACTGCCCGCTGCCCGCCAGAGGAAGGTGACCATCTGGGCCCGGGTGCAGGCGTCGTTCAGGCCAAAGTAGGTCAGGGTCTTGCCGTAGGCAATGCCCTGCTCCACCGCCCAGTCGATGGGGGCGTGGGCCCAGTTGTCCAGGGGCGGCATGTCCTCAAAGGCGGCGCCCGGACAGTCTTCATGGCCCGGTGCAACCGGGTCCGGCTGGGAGCTCTCGTCCACCTCCAGGAGGGCGTCCAGCCGCGCCAGGCCGGCATCCAGGGCGGCAGAGAGGGTCTGGGCCTGCCCGTCCAGGCTCTGCCCGTCCCAGGCAAGGCCCTGCCAGCGGCGCAGATCCCGGGCCATGGACTTGGGCAGAGACTTTGACGCGCTCTCCAAGGCGCCGCCCTGGGTGGTAAGGGTCACCAGCACAGGCCGGAGCTTGGTGAGATACTGCCGTCTGGCCCGGGTCATAAAGTCCGGCAATTGGGTCAGACGCTCCAAGAAGGCGCTGTCTTCGGCAGGGCTGTCAAAATTCGGCACCGCGGAGAGAAGGCCGTTCTCCCCGGTGACGTAGCCCAGCTGCAGGTCCCGGCCCGCGTATTTGCACAGCAGCCAGCTCAGGGCCAGGGCGTCCGGGTCTGCATACTCGTCGTAGTGCAGTCCGGTCTCCGGGTGGATCAAATCCGGCTGCTCCAGAGTGGTCAGAAAGGCCGACAGGAGCTCCGCATCCGGCGTCCGGTCCAGGGTCAGCTGGTACAGGCCCTGGTAGCAGCCCTCCGCATAGACCTCTACCCAGTGGGTCCCCCCGGCGCCGTCCAGGCCGGCCTTTTTGGCCGCCCGCCAGTACATCCGCTGGGTCAGGGGGGTGGGATCCTCCGTCATGGCGGACAGCCGCCACTGCAGGCCCCGGGTGGAGGAGCCGGTCAGGGTCTCGGGCGTTGGGAAGCGCAGGGTCAGATCCCGCTTGGTGCTCCAGTCGGTGGCGGTCATGGACCAGCCCTCGGCAAGGCATAGGGTGTCGCCATCTGAGGAGACCATCTCCAGCGCCCCGCCGGGCTGGAGGAACAAGGTCTTGCGGTTGGATTCCATGATCCGGATCCGCATGGCGGGGCCCTCCCCCACCCGGATATCCAAGCGGGCGGTTTGGTCGGCGCTCCGGCAGGTCAGATCGTACAGATTGAAGGGCGCGCCGGTGTATTCCATCTCTCCGCTCGGCCCCGCGAGGGTGACGCTCTGCCCCGTGGCCGTCTCCACCACCAGGGGCAGCGCCTTGGCGCTGAGACAGCCCGGCACAAACAGAGTGGGCCCCAGGGCCGTGGGCTGGACCTCCACCCGCCAGCCGGAGGGGGTGGTGAGATACAGATCCCCAATCCCCGCCTCAGCGGCAGAGACAGGCTCGGGATCCCGGGTGGTGCGCAGCTGGACCCAGGTTTGGCTGTAGGACTCAAAGTGGGTCTCCTCCACCTCGGCGGCAGCCTTGACGCAGAGGGTGTAGCTGGTATTGGGCTGCAGGCCCTCTAAAAAGAAGCCCGTGGTCTGACCGTCGGTCCGGCCCAGCTCTACCAGGGCCTTAGTGGAAAAATCGTAGCGATATACAATATAATATTGCGCTCCTTGGGTGGGCTCCCAGTTCAGGCACAGGGAGGTACCCTCTACCCCGGAGGCAGTGACGCCCGCAACCTTGTCCAGGATGATCTGGTACTCCATGCGCAGCAGGCCGTAATAGTCCCCCCGGCCCTCTACCTCCACCCAGGCGGTGCCCAGGCGGTGGTGGCCGTACCAGGTGAGCACGCCGTCCTTGGCCACGGCGCTGCTTTTCAGCTCCAGCCGGGTCTCGCCGTCGTAGACAGTGGGGGTGGGCTGGACGCCGCTGTCCCGGTAGAGATACCGGGCGGAGACCGGGTTCACCTGCAGGTCGGCAAGGTTCTTCCCTGCCGCGCCGCAGCGCCGGCACAGATGGTTCTCATCCCAGTCGTGGCCGAACCGGTACAGGGCGGGGCCCTGGTATTTCGCGCCGCAGGTGGCGCACACGGCGCTGACCCGGCCGTTGGCGGTGCAGGTGCGGGAATCGGTGGTGGTCACCTGGTGCAGGCGGCCGTCTTCGTTGGCGTGGAGCATCCGGTCGCCCCAGGTGATCCAGCCGGTTTGGAATACGCCGCAGATGACGCAGCGGGAGGCTTCGCTGTCCCGGCACAGGCCGGTAAAATCCGCAACCGCCTGCTCCGCCCCGCAGAGGGTGCAGCGCACGGTCTGCCGGTCAATCAGAAACCAGTCATGGGTGCAGGCCGGCACAGTGGGGGCCGGCTCCGCCTGGGTCGGGGCTGCGGTGGAGACCACCATCAGCGCCGAGGAGACAGACCGCTCACAGCCGTCAGACGGGCTGTTGCGCAGCTGCAGACGATCCTCCCCCGCCCGCCGGGAGAGGAAGGTGGACGAGCCGCCGCCGTCCAGATTCAGCGCCTCAACACAGCCCAGACTCTGCAGCAGCACCCCCACCTGCTCCACGTGCATGCCCACGGAGGTGGGCGCCTGGCGGCCGTCCACCTGGACCAGCAGCACCGTGCCGTCGGCCCGCAGGCCGATCACCGTGCGGGGGTTCAGGGCGGTGGTATAGTCGGTGTACTGGCGGACGATCTGCCCCTGGTGGAGGATCATATCCGCCCCGCCCACCGCCTGCCAGATGTTGTCCGGCACAGGCTGGTCCCCCATGCCAAAGGCGGGGTGTCCCTCCCGGTCCACCCAGAAGTAGTTGAAGCCCTTGAGCCGGGTGTGCAGATACTCGCCGTCCTTGACCAGGACGCTGAGAGGCTCACCGGTGTCCATGTTGTAATAACTGGCGTTGACGCAGCCCACCACCGTGGCGTTGGGGTCCTGCTGCCGCAACTCCTGCTCGGTGTCCGCCGCCTGGTCGGAGCAGCGCTCCAGGCCGAAGTCCACCGGGGTGCCCCGCCGGACCTGGGTGTGGAAGGACAGGGTGGGCTCAGAGGGATCCACCTCCAGAACATGGACCAGACTCTGCTGGTCTGCGTCCGCGGTGTTCACCGTGAGAGCCAGCTCCCGCACCCCGGGGGCAACCTGATATTCCGCGCTGGACACCACCCCCAGGGGCACAGGGTCTACAGGATCCACTATCTGCGCCCCGCGGGCAGCGGGCAGCTGCGGCAGGCACAGAAGCAGCGCCAGGCACAGGCTCAGCAGTTTTTTCATAGGCGGCACTCCCTTTCTAAAAATGTGCGGGTCTGTTCGCTTTTATTGTATTACGGCGGTTGGGTTTTGTCAAACCCCCGGTGGAAATTCCCCCGAAAAACCACACTTTTTTCTTGCAATGCGGGGCCGGATGTGGTATAGTGTTTCCGATCAAAAGCGAAGAACGGGCTGTCTGGGCGCCGGACGCGGATTTCAGAGAGGATGCGGTTGGTGTGAGCATCCGCCGCGGCGCTGCAGGCCTTCCCCCGGGAGCCGCGGTCTGAACGGGAGCTTCTCCCCAGTAGGGCCCGCCGTTTTGGCCGCGTTAAGGCCCTGAAAGTGCGCTGCCGCCGGCAGCGAATGCGGGTGGTACCGCGGAAGACACGTCTTTCGTCCCCAAGCCTGGGGAGGAGAGGCGTTATTTTTCGTCCCGATCCGGCTTGTATTCCCATTGTTATGATATACTATAAGGAGAACGCAGATCTATGAAAGAACAACTCGAACGCATCCGCGCTTCGGCCCTGGCTGCCCTGGAGGAGGCCACCCAGACCTCTGACCTGGAGGCCCTGCGGGTCAAGGTGCTGGGCAAAAAGGGCGAGCTGACCGCCGTGCTGAAAACCATGGGCAAGCTCTCCGCCGAGGAGCGGCCCGTGATGGGCCAGCTGGCCAATTCTGTCCGGGCCTCCATTGAGGAGCACCTGGAGCAGCGCAAAAAGGAGCTGGCCGCCGCCGCCCTGGAGGCCAGGCTGGCCGCCGAGGCGGTGGACGTCACCATCCCCGGCAGCCGGCAGAGTCTGGGCCACAAGCACCCCATGAACATCGCCCTGGATGAGGCCAAGGAGATCTTCATCGGCATGGGCTTCCAGATTCTGGAAGGCCCCGAGGTGGAGCTGGCCGACTACAACTTTACAAAGCTGAACACCGAGGAGGGCCACCCCGCCCGGGATTGGTCCGACACCTTCTACCTGAAGGACGACAGCTCCGTGCTGCTGCGCACCCAGACCTCCCCCATGCAGATCCGGGCCATGGAGGCCATCAAGGAGCCCCCCATCCGGATCCTGGCCCCGGGCCGAGTGTTCCGCAAGGACGAGGTGGACGCCACCCACTCCCCCATGTTCCACCAGATCGAGGGTCTGGTGATTGACAAGGGCATCACCATGGCAGACCTGAAGGGCACCCTGGAAACCCTGGTCAAATCTCTGTACGGCGAGGACTCTGTGGTCCGGTTCCGGCCCCACCACTTCCCCTTTACCGAGCCCAGCTGCGAGGTGGACGTGCAGTGCTTTAAGTGCCACGGCCAAGGCTGCCCCACCTGCAAGGGCGAGGGCTGGATTGAGCTGCTGGGCGCCGGCATGGTCCACCCCAAGGTGCTGGAAACCTGCGGCATCGACCCCAACGTCTACTCCGGCTTCGCCTTCGGCATCGGCCTGGAGCGGATGGCCATGCGCCGGTTCCAGATCTCCGACCTGCGGCTGATTTTCGAAAACGACATCCGGTTCCTGGAACAGTTCTGACGAGGAGGTTGACATCATTATGAATCTTTCCAGAAAATGGCTCTCCGAGTTTGTGGACATCCAGGCCACCGACCGGGAATATGACCAGGTGATGACCATTGCCGGCCAGAAGGTGGAGACCACCACCCGCCTGGACGCCGAGCTGAAAAATGTAAAGGTGGGCAAGGTGCTCTCCATTGTCCGCCATGAGAATTCCGACCATATGTGGGTCTGCCAGATCGACGTGGGCGAGGCCGAGCCCGTCCAGATCGTCACCGGCGCCCAGAACGTCCGCCAGGGCGACCTGGTGCCCGTAGCCCTGCACAACTCCTGGCTCTCCGGCGGCACCCACATCACCAAGGGCAAGCTCCGGGGCGTGGCCTCCAACGGCATGCTCTGCTCCATCCAGGAGCTGGGGCTCACCCAAAACGACTGCCCCGAGGCCTGCACCGACGGCATCTGGATTCTGAATGACGAGGACGCCCACGTGGGGCAGGACATCAACGAGGTCATCGGCAACGACGACGCGGTGGTGGAGTTTGAAATCACCAATAACCGCCCCGACTGCTACAGTCTGATTGGTCTGGCCCGGGAGACTGCCGCGGCCTTCAACGTGCCGCTGAAGCTCCACGAGCCTGTGGTGCGGGGCGGCGGCCCCGGGGTTTTGCCCGAGCTGCTGGACGTAGAGACCCCCGACCCCGACCTGTGCCGGCGCTATTCCGCCAGGATGGTCCGGAACGTCAAGATCGCGCCCTCCCCCAAGTGGATGCGCCGCCGCCTGCGGGCCGCCGGCATCCGGCCCATCAACAACATTGTGGACATCACCAACTATGTGATGGTGGAGTACGGCCAGCCCATGCACGCCTTTGACTACCGCTACGTCAAGGGCGGCAGAATCATCGTCCGCCGGGCCGGGGCCGACACGGAGCTCACCACCCTGGACGGCACCGTGCGCAGGCTCACCCCCGATATGCTGGTCATTGCCGACGAGACCCGGCCTGTGGGTCTGGCAGGCATCATGGGCGGCGAGAACTCCGAAATCGTTGACGACACCGTGGACGTGGTGTTTGAGTCCGCCAACTTTGACGGCACCTCCATCCGCAAGACCGCCCTGGCCCTGGGTATGCGCACCGACGCCTCCGGCAAGTTTGAAAAGAACATTGACCCCATGCTCACCCTGCCCGCGGTGAACCGCGCCTGTGAGCTGGTAGAGCTGCTGGGCGCCGGCGAGGTAGTGGACGGCGTCATCGACATTCTGAACTACGTGCCCGAGCCTGTGGTACTGCCCCTGGAGCCCGACCGGATCAACGCCCTGCTGGGCACCCGGATCTCTGAGGCGGACATGATCGACTATCTGCGCAGAGAGCAGATCCCCGTGGTGGACGGCATGATCCAGGTGCCCTCCTGGCGGCCGGACCTGCGGCGGATGGCGGACATTGCTGAGGAGGTAGCCCGGTTCTACGGCTACAACGAGATCCCCACCACCCTGATGCGGGGCGCTACCACCCGGGGCGGCTACTCCCCCAGCCAGAAGCTGGAAAATCTGGCCGGCGCCGGCGCCCGGGCCCTGGGCTACAGCGAAATCATCACCTATTCCTTTGTCTCTCCCTCCGGGCTGGACATGATCCGTGCCCCGAAGGACGACCCCAGACGCTGCCAGGTGAAGATCCTGAACCCCCTGGGCGAGGACACCTCTGTGATGCGCACCACTGCCCTGCCCTCTATGCTGGACATTCTGGCCCGGAACTACGCCTACCACAACAAGTCTGTCAAGCTCTATGAGCTGGCCAAGATCTATCTGCCCGTCCAGGGCGAGGCCCTGCCCTATGAGCCCAAGCTGCTGGTGCTGGGCAGCTACGGTGCAGGCGACTTCTTTGCCATGAAAGGGGCGGTGGAGGATCTGCTCTGCGCCCTGAACGCCCAAAAGCCCGAGTTCTACCCCGTGCGGGACAACCCCACCTTCCATCCCGGCCGCTGCGCCGGCGTGCGGGTGGGCGGCAAGGAGCTGGGCGTGCTGGGCCAGATTCACCCCCTGGCTGCCCGGAACTACGGCATGGACTGCGAGGTCTACGCCGCGGAGCTGAACTTTACCGACCTGATCACCGTCCTGGCCGGCGAAAAGACCTATCATCCCCTGCCCAAGTACCCCGCCACCACCCGGGACCTGGCCCTGGTGTGCTGCGAGGACGTCACTGTGGGCCAGCTGGAGGCCTGCATCACCGCTGCCGGCGGGAAGCTGCTGAAGGACGTGGCCCTGTTTGACATCTACCGGGGCGTGGGCATCCTGCCCGGAATGAAGAGCGTGGCCTTCTCCCTGACCTTCCGGGCCGAGGACCGCACCCTCTCCGACGCGGATATCGCCCCCGCCATGGAGAAGATTCTGAAGGCCCTGGCCCAGGATCTGAAGGCCCAGCGCCGATAAGGGCGAGAGGCGGCGATTTCTCCTTAATTTTGAAAAAATTTGTCTTTGACCCTTTACAAGCTCATAAAAATGGGTTAGAATGTATATAATGATGCACAGAACGAAGGAGGGAATCGCAATGGATCAGAGCACCATCAAATACCGTGTTCCCAGCGAAGAGCACGACGAGATGAAACGCATCCTTTCCTCTGTCTACAATTCCCTGACAGAGAAGGGCTACAACCCCATCAATCAGATCGTTGGGTACCTTCTTTCCGAAGACCCAACCTACATCACCAACCACAACAATGCCAGATCCCTGATCTGCAAGGTAGATCGGGACGAGCTCCTGCAGGAGATTGTCCGGCACTACCTGTTCGACTGATCACCCCAGGCAACCCAAGGGGCTTTGCGCAGGCAAGGCCCCTTGTTTGTTCCCCCGCCCCCTGCCGGGCATGCGCCGGCGGAGGCAGAATGTTACAATTTCATATGTCCTCGCTTTCAAAATCACAGTGTTTTCCCCAGCAATCGGACCAAATTGCAGGATTTTCTCCCATTTTTGAGAAAATTTTGTAAATTTCTCATTTAAGGGTTGACAAAATCCTCTCAATGGGTTACAATTTGGTTACATTTTCAAGGAGGTACTGTATGGCGGATGTGAATCAAGGTCTCATCTATAAGGGCCACCCCTTGATGAGAAAAGACAACATTGTGTATTACGGCTCCATGGCCGACAAATACATTGTGATTTTGCAAATCCTGGAATCCAGGAATTTTGAGGATCTGTCCCTGGCCACCCGGGTGTCCGTTCAGCTCCAGCTGACCGACCAGTCCGTCCGGTCCAGAGACAGAATCGTAAAAAAGAGCGAGAAGGACGGCTTCTACACGGCCCTGGATGTGGGTTGTGTCTGGCTCGAAAGAGCTTTAGCCTCCAAGTGATTTTGAAAGCGAGGATACATATGAAACGTACATACCGAATCGTGATCCTGCTGGCCCTGCTGGTTTTGGCCCTGACCGCCATCACCGTCAGCGCCAACGCCACCGAGCTGAAAACCGGCATCGGCATTGTAGACGCCGGCTCCCTCCGCCTGCGCGGCTCCGCCTCCACCGACGGCGAGATCATCTCCACCGCCTCCAGGGGCGACGCGGTTATCATCATCCGCGAGGTGGGCGACTGGTATCTGGTCAACTACAACCTGGATATCGGTTATATGTATAAAGAATACGTCACCTTCAAAGAGAAGGAAAACGTCAAGATCGGCTACGCCTCCTTCGATTCCTCCTCCAACGTGCGCAAGGGCCCCGGCACCGACACCGGCGTGGTGGCCCAGGCCCCCAAGGGAGAGACCTGCTTCATCATCGGCTTTAACTGCTCCTGGTACAAGGTGAGCTACAACGGCAACATCGGCTACGTCCGCAGCGACCTGCTGACCCTGCTGGAAAAGCCCTACTCCAACGCCGGCAGCCCCGGCAACACCTACAAGGAGGACTCCAAGCCTGCGGAATCTCAGCCTGCAGAGTCTCAGCCCGCCCCCAGCGCGTCTGACAGCACCCCTGCCCAGACCAGCACCCCCGCCCCTGCCTCCGAAACCGCCGGCAGCGACGTGGGCCAAAAGATGGCAAACTACGCCCTGCAGTTTGTGGGCTACCGGTACGTGTACGGCGGCTCCTCCCCCTCCACGGGCTTTGACTGCTCGGGCCTGACCTCTTACGTAGCCAGACAGTTCGGCTTCTCCATCGGCCGTACCGCCGATGCCCAGCTGAGCGCCGGCTCCTATGTGAGCAGAAGCGACCTGCGTCCCGGCGACATTGTCCTCTTTGAGCGGACCTACACCACCTCCGCCAGAGCGACCCACGCGGGCTTCTACATCGGCGACGGCAAGTTTGTCCACGCGGCAAACTCCAGAACCGGCGTGGTGGTCTCCAGCCTGGACCAGACCTACTACTCCACCCGCTTTATCTGCGGCAGACGCCTGGGCTAAGCCCCTGCGTCAGCATCACCCCCGGTGCGGATTCTCTTCCGCCCGGGGGTGTTTGTTTGCCGCGAAGCCGGCAGCGTTGGGATTATGAAAAAAACCGGCTGGGCAAACACAGCGCCGCCGGGGGTCCGGACACGCAATGACGGGGTCCAGAGAAAAAACACTTGACAATCATGGCAAAGAAACGTATAATATAAGGGCTTTCGGGGTGTGGCGAAGTTTGGTATCGCGCTTGGTTCGGGTCCAAGAGGCCGTGGGTTCGAATCCCGCCACTCCGACCATGAAAGAAACCTGATTTGTTAGACAAATCAGGTTTTTTTCAGTTATATTCGCCTGCGGCGAGTGATATTGCGCTGTGCGCAGTTTGGAGGCGAATACTCGATCTGGAAACGGTTCTCTGATTGGATGTTCTCCTCCCCGCTGCGGATCAGTCGGCCCAGGCAGAAGTGGGGAACTCCCCGCCCCTGCCGGGCCTGTGCTGTGCGCAGAGGCTGCTGCACCGGATTCTGAAATCGAATATTTCTCACCTGAAATCCGTGCAGTTACAGTGAAAACAGCTTGAAAATCAAACTATTTGTGGCTGTGGACCACAGAACCGTCCCCTGGACCACCCAGAACCGTCCCCTGGACCACCCGAGCAATCCAAACGAAAGGAGGAACGCGGCCTTGACAAAACAGAATCGAAATACCTTGCTGTTTGTGATTTTCCTTCTTTTGGGTGGAATCACGTATCTGTTTACCAGGACGTACGTCTCGATGTTGGATACCTTCATGTTCAGCGCCAACTTCATGATCTACATTGGGCTGCTGGTCTTCTGGATGCAGTCCGTGCGCGACAGGCTCCTTCCTACCCGGGCGCGGCGGTATATTCTTGCGTCGGCGCTGCTAATGATCTTCTACCTTCTCCTGCGCACCCTGCGCTACCGGATTCTGACGCAGGTGCTGATCCGGCGTTATGTGGATTATGCATACAACGTCCCGATGGTGCTGGTCCCGACGCTCTTCCTCATGACCTGCATCCGGATCAGCAAAGGGGAGGAGCCGGAAGAGAAGGGCAAGGACCGGCTGCTGCTGATCCCCGCCTGCGCCATGGTGCTGCTGATCATGAGCAATGACCTGCATCAGCTCTTCTATCACCGGCTCATTCCGCTGAAGGAGTTTCACGGGATCGTCGGCACCTATACCTACGGGCCGCTGTTTTATCTGATGTACGGCTGGATGGCGATCACCATGATCACCGGCTTTGTGATCCTGATTCACAAAACATACCGTCAGAACGTTCGCGGACTGCTCTGGTTTGCGGGCACCGCCTTGCTGTGGGTGGGGCTTACCCTGCTCAACCGGCTGGTGTTTACGCCCCTTGATCTTGTCCGCATGTACCATGCCCCGGAAATTCAGGTCTTCGGTATGCTGGGTTCTTTTGAGGTCTGCATCCGGAATCGGTTTATCCCGTACAACGAGAACTATACCGGCTTCTTTTCCCATCTTGGCCTGCCGGTCCGGATCACGGACGAGCGCTTTTCGGCAGTCTATGAGACCGATCTGCCGATCCCGGCCACCCCCGGGCAGCTTTCCGCCTCCGTGCGGGAGCCCGTCTATCTGGATGAGGACACCCGGCTTCTGGGCATGAAGATCCGTCCCGGCTACGCCTTCTGGACGGAGGATGAGCGGGAGCTGCATCGGGAGGGCCGCCGTCTCGCCGCAGCCAATGAGCTTCTGAGCCAGGAGAACGACCTGATCGCCGTGGAGAACGAGCTGAAGGCAAAAAAGGCCCAGCTGGACGCCCAGACCCAGGTCTACGACCGGATCGCCGCCGCCCTGTACCCGAAGCAGAAACGGATCGAGGCGCTGCTCTCGGATACGTCGCCGCAGTCGGACAGCTTTCCGTCCGTGCTGGCGGAATGCTGCGTGCTGAACGCCTACTGCAAGCGAAAGAGCAATCTGATGCTTCTGTCGGAGGAGAGTCTGCCGCACCCAAACCGGGAGCTTTTCCTGGCCCTGCAGGAATCGGCCCGTTTTCTGAAATGCTGCGGCATTGACGCAGCGGCAACGGGGGAGGAATACTCCGATCTGCCGCTGGATACGATCCATGCCCTCTATGACAGCTTTGAGGCCCTGATCGAGGCCTTCCTGCCGTATATGCACAGGATGACCGTCTCCCTGTCCCCGCTTGGCGTCCGGCTCGCCGTGGAGGCTGACCGGAGTCCCGTCCTGCCGGAGACCGCGCTTCGTGTAGAACACAGCGAAAACGACGGCTGCTTCTTCCTGACCATTCATGCGGAAGGAGGCGCCGGGCGATGAATTCGATCTACAGTGTCTTTGACAGGCCCCAGGGACTGCTGCTTTTGCTGGCCGCGATCTTCCTTGTGATGGGCCAGACAGCGGCTTTCCTTCTTTCCCTTCGCGAGAAAAAGAGCAGAAAGCTGACGCTGAGCACTGTGCTCCATCTGCTGGTCGGTTTCCTGGTCTTCGTGATCCTCCTGGACGGATATGGCAACGTAAATGATGCGTCGATCCCGAGGAATTCTGTCCAGACCGGGTGGTTTGTGTTCTCCCTGCCCTGGATGGTCTATGCTGCCTATGAGCTGCTTTCTGTGCTCCTCCTGCTGTGCCAGCTGAGGGCGTACAGGCGCTATAAAAACGGCACCGTGACGCCGGACGCCATCCGCCAGGCAGTGGACCTGCTCCCCGAGGGGATCTGTGTCAGCCAGGCAGACGGCTCGGTGCGTCTTTCCAATCTGAAAATGGACGCCTTATGCCGCGAGCTGACAGGCGAGCGTCTGTCGGATGCCCGGAAGCTCTGGACGTATCTGGAGCAGTCCGGGGAAGACCAGGGCGGAAAGCGGCTGGTCCATACCCCGCACGGCGAGGCCTGGCTCTTTGCAAAAGACACCCTGACCGCCCAAGGCCGGGACTATGAACGGACCAGCGCCGTGAACGTGACCCAACGTTATCGCATCACGGAAGAGCTTCGGGAGAAGAACGCGCATCTGCAGCAGATCCAGCGCCGCATGAAGGAGGCGTCGGATCTGTCCGCGGAAATGTTCGTCAAGCAGGAGGAAGCCTCCGCCCGCAGCGCCCTGCACAACGAGCTTGGCCAGGTGCTCCTGATGGGCCGGCATTACGTGCTGCATCCCGAGAGCACGGACAGCGCCATGGTCGCCCTGATGACCCGGCAGATGAACAGCTTTCTGCTGGGAGAGAGCAAGGCTCCGGCAGTCGACGCCGAAGACGAACTGCGCCGGGCGATCAGCACCGCGGCCAGCATCGGCGTGTCCGTCGAGCTGAAGGGCGCTGCCCCGGAGGAGGGCAGGCTGCGCGCCGTTCTTGCCGCCGCGATCCGGGAGTGTGCCGCCAACGCCGTCAAGCACGCGGAGGGCGACCGGCTCTTTGCTGCAATCACCCGGACCGCCGCCGGCACCGTCATGACCGTCACCAACAACGGCAGGCCCCCGAAAGGCCCCGTTGCCGAGAGCGGCGGCCTCTTGTCCCTGCGCCGCAGCGCGGAGGCGGCCGGCGGACAGATGCGCATACAGAGCCTGCCTGCGTTCTCCCTGACCCTGACGTTTCCCGAATAAACAACTGCGCTCCCCGCCGAATGCCGGCCGGGAGCGCAGTTGTTTTTCAGGTTTTCCTCCAAAAATGGTACGAATGGGTGATAGGAATTATCATGCATGCCGGATATAATAATTATGTATCTGGAAGGGAAAGGGTAACTATACCCTTTTTGAGGAAATCCGCGCATGGAAAGGACGGTGAGCGTATGTGAAAACACCTATCCGCGTCGTCGTTGTAGACGATCAGTACATCTCCCGCGGTTTTTTTGAGATGTACGTCCGTGCCTCCACACGCTACGTGCTGGCGGCGTCCCTACGCACGGCGCAGGAGGCGGTCGAGTACGCAGACAGCCACGAAGCCGATCTTCTGATCCTGGACGTCATGATGCAGGATGGGATCGACGGGCTGACTGCCGCCGGCCGGATCAAACGGAAGCACCCGGAGCTGAAAATCATCCTGACCACCTCCACCTCGGAGACCAGCTGGGAGGAAAAAGCCCGGGCCATCGGCGTAGAGAGCTTCTGGTACAAGGAGTACGACGACCACAGTCTGATCGATATCATGGACCGCACGGCCGACGGCGAATCGGTTTATCCGACGCAGCTGCCGGAAGTGAGCTTCGGCAGGATCAAACGCAGGGATCTGACGAACCGGGAGCTGGACGTGCTTCGGGAGCTGACCGCCAGCCTGACCAATGAAGAAATCGCGGAGAAGCTGAACATCTCCGCCAACACCGTGAAACGCCATCTGCAGAACATCATGGAAAAAACCGGCTTTACCAGCCGCCTGGAACTGGCGATCCACGCCCGGTCGATGGGGCTGGTCATCCATGACGACGACCGGACCAACATCAACGCTTGATTTGCGGATGCCGGCTCGGTGCGTCTGCGTGCAAAAAACAAAATTCCCCCATCAAGGAGGCAAAGGAAAGAGATGACGAAAAGAAGATTGACCCTGCGCAGGACCTTGAGCCTGCTGCTTGCCCTGGTGCTGCTGATCGGCGTTCTGCCGCAGCTCACCCCTCCCGTTTATGCCGGAAATAGCTACTTTTATACATCTTCTGACGGCATAGACTTTGAGGTGACTTATGAAGATGAACATGGCGTCGGCGAAGTAGTGGTCACATGTCCCACATGCGGTGAGACTTATGATCAAAGTTTTGATAATAATGATGCGCATGATGCAGCCGTTGATATCATCATTGACAATTTTAATGATTGCCGCAAGCATTGTAATAACTGTGAGGATGAGCATCATTGTTATTACTGCCATGAATGTTTTGATAACGGCCCCATTGAGGAATGTCCGTATTGTGACACCCTGCTCTGCCTGATGTGTCATGAGGACGACTATTTCTGCGATCTGTGCGGCAACTGCCGCATCGAAGACGACAGCGGGTACCTGTCAGGCGCCTGTGTACATATGCCGAACCTGAACCCGCTGTGTCAGGATTGTTTTGATTCCGCGATTGAGTGCTCGGGATGCTCCAATGTTGTCAGTTTCAACTATGAATACTTCACCTATGACGAGATGGGAGTGGAATGGTGTGACAACTGCATGCTGTGCCATGAATGTTATGAGAACGGCACATCCGTTGATTTTGGCCACTGCTCGTGGTGCAATGTATGTGGATGGGAAGAGCCTGTCTGCGAGTCATGCCAAATGTGTTGGGAATGCAACTACGGTGAAACCCACTGCACGGAGTGCGACGACTGCTTCCCGGGGGGTGTGGAATGGTGTCGGGACGAAGGCGAGCACTGCGTCCATTGCTGCGAAGCCAACGGCTGGCTCTGCGAGCAGTGCGGCGTCTGCCTTGAGGCCACCGGCGGCGAGTTCTGCGAGGAATGCGGTGTGTGTCTCGACTGCTGCGAGGAAAACTCCGCAGATCTTGGCTGCGTCCATCTGTACTGCGTCATGTCCGCGGATTTTGAGGATCATCTCTGTCCCGACTGCGGCGAGTGTCCCGCGGATCTGGAGTGCGAATACTGCGGCCTGTGCGACGACTGCCAGCAGGACTATCACTGCGAACACGGGCTCTGCCCCGACGGCCCGGATTGGGATGAGCATCTCTGTGAAGGCTGCGGAAACTGCTATGAGTTAGACGAGTTCTGCGAGTACTGCCGCCTCTGCCCGGACTGCCAGGAGCACTGCGACCACGACCTGTGCCCCGAGGATCCGGAATATGACGACCATTTTTGCAGCCAGTGCGGCGACTGCTACGATTCCATGGAGTTCTGCGACGAGTGCGGGCTCTGCGAATACTGCTGCGAAAGCAACACGGAAGACCTGGGCTGCAGCCACGGCATCTGCGTCGAGAGCGACGAGTTCCAGACGCATTACTGCTTTGCCGACGGACAGTGCCTGTCGCTCTGCCATCATACGGCCTGCCTCCACGGGGATACCGAACCGGACTGGTCCAAAAACGAGAGCTCCCACTGGCGCATCTGCAATGACTGCGGCGCCTCGGTGGAGTGCGCGGCCCACACGGCCGGCAGTCCCGTGGTCACGATCCAGCCGGACAACATGGCCGGGAAAAACGGCACGGCGGAGATTCGCTGCACGGTCTGCGAACAGCTCATGGGTACGGTCTCGATCCCCTGCATCGAGATTCCCAAGGACGGCTCCCCCTACATCATCAGCGAGCCAAAGGATTATTGCGGCAAATTTTCCACAGATCAGCTCAAGCCGGAAGGCGGCGAAGCGCGCTGGGCGGTCATGAAGGTCTATGCCGGCGGCGAGGGCACGCTCAGCTACCAGTGGTACGACAAAAACGGAAAGGCCCTGCAGGAGAACAGCGATCTCTACATCGGCACGAAGACGGCTGCCCTGCGCGCCTATGTTGATGAAAGCGCCTGCCACTATATTGACAGCTATTACTGCGTGGTGACCAACGCCAAGGGAAGCGTCAAGACCCGGACCGCCGAGGTGCGCTCGCCGCATGAGTACGGCTGCTGGGAGTCGTGCGGGAAAGACGGTCACATCAACACCTGCTGGGGCTGGGGCTGCGAAGAGACCCAGGGCACGGTGAAGCCCCACAATTACGGCGAGTGGAAGGTCATCTCCGCCCCCACCGCAACGTCCACCGGCAAACAGCAGCGGATGTGCACGGTCTGCTACTATACGCAGGAGGAAGTCCTCCCCACTGTGGATCCCGCCCATGTGCACAACTACAACATTCTGAAATATACCAGCGAGCGCCACTGGTACGCCTGCTCCTGCGGCCTGGTCAAGGACGAAGCGCCGCACAGCTTCGGCGCCTGGGAGCACATTGCAGTGCAGACCGCCCAGGCTGAGGGCCTGGATCAGCGGACCTGCACCGTCTGCGGCTATACGGAATCGAAGATCCTTGCGAAGCTCACCCATGAGCACGATTTCTCCAAACTGAAAGACAAAAACGTCGGGGGATATGATTGGCCCAACGGCTGTATTGAGGACGACTATCATGTCCGCTACTGCTACCGCTGCACCGCGAAGATGCGGGAGGCCCATGAGTATGGCAACTGGCATGTTTTCTGCTATCCTTACACGGACAAACATGGCGCGTATCACAAGGGCCGGATCATCCGCAAGTGCCTTGACTGCGGCCATTCGGAATCTGTTGAATTCACCGACGGCAAATGGCCGATCTTCACATCGTGCATCGATCCGGATACAGAAGGAGGAAGGTGGGCCGGTCCCTACGACGTTGGCGGTACCATGATTGCGAATCCGGGCGAAAAGGTGAAGGTGACGATTAAGGCCCACGAAGGTTATCTCTTTCCCGACTCCATCCCGCTCGGCGTCGGCCCCTTCGGCGTGCACGACGTCGGTCCTTATGATTCCTTCTGGGTTGCGGGCGAATATTGCGATCCCGCAAACAGCCAGGTCAAGGACTGGAAGTACGACGCGGCGACGCAGACGCTCACCTTTACCATGCCGGACGGCCCTGTGGGCCTGATGCTTTTCCCCGAAAAGTGCGATCACGAGGGCGCCGAGACCTACAACGACTGGATCCGGGCAGGGTGTACCAACAACGGCGAATACGTCCGCCGCTGCAAGCGCTGCGACGGGGTGAAGGAGATCATTTCCTATACCGCGCCGACCGGCCATTCCTGGGAGCGGCTCTGGGAAGCAGATCCCGGCGACTGCTACAACAGAAGCACCTACTGGGCCCAGTGCCGCATCTGCGGGGAGGAAAGGCTCATGAGGGGGGACTATCACCACAAGGAGGGCTATTATCAGGACGCGGTGGAACCCACCTGCGTCAAGCCCGGACGGACGAACACCACAGTCTGTCCCGAGTGCCTGAAGTCCTGGCGGGGCGACAGCATCCCCGCCCTGGGCCACCAGTGGACGGCCTGGCAGAAGGTCCAGGAGGCCACGCCCACCCAGAAGGAAAGGCAGTCTCGCAGCTGCACCCGCTGCGGCAGGACGGAGACCAGGACAGGCGATTATTCCGGCCCGGACTACCGGTTCAGGGCGGATAAGACGAAGATCCATTTCGATTTCACCTACGGCGAGACGCCTGCGCCGGTGACGGTGAACTATACCTCCATCGGCCGCAATCCCGTCACAGAGATCACGTCCGTGGGCGAGGTGATCGGCGCAGTCACAAAACAGGAGATCGACGGGCTGCAGATGACGGTCATTCCCCAGCCCTGGATCCTGGTGCAGGATTGGCTTGACGCTGAGCCGGAGGTCCTGACGGCGTGCGCAAATAACAACTGGGACGAGGTCGCCGGCTCCTCGGTCATGGTCACCGCCAACGTCCGCAAAACGAAGGAGAATTACACCCTGACCGTGGAGGGGGGAACGGCCTGGATCGACGGCAAGGATAAACGCACCGCCAAGGATTCCCTCAGCATCCCGGGCGGGGAAAAGCTTCATCTGGTGGCGGACGATCCGATGGGAACCTTCGTTCGGTGGGAAATCGTGGAGGACGCCAGCGGCTACCTCAAAGAGATTTTTGAGCATTACAGTAATTATTCTTCGCCGATACGGTACAAAAATAAAGAAACGACGGTCTGGATGTCCGCCAACGACGTCACCCTCCGCGCCCTGTACGAGGAATCCCCGGGCCTTTGCCGGCTGACGCTCGATTATAACGGGGAAGGTACAAAACCGGCGGAATGGTTTACCGGCAGCGGCGGCACGGTCGACTTCCTGCCCAAAGCCGCGAATTACGGTTACATCTTTGAAGGCTGGTGGACCGCCCCCGAGGGCGGCGAACACATCGACGTCGGCAGCATGCTGACGGGCGATACGACCCTCTACGCCCACTGGCGGAGCAAGACAGAACCGGCCTTCCCGGACTTGGCCTATAGTGCGGATTCGACATTCCAGACACGCACCGCAGTCACTGTGGACATCGATGCCATGACTGCCGGAAATGATGAATTGCGCCGGGCAGTTCAGGCCAACGCGGTGCAGTATCTCTGGTATCACAACGGCGCGCTCATCCCCGGGGAGAACGGCCGGAGCTTCGAGATCCCGGACGAGTATCTGGGCCACAGCGTCCAGACGGCAGTCTGCTTCAACGGGCACAGGATCATGGGCAAGAGCTTCACCGTCGGATTCCTGCCCTATGGCGAGGATCTCGGTTCCTATCTATTCAGTTCTTTGCATATCCTTGACCCCAATATGGGAGGGGAATACACGACCCTGTACTGGACCGCCCTCGCCCTTGACCCGGAGCTGCTGGACGGGAAAACCGAATCTCGGATCGACCTGGACGGAGACGGATCGCCGGATCTGAAGATCTTTAGAAAGAGCTTCCACTATTACCTGATACTGGACCCGGATTCCAATCTCATGGGTCGCCGCGCGTTCAAGGTACCGGAGTCGGTCAGGACGTTCCTGAGAAACAAGGGCACGGACTATTATTCCTCGATCGATTTCAAGTTCCCGTCGTTTACGGATTGCGGCACCTACGTGTTCCCGCTGTATAAGGGTACAGTCCGCATGGACAAGGATGCGATCTATTTCACGATGGACGCCATCGAGAGCCATAACCTGGTATCCAAGACAGGCAGCCGGTACGACTTTGATGGGGACGGCGTCTGGGACATGGAGGAAACCCGCGGAGACAGCAACACCTATTATTACAGCATGAACCCGGATAACCATACCATAGAAAACGGCAAGGGTTATTATGAGGTTATCCTGCCGCAGGAGATCCGGCAAGAGATGCTCGACAAGGGATACCAGTACTACTCCACGGTCCGCTGGATCTTCAGTGAGAAATGCATGGATCAGGGCGTGAGCAGGGTGGATTTGAGTAGCGGACAGTTCGCACTGCCGACGAATTCCCTGGAAAACAAGGCGATCCATACGACCCTGGGATATCTGTACACTTATGACGGCGGCATACCGAAGCTGATCGACCACGGCATTCCCGGACACTCCAATTACTGGGAATCCTGGTCTGTGGAGGCCCCGCACGATCAGACGGATTTCACGATCCTCGACGACCAGAACGGTGCGACCGGCTATTGGAAAGAGGACACCCCGGTGAAGGGCGTCGTCTGCTACCGGGTTGACACCGCCGATCCGAATCTGTACGCGAAAATATCGAACGCAGGAGGTGACGTTTTCTGCTCCACTTTGTATCTGAAATTCAGCGATTTGGGCGTCGGAAGCCATCGCTTTGATTTGGAGGCAGGCGCAAAGCTAACCGCCAACACCCCAGAGGCCCGGACACTGGAAGCTCTTGTCGAAAACACCGGCATCGGATTCCAGATCTTGACGACGCAGACCGAAACCATTCGCCAGTATGATTTGGACAGCGACGGGAAGTACGATCTGAACGTCTACGACGCCGACGGCCGTATGGAGGCCATCCCGGACACGCGAATCACCGACGATTATGTGGTCACCGTCACCGAAGACGTTTCCGAATACTGCTTCTATACTGTGGATCAGCCGTTCTTCAATCAGGAATATTGCACGGAGCTGGTCTTCCACTTCCCCGGTCTGAATAAGGGCAGCTACACCCTGGACCTGACCTCGGATGATCTGGTGCAGGACAACGACGACTATCTGAAGCAGACCCTGTCCAAGCTGATTGCGCCGAATGCCGACTGGTCCGGCCCCGTCTCGGTGGATCTGGACGGCGACGGCGCGGCGGATATCGGCGTCACCGGCAGCGGCAGCGACACCCTGTACACAGCCCTGCCCAGCACCAATCTGACAGGCAAATGGACCTGGACTGCCCCGGAAAAGATCGCTCAAAAAGCAAAATCCATAGCGGATCTGACGGGCTACTATGATTCGATCACCTTTGTTTTCACCAAGACAGCGCAGTTCCTGTTTGACGACGTCAAGGATCCGGCAAAGTTCTATTACGCCCCGGTCTACTGGGCCTATGAGGCGAACCCGCAGATCACCAACGGTACGGACGCCACCCACTTCGGGCCCGACAACGCCTGCACCAGAGGCCAGGTCGTGACCTTCCTGTGGCGTGCCGCCGGTTGCCCGGAGCCGACGAGCACCAAGACCGGCTTCACCGACGTCAAGCCCGGCGCGTTCTATGAAAAAGCCGTGGCCTGGGCGGTGGAGAGTCAGATCACCAACGGCATGAGCCCCACGAGCTTTGCGCCGAACAATACCTGCACCAGAGGCCAGATCGTGACCTTCCTCTGGCGCTTCAAGGGCAAGCCGGAGCCCGCGGGCGGGGAGAACCCCTTCGCCGATGTGACCGACGGCGCGTTCTACTACAAGGCCGTCCTCTGGGCCGTGGAGGCCAAGGTCACCAACGGTATGAGCCCCACCAGCTTCGCTCCGAACAGCACCTGCACCAGAGGCCAGGTGGTGACCTTCCTGTACCGCGCCGTCGGAAGCTAACGAAAACCTCCTAAGTTAGTCGTCCTGAGCGCAGCGCCCGAAAGGACTTGCTTCGCGTCGGAGGACGCCGCCCCTGCGGGCGAATGTAGGGGCGGCGTCCTTGACAGCCCGCAGGGGGCAAAAAAGAACCGTCGGGGCGTCCGGAGGCCGCCCCCTACGGGCGAGCCCCCAGTCCGTCGTCTTGAGCGGAGCGAAGCGGAGTCGAAAGACCCGTTCCCCCTCCTGCCGATGAAGTGCAAGCGCAAAGTTGAGGTATTTTCAATTTTCCAAAGGAGGAATCAAAATGAAGCCTATGAAAAAGCTGCTGGCCCTGCTGCTGGCCCTGGCTCTGATCTGCGGCCTGCTGCCCGGGGCCTTCGCCGCTGGCCCCGCCGCCCCCGCGGAGCCCAACGCAGGGGACGTGGCCGTCAACGAGACCAACTTCCCGGACGCCGAATTCCGTGAATATGTGAAGCAATTTGACACAAGCAGCAACGGCCTTCTGAACGAAGCGGAGCTGGCTGCCGTCACGGATATGGGCTGCAGCGAAAAGAGTATTGCGGATCTGACGGGCGTCGAATACTTTACCGCCCTGAGGTCCCTTTCCTGCTACGGCAATCAGCTGACGTCCCTGGATCTGAGCCAAAACGTCGCCCTGACGAGGCTCAGCTTGAGCGGCAATCAGCTGACATCCCTGGACGTCAGCAAAAACACCGCCCTGACGTATCTTACCTGCTTTGGCAATCAGCTGACTTCCCTGGACTTGAGCGCGGTTCCCGCCCTCAAGGACGCGGTGGAAAACGGTGATAAGGACACCTCCGACAGCAGGTTTGACAAGTATTCCTCCTCCCAGGGGCGTCTCTATGTGGACAAGACGGTGACGATCAAGACGCAGCCCGACAGCGGTCTTTGGGTCCAGGGCGTGCCGGTCACGGAGGAAAACCGGAACGACATCCTGGGAGACGGCAAGGTCCGCTACGAGCCGGAATCCCATACGCTGACCCTGGATGACCGGCCGCTGACAGACGGGAGCTGGACGGCGGGTGAGGGCTGGGCCGTCTATGCCTTCGGGATGAATCTGACGATCTGCGACACCACCGGAACGGTACGACTGAATGCGGCCGACGCCTCGGCGGCCCTGGCCAAGGGCATTTGGAGTGACGGCAGCGTTTCGATCCAGTATGATCTGTGCAGCGAAAACGCGGTGGCGTTGGTCCAGGCGTACAGCGTCAACGTGCGCGGGGACTGCGTCGAATGCGACCTCGAAGCGGAGAGCTCTGTTTACACAGGCAACTTCACCCGGGTCCGTGAGGACGGCAGAACCGACGCCGCCGCGATTAGGGGCCAGGATATCACAATTTACGGCGACGCGCACATCGAAACCGCCTCCGGCGACTGCATCCAGGGAGGCGTTCAGAACGACAGCGACGCCCTTGGTTCGGTCACCGTGCAGGGCGATCTGTATCTGCGCGCCAGCGCCGGGCTTGGCGGAGACGGCTGGGGCATTTTCACCTACGGCGATATCACCGTGGGGGGCAATGTGGACGCCGAGTGTGCCGCGGCTGTGCTGGAGGCGTCGTTCGGCGACGTCCGGGTCGACGGCGATTTCCGCGCCGTCACCGGCGAAGGTCCGCAGCCGGTGGGCAATGTCGGCGACGAATTCCGCTCTGCCGCTGGCGGGGGCCCGGATCCGGAGAAGTATCTCTTCCCCTTCGCCAACGGAACGCCCATCATTGCCATCCGGGGCAGCGTGTTCCTGTGGGGCAGCGTGGACATTGTGACAGAGGCCTGCGTGGGCGTCTTCGCGGGCAATGAGCTGTGGCCCTGCGGCAGATCCATCGACGTCGAGGCCACGGAAGCCGCGTTCCTGGCCGGCAAGAAGATCTCTGGTCCCGCGTCTTCGGTGCTCGACCTGCCCGTGAACGGCTTGGTGCAGGACTGCACCATCAACGGCAACACATTCCGGACCTTCACCGAGGCGGACGAGGTCACCGTGGCGCCCCACGTGATCCTTCATGACTCGATCTATCCCCTGTGGGTGGGCGGCGTTCAGGTCAGTGAGATGAACCAGGACGACATCCTGGGCGACGGCCTGGCGAGCTTCGACCCCAAAACCAACACTCTGACCCTGAAGGAGACCAGCCTCTCCGGGATCTATTCCTGGCGCGTGACCGAGTGGGGCACGACCTACGATTACAGCGCCGTGATTTACGCCGGGGAGAAGATGGGCGATCTGACGGTCAACGCCCCCAACGGGCTCAGCCTGGACAATGTGGATCGCCTCGCGAAAAGCTGCGGCATCTTCGCGGCGGGCGGCAATCTCAGCATCAACGGGAATCTGACGGCGCAGCTCTCGGACGCGGCCATCTACACCGAGAACGGCGACGCCGTCCTCAACGGCAGTCTGGACGTTTCCAGCACCGGCCAGGCAATCTATGTCTACGGCGGCTTCCGGCTGAATGGCACGCTTCGCGTGGAGTCGGAGGGTAGCACTGCGGTCTACGTCCGTGACGACTTCACGGTCACCGGCAATGCGGAGATCAACGCCGGGAATGGAAGGGGCATCTTCCTGGGCCTCGGCAATCTGACCGCGCTGGCTGATTTTGCGTGTTATGCGTCTCACGGCGTCGAGATCCAGAACGGCGACTTCCGGGTGGATGGCAGCGCTGTGATCGTGGCGGAGAGCACCGAGATCGCACTCTTGGCCTTTGGCAAGGTGACCGTAGGCGCGGGCGCCTGGGACATCACCGGAAAGCGCTGTGCCGTCGCCGCCGCAGGGGGCATCGAGCTTCCCTTCGGCAACGAGATCACCCTGCCTCAGGGCGGCAGGCTCAGCACTGTGCCCATGAGCTTCCCCGAGGACATATTCATCCCGGAAATGACCGTCGTCACCGAGGCCGACGGGGTCACTGTGGCGCCCCACGTGATCCTCCATGACTCGAGCTATCTCCTGCGGATCTTGGGCGTGGAGGTCACCGAGGCGAACAAGGATGACATCCTGGACAACGGCGTATTCACCTTCGAACCTGCGACCAACACCCTGACGATCCACGACAACTATGGCACGGTCGACCTTGCAGCGATCATCGACAACTACGGCTGCGACGGCCTTGTGATCGATCCTGTGCAGCCTTCCGTCTTTTCCAATGATTTGGAGTATCATGATAACTTTACGGGAATTCCGGACACCCTTGCGCCTGGGCTCAAATTATCGGCGGATACCGAAATCACCGGTGCCGGGCTGACGATGAAATGGTACGCGTGGCAATTTGACAACGGTGGCCCAATGAAAGGCCCAGAGCGCAGCACAGTCGAGGTGGACGCCCGCGTGCAGCTGACGATCCGGGATACGGCCTTTACGGACGTCAGCGACCCGAACAAGGTCGTATACAGCCTCCAGGGCGCGGAGGGCTCCAAGCTGGTCGTCGATCGTTCCGCCGTGACCCTCAGCTGCGGCGTCTCCGGCTTCACCGGCGGCATTTCGCTGGTGAACTGCGAGATCGTGGAGCCGGAGGGCGGCTATGTGAAGGACGGCGCCATCGTGGACGCCGACGGCAATCCGACCGACTATGTGCGGATTGAGCCCCTGGAAAACCCCTTTGTGGACGTACAGGAGGGCAAGTACTACTATGAGCCCGTGCTTTGGGCCTTCTATCACAATCCCCAGGTCACCAACGGTATGGACGCCACCCACTTTGGCCCGGATAATGCCTGTACCAGAGGCCAGGTTGTGACCTTCCTGTGGCGTGCGGCCGGCTGCCCGGAGCCGACGAGCACCAAGACCGGCTTCACCGACGTCAAGCCCGGCGCGTTCTATGAAAAAGCCGTGGCCTGGGCGGTGGAGAGTCAGATCACCAACGGCATGAGCCCCACGAGCTTTGCGCCGAACAATACCTGCACCAGAGGCCAGATCGTGACCTTCCTCTGGCGCTTCAAGGGCAAGCCGGAGCCCGCGGGCGGGGAGAACCCCTTCGCCGATGTGACCGACGGCGCGTTCTACTACAAGGCCGTCCTCTGGGCCGTGGAGGCCAAGGTCACCAACGGTATGAGCCCCACCAGCTTCGCTCCGAACAGCACCTGTACCCGCGGCCAGGTGGTGACCTTCCTGTACCGCGCCACTGCGGAATGAGAAGGGAACCTTCCGAGCACTGAAACAACCGCATAAATAACCCCGGGCGCGTTGCAAAACGAAAGGATTGCAGCGCGCCCTCGTTTTATGCGGTTTGGCGCTGAGAAGAGAGAAAAAACGCCCGGGCTGTGGATCATTCACAGCGCAGGCGTAATCTCAGGCGTGGGACAGGGGACGTGGGACAGGGGACGGTTCTGTGTCCCACTGCCATTTTTCTTGCATTTTTACCTACTTTTTGCTGTAAACAGCAGGTTTTTCATGCGTAAATGTTCTATTTTTCGGTCTATGACAGGAAGAGCCGGTCTATCAGAAAACAGTCCTCTGATTGGATGTTCTCCCCCCGGCTGCGGATGAGGCGGCCCAGGGCAGGAGCGGGAATCCCCGCCCCTGCCGGGCCTGTGCTGTGCGCAGAGGCTGCTGCACCGGATTGCAAAAATTGAACATTTCACACCGGAAATCCGTGCAGTTACAGTGAAAACAGATCGAAAATCAAACTATTTGTGGCTGTGGGCCACAGAACCGTCCTCTGGACTACGTTCTTCGTCGCGGGGAAACACAAATTGAGGGAGGCTTTCCGGGGGAAGGCGCCTGGTCTGTGCGGCCTGGACCGCATACAGGATTGCTTCGGCTCCGACGGCAAGCAGGATCAAGGCCGCGGCGCCCAGCAGCGGATAGAAAACGTTAGACCAGGTCAGGCAGCTGGAGAGCTTCAGCAGAACGCAGATCAGTCCCGCCGCGGCGCCTGTCAGGATTGCGGCCAAGGCAAAAGGATGTTTTACTATTGCCCAAGGTTCCCGGTGTCCGCAGCCTGCGCAGCGGCAGGCCGCACGGACTGTACGGGCGGCGCGGACTGCCGAACCGTTTTGCACGATGCTTTTCTTTTTCAGGAATCGGTTGATGGCGCAGACCTTTGCTCCTGTCTGTGCGGTGCTCCTTGCGCTGGCGTCTTTGCTTTTCAGATAATCCAGACCGTCCGTGCACGTTTGGCTGAGCCGCGTTTTCGTTTCATTTCTGCGTCCGCATTTGGAACAAGTATACCGGATGATCAGCGGCTCGGATACGGTCGCTTCGATCATCTCCGACATGGAGAGAAAATACAGGACCATTTTGATCCGGGATGCAATGCTTTTTGCCATCTTTTCCTCCTCAACCATGGGACAGGGGACGGTTCTGTGTCCCACTGTCATTTTTTCTTGCATTTTTACCTACTTTTTGCTGTAAACAGCAGGTTTTTCATGTGTAAATGTTCTATTTTTCGGTCTATGACAGGGGGAGCCGGTCTATCAGAAAACAGTCCTCTGATTGGACGTTCTCCCCCCGGCTGCGGATGAGGCGGCCCAGGGCAGGCGCGGGAACCCCCGCCCCTGCCGGGCCTGTGCTGTGCGCAGAGGCTGCTGCGCCGGATTGCGAAAACTAAACGTTTCTCACAGGAAATCCGTGCAGTTACATTGAAAACAGCTTGAAAATCAAACTATTTATGGCTGTGTGCCACAGAACCGTCCCCTGGACCACCCTGGACCATGCTGCTATTTCTTCTGATTTTTAACCCTTTTCATGTTCGTTGGTTTGTTGAATCATCAAATAATCTCGCACATTTGTGCTGCCGCATTCCACCGCTTTTTCCAAAGCGGTTTTTCCATCTTCGTTAAGCTCGTCGACATCAATGTGATACTTTTCTACCAAGATTTGCGCCAGCTCCACAGAATCTGTCCATGCAGCCATATGCAGCAGCGTGCAGGAATCATTTCTTAAAGCTGCCCCGTTATCAAGAAGCAGGTCAATCGCTTCAACGTATGACAACCTCTTTTCTTGTGAAAGGCGGGTGTTGTCAAGATAGCTTGCCAGCATAAACTGCGGAAGCTCTTCCCCTGTGATATGGGTTGGATCCGCACCGTAGTCCAAAAGGAGCTTGATCAAAGCAAGGCTGTCTTTATTACCCAACGGACTGACGCATGCCGCCTCAAGCGGAGTCCAATACCCAACGTATCCATCGTTTGGGTCAGCTCCATTTTCTAATAATTCGGCTGCTTTTTCGACTTCTCCATTCCGGCACGCTTCTACCAGGGGAATGGGAAAGACATCCAAATCAAACCGGCCAAAAAAGTATCCAATCGGCGTGCGAATATCAAATGGCTCGCCGTTTTCTATATGCGGTCCACACCCGGTCAGGGAGACAGTGAACAGGATCAGTACAATGCCGCATATGAGTTTCTTGCAGGTTTGCATATTGCGCTCCTCCTTTTGATGTTGTGAAGAATACCACTATACACAGAAGCTCCTCTGATTCTTTGTAAAACCGTTGTTGAATTATAGTCTATCTCATTATTCCCAAAAAGATAGTAAGGGAGCATGTCTTTCACAAAATGTGAAACAGGATTAGTGCCACAGAGGGTCGCAGCGGCCACTACGGAGGAGCGTCTACGTATCCTGTTACCCCGGGGGGGTGGGCGACCTTAGGGCCGATGAAAGGCATCGGCCCCAACGGGGGTAGTGCGTACGGATTCCGTAACCCCGGTGGTGGGTGGCCTGGGCACGGGGCGTCGGGGACGCCGCCCCCTACGGAGGGGGTGCGTACTCTGTCTAACAGGGCTCACTTTTGTGCGCCGTTTTCCGCTATCTCGGACGGTTTTTTTCGCATTAAACCGTCCCCTGTGATCCTTTGCAGACTGGACAACAATGATTTAGGTAGACCCAAATGGTGGTATTGTTGCGCACCCAATAGTCAACGCAAATGGATAAATGTTTATATAGTGTTTCTTTCTGTCCATTATCACCGCAAAAAGCTCGATTGAAACCTTCTATAATGATTACTAATTTGTCAAACGACAGCCAGTCTAAATCAGTGGAGCATTCGTCAAAAGCGTTCCAATTTTGACCATAGTAATATGGAAAACGCAAGGCTAGTGCGATATCGTGCAAGAAAGCTTCCTCATTGAAACATTTGCTTACGTCAACATAAGCAACATAGGCACCTGAATGTTCGAACCTATACATGATTGAATATAATTGCTCTGGCGTAAATTCTGTACTAAAAATGCACTGTTGCGTGTCCATTATTTTATCTCCATTTTAATAAAGGTTTTGTAGTGGTTCGGAGTATACCACGCACTACCATTTGCACCAATTACAATTCGCTCAACTCCGCGACTAATTCCCTTAACATATGGATGTATACCGTGCCAACAGGGACGGTTCTCACTGTCACGTTTTTATGTGAAGTTGCGTGACGTGGAGAACCGTCCCTAATGTTATAATATTCACCCATCAGTAAAGAACATCCTTATTGGGCCGGGGGACGGGTCTGGGGCAGGCGCTTGTTTTGCCGCACTCTTTTCTCTGCCCCGGACGGATTGTTTTCACATTCACTGCCCCCTGATTTCGAGCCAACTCGGAATGCAGTCTTTTTTTATTTCGAGCCAACTCGGAATGCAGTCTTTTATTACGTAATCTTGTATATGCTCAACAATTACATTAAACCCATCAGCCCATGATAATTTGTTTAGAGTACACTTATTCACAATCAGCTCGCAGATCGTTTCCGGGATCTCAGTAGGGTTTAATTCTCGATACTCCTCGATTGCTTTTTGGGCGCGATTCTCGTTGGCGAAAAAGCCCAGCGTCGTACTGTGCTCTGAAGAATAGTCTTCAGAATGATGGTAGACAATTGCCTCAAAAAATGGCTTGCCAATCGTCACGCTGGGGCTGGATTGCTTTATAACAATATAGCCTTCCATATTCGTGGAAAAACCCGGCTTATCACGAAGGATGTTCTTTGCGTTCTGAATTTGGGATAGAGAAGAAAAATATCCGAGGTCTTTCCATGCCTCATCAGAATAATGCAATAACTGATAGAAAACCATATCCATTTATCCTTTCATGCATTACTTTTGTTTCAAATAGTAATAGATCCCTCTTTGAATCCATTTTACAATTTTGCTAAACTCGGAATTACTGCCTGTAGCCCAATTTCCTTCACCATATTTATTATTCAATAGATTGCTTGCGTTTTTCTGTGGACTAAGTTTTGGATCGATATCGTTTGGGTCAACCCAGCTTGTGCCAGCAGGGACGGTTCTCACTGTCACATTTTTATGTTAAGCAGCGTGACGTGGAGAACCGTCCCCTGGACCAAACCGTCCCCTGGACCATGTTCATTCCAGAGAGTTGTTCTCTTTGCCGCCTGCGCTGTTGCGGCGGCGCGCACGGTGGAGCAGTATGGTCGCCACGGCCAGGGCCACGGCCACCCCTACGCATTCCAATACCAGCTTTGTAACGGTGGAATAGACGATCTCCTCCCGGCCGTTTTCCACATAGACCAGCTTGTCATATCCCAGACTGATACGCCTGTTGCCCAGGGTGTTGGTGAGGTAATAGCCGTTTTCAGTCTGCGGATCTCCAATCTCCATCTGCAGGTCGGGGTCTGTTCGATCGGCTGCATCCCCGGCGGGCGTCGACGTAAGCGCTATGATCCTGCCCGTTTCGAGATCTACCTGCAGATACTCCTGTTCTCGGTTCGCCCGGATTATCAATTGTCCGTCTTCAAAGGCAAGCCGATACGAGCCGGAGGTTTCAAAATTGAAGGCTGCAACGCAGGCCGTTTTCTCGTAAACCAGCACATGGTCCCCTATGCCCACTGCGCAGCGCCGGTTGCCATCCGCCGCAAAGGCTGTAATGATTCCGGTTTCCGTCTCATCGGGCGCAAGCACTTCCCAGTGATACCGCTGCTCCGCAATGATTTCCGGATCGCTCCCCGCCATTGTCCGGAGATTGCTTCCTTCTACCGAGGGAGGGGACAGAAGCAGGAATGGGAGAAATAGGAAAGTGAGAAGAATCGATGCCGGTTTCATTTTATATTCTTTATATTCTCCTGTTTCGTGGGGAAGCAGGTGGGGCAGAGAGACGGCTCTGTGCCCCACCGCAATTTTTTCCTTTTTGTTTTCAGTGTAGTTTGCTGTTTTCACTACAAATACTTTTCTGAATTGACACACGGAAACGGTTTACCAGGTATACTCATGGTTGTTTTCGTAATGGGGAAGGTACGCGCCGCAGCAGATACATTTGACTTCCCCCGTGTGCCCCTTGAACCCGGCAGCCTTGACGACCTTATTCGCGCCGGGGCTGCGCAGAATGTCCTTGGTGCCGTAGTGTATGGTTGCTCCACAGCGATAGCACGGGAAGCAGTACCCGTTTTTATGGTAGTTCCTTGTATAATAATTCTTGGGCTCCTCGAAATCATCCGGCTCGGGATCCGGGATGCTCCGGCTCGTGGCGGCAGGAGCAGGCTCCTGTTCAAAAATCTGATCATACAAAATGGGCGCGCAGCAGTTCGGGCAAGAAGTCATATCCGGCTTTACCGTAATGACGCCATCACAATACTCGCATTTGATAAACGGCTTGAAGGGGCGCCGCTCCTCGCGGACTTCATGGAACAGGGGACGGTTCTGTGTCCAACCGCCATTTTTTCTTGTATTTTTACGTGCTTTTTTCTGTAAACAGCCTGTTTTTCATTGGAAAATGTTCCGTTTTCTGCCCACAGCGGGGCCTGGGGTTCCGCTCTCATTTCGCATCAACATCCTTTCTGTTGTTTTTGAGACGAAGTACAACTCAGCGAAACACCGCCGGCGTTATAGTTCCTGTTGTAGTTGTAGTTCCTGTTGTAGTTCCTGTTGTAGTTCTAGTTCCTGTTGTAGTTCCTGTTGGTTCCGACACATGATGTGTGGGGATGTCCCCTTATGGGGACTTCCGAAAACATCGGGCAGTGCCTGGGCTGCCGGTCGGCTTTGCAGCAGGATGCAGTCTAAAGGTTTCCTGGCTTTAGAATACAACAGCAGTCGAAACTTGTCAAGGGCTTTCTTTTTTCCCTTCTTTCCCTATCTATATATAAGGACACCAAAATGACCCGAATTTTGCCAAGATATTAAGAAATCTTAAGATATTTTTTGAAAATGCGGCACAAAACCGAGCGTAAATCCGCCTTCGGCGGATCGGATCGATCGTCGGTTGTGGCCGGTAGGATCGATCCCTACGGGGTGTTGCCGGTTTTGTACCACCGCTCCGTAGCGGCCGCTCACTGAGCGGCCATGCCCAGCCCACCGTTCCCACCGGGGCGGCGGGATACGTACACGCCCCATCCGTAGGGGCGGTTGCCCACATCCGCCCGTGCCAAGGTTGCCCGTCCCACCGGGGTGAGAATTGAAAATTAAATTGAGAATTGAGAATGGTGGAGTTTTCAAATTGCCATTTGAAAACATTTTGAAAGATGCGGTTGCGGCTTGCACAATCTTCGACCTAGCG
>CAMOKD010000011.1:0-43437 GCA_946617435.1 uncultured Clostridia bacterium | reverse complement strand
AAATGTCAATATTTAGCTGTTACGTTGCACTACGGAGCGGTGCATACGTATCCCGTAACCCCAGTGGTGTGAGCGGGCTGGCACGGGGCGTCGAGGACGCCGCCCCCTACGGGGGAGGTGCGTACGGATTCCGTGATCCCGGTGGTGGAGGCGGGCTTTATGGCCGCTGAGGTCAGCGGCCACTACGGAGCGGTGCGTACGTATCCCGCGACCCCGGTGGTGGGGGCGACCTTAGGGCCGATGAAAGGCATCGGCCCCTACGGGAGTGGTGTGTGCGTTTCCCGTAACCCCGGTGGTGAGGGCGGCCTGGGTACTGGCTTTCTTAATCAACCTCCTGTTAATGCAAATATCGGAGAGCCAGAAACTCTGACAGGAAAAAGGAATATTTTAAAATAGCGGGAACGTATCCCACTGATCTCCCCTGCCCCGTAAATATGCACAGGACCCGGCGTCCCCCAGGGGAACGCCGGGTCCTGTGTGTTTGGCGGGGTGTGTGCCGGCTGCCTCCGCCCGGGGCTATCCCAGGGCGAAAAATTCCAGCACGTACTTGGTGGCCAGGCTCATATGCACCGGGTTTTGAAAGCGGTGATCCGCGTGCTCCACAGCTATGAACTCGATCAGGTTGTCGTCGGCAAAGCTTTTGACGGCATCAAAGGGGACAATCTCGTCCTTGGTGCCGTGGAGAATCAGAAGCTGCTCCGACTGCTCCAAGAAGTCCCGGGTGCGGACGTCGTTTTCCCGCAAGGACTGCAGCAGCCGGGGCGTGACGGTGATTTTGCGGTCAAAGCCCACTAAGACCTCCTTGCCCTTCAAAATCCGTTCGTAGGCGTCGCCGCGCATGATGCTTCGGGTCAGCACGTCGTACATATCCACCGCAGGGCAGCGCAGGGCAATTTTTGCAAAGGGGTTGTCCCTCTCGGAGATGTATTTCAGCAGCAAATACCCGCCGAAGCTGGTGCCGTAGGCGTACAGGGTTTGGATGGCGTATGTGGTTCTGAGCGCGCGGCACACCAGGTCCAGATAGGTGGTGCAGTCCTCCAGGGTCAGGCGCTTTTTCACGTCGTCCCCATGGGCCGGCCAGTTGAAGACCACTACCATGGCGTTTTTGTGCTTGGAGAGCAGCTTCTCCGCAAAGCTTTGGGCCGCCCGGTTGTCCTTGTGGCCGGCAAAGCCTGTACAGAACACCACCGCCCGGTCGATGCTGCCGCTGCCGCAATACCGCTTGCAGCGGATGTTATGGCCATCGGCGTTGATTTCAAAATATGGGTTCATAACGTACTCCTGTCCGGCCGGGAGGCCTTTGGGGTGGGGGGATCATAGATTCCTATGGCTGTGCCGCCGAAAACGCCGGACTTGACTGAAAAAAGCGCTTTTGTCGGTAGACAAAAGACGATTTTTTCATGGATTTGTTTCACTGTTTTGATAGAATTTCCCGAAGGGGGGGTCACCTGCCCTTTAGGGGGGGTTCAACCGGGGGCGAGGGGGGTTCAAATTCCAAAGGTGGTTCAGAGTGAACGATTATAAAGATCGCGAATTTATTTATCAACGGGAAACGAAGAAACAACGCTTATTGGGCCAACTATATGGCTGTTGAAATTACTAAGTTCCTCAGCCGGAATCCACAATTCTTGATGATAATGGTTCCCCACAATATGAATCTCGAACTGCGAACAATAATCGTCATCAACTTCAAATCTGGTTACATAGCCTTTATGATCAGAAGAGTGTTTTACATTCCACTTTTCCGCAATCTCAGAAGCATATTCTTCATTGAGGACGGGATAAAAAATCGGCTGGTCCGGTAATCTTGGTGGAAATTCTCTGTACCCGCTCTGTTCGATCAGGCTTAATTCTTTTGTTCCGACAGGTCTAAACAAAACCATAAAAAGCCTCCACATCTTCGATTGTTCTCAGTATAACATGGCTGCTTTTGCTATGCAATGAAACAGCACGGTAATTCTATCAAAATTACCGTGCTAATTTGGCGGAGTGAGAGAGATTCGAACTCTCGCGCGCTTTTTAGACGCCTACTCCCTTAGCAGGGGAGCCCCTTCGGCCTCTTGGGTATCACTCCGAATCAAAAAACATATGCAGTTGGAAAACGGAAAAAAGTGGCGGAGAGAGTGGGATTCGAACCCACGGCCCGTTGCCGGGTCACTGGTTTTCAAGACCAGCTCCTTAAACCGCTCGGACATCTCTCCGAATTTGCCCATTAAGAATACCACAAATCCCCCGCTTTGTCAACCACAATTTTGCCCCGCCGGGCCGAAAAACCGGCGGGGCCACAATTCAGCCCATCAGCGCCTGCAGCCGCTCCACCAGGGCAGGGGTAGGCGGCGTGAGAGGCAGACGGCACTCCCCTGCCCCAAGCCCGGCCAGGGCCAGGGCCGCCTTGATGGGAATGGGGTTTACCTGGCTGAACAGTGCGTCCACCATGGGCAAAAGCTCCTGCTGCAGGGCCGCAGACTCGGCACAGCGGCCCGCCAGGCAGGTATCCGCCAGAGTCTTGACCCGCTCCGGCCAGAGGTTGGACAGCACAGACACCACCCCCACTGCCCCCGCCGACAGGAAGGGCTGGATGCGGTCGTCATTGCCGCAGTAAACGGCAAAGTCCCCGCCGCACTGCTGCCGCAGACGGAACACCCGGACGACGTCCGGGTTGGCCTCCTTGATGCCCACAACATTGGGCAGGGCCGCCAGCCTGGCACAGGTCTCGGGGGCAATGTCCACGGTGGTTCTGGACGGCACGTTATATATCAGGATCGGCAGCGGCGAGGCCGCGGCAATGGTCTTATAGTGCGCCACCAGCCCCGCCTGGGTGCAGCGGTTATAGTAAGGCGTGACGCTGAGCAGGCCGTCCGCCCCCAGGTCTGCAGCCCGGCGGGCCAGGGCCGCCGCGGCGGCGGTGTGATTGCCCCCGGTGCCCGCCAGGACCTTGCAGCGGCCGGAGACGTAGCGCACGGCGTGGGCAATCAGTGCCAGTTTCTCCTCCGGCTCCAGGGTGGCGGCCTCGCCGGTGGTGCCGCAGACCACCACCGCCTCGATCCCCGCGGCCAGCTGGCGGTCCAGCAGACGGTCCAGGACTTCAAAGTCAATTCCCCCGGGGCCAAAGGGTGTCACCAGGGCGGTACAGGTACCGGTAAAGATCGGTTTTTTCATAGGGCATCCCTCCTGGGCTATGCTATTCTGAAAACTTCCCTTTGTTGCAGTTGCAAAAGCGGGAATCTTGGTATATAATAAATCGATTCCATTTTTTCAGATAAAGAGGTACTGATTTGAAAACCCATGATTTTTATTATGAGCTGCCCCCCGAGCTGATTGCCCAGACCCCCCTGGCCCAGAGGGACGCCTCCAGGCTGCTTGTACTGGACCGGGCCACCGGGGAGATCGCCCATCGGCATTTTCACGACGTGATTGACTATCTGCGCCCCGGCGACTGCCTGGTGCTGAACAATTCCAGGGTGCTGCCGGCCAGACTCCTGGGCCACCGGGTGCCCTCCGGCGGCGCGGTGGAGGTGCTGCTGCTGCGGGATACCGGGGACGACACATGGGAGTGTCTGACCAAGCCCGGCCGCAAAACCCCTGTGGGCACCGAGCTCAGCTTCGGCGACGGGCTGCTGCAGGCCACCGTTGTGGGCGCAAAGGAGGACGGCAACAAGCTGGTCCGGTTCCGCTATGAGGGCATCTTTCTGGAGCTGCTGGAGCGGCTGGGCCGGATGCCCCTGCCCCCCTATATCAAGCAGGAGCTGCAGGACCAGGAGCGGTATCAGACCGTCTACTCCAAAATCAACGGCTCCGCTGCCGCCCCTACTGCCGGGCTCCACTTTACCCAGGAGCTGCTGGAGGAGATTGCGCGCAAGGGCGTCCGTCTGGCCTGGGTGACGCTCCACGTGGGGCTGGGCACCTTCCGGCCGGTGAAGGCCGAGGAGATCACCGACCACCATATGCACGCCGAGTTCTGCATGCTGGATGAGGACACCGCCCAAATCCTGAACGAAACCCGTCAGGCCGGCGGCAGGATCCTCTGCGTGGGCACCACCTCCTGCCGGACGCTGGAGTCGCTGGCCGACGAGAATGGCCGCTTTGCCGCCCGCTCCGCCTGGACCGACATCTTCATCTATCCCGGCTACCGCTTCCGGGCCATGGACGGGCTGATCACCAACTTCCACCTGCCGGAGAGCACCCTGATTATGCTGGTGTCCGCCTTTGCCGGCAGAGAGACTGTACTGAACGCCTACAAAATCGCCGTGGAGCAGCGGTACCGCTTCTTCTCCTTTGGCGATGCGATGCTGATTCTTTGAGCACGAAAGGAAATGCCATGTTTCGACTGATGAAAACCGAAGGCCTGGCCCGGCGGGGAGAGTTTACCTGCGCCCACGGCACGGTGCAGACCCCCGTGTTTATGAACGTAGGGACCCAGGCTGCCATCAAGGGCGGGCTCAGCGCGGCGGATCTGGCCGCCATCGGCTGCCAGGTAGAGCTGTCCAACACCTACCACCTCCACCTGCGGCCAGGCGACGGGCTGATCAAGTCCCTGGGCGGTTTACATAAGTTTATGACCTGGGAGGGGCCTATTCTCACAGACTCCGGCGGGTTCCAGGTGTTCTCCCTGGCCAGCCTGCGGAAGATCAAAGAAGAAGGGGTCTATTTTGCCTCTCACATCGACGGGCGGAAGATTTTTATGGGCCCGGAGGAGAGTATGCAGATTCAGTCCAACCTGGGCTCGGACATCTGCATGGCCTTTGACGAGTGCGTGGAAAACCCCTCCCCCTATGGATATGTGAAGGAGTCCATGGCCAGGACCTACCGCTGGCTGGTACGCTGCAAGGCGGAAAACGCCCGGCTGAACGCCCTGCCGGACACCGTAAATCCCAGCCAGATGCTGTGGGGCATCAACCAGGGCGGCGCCTACCGGGATCTGCGGATTGAGCACGCCAAGATGATTGCCGACCTGGACCTGCCCGGCTACGCCATCGGCGGGCTGGCGGTGGGCGAGCCCACCGAGGTGATGTACGAGATCATTGAGGCGGTGGAGCCCTGGCTGCCTGCCGACCGGACCCGGTATCTCATGGGCGTGGGCACCCCCAGCAACATCATTGAGGCAGTGGCCCGGGGCGTGGACTTCTTTGACTGCGTCATGCCCGCCCGGAACGCCCGCCACGCCAGGCTCTTTACCTGGGAGGGGGCGCGGAATCTGAAAAACGCCAAGTATGAGCGCGACCCGCTGCCCATTGACCCCCAGTGTGACTGCCCGGTCTGCAGGCGGTATTCCAGGGCCTATCTGCACCACCTGTTTAAGGCGGAGGAAATCCTGGCCCTGCGGCTGAGCGTGATGCACAACCTGTATTTTTACAACAACCTCATGGCCCGCATCCGTCAGGCCCTGGACGAAGGCCGGTTTGCCGCCTTCCGGGCGGAATACAGCGAAAAGCTCAACCGAAAAATATAAGTTTTTGTGCTTGCAATCTTACGCCGCACCATGTATAATAAACTAAATTGCTTGAAGCATTGGAGGTAACATTCGTATGCTGCACTTCTTATTCACCGCTGCCACCGGAGAGGCTGCTCCCTCTCTGTTTGGCGCCATGGGGAGTATGCTGCCCATGCTGATCATCATGGTTGTGATGATCGTGTTTGTCATGATCCTGCCCGAGCGGAAAAAGAAAAAGGAAGCCGAGGCCCTGAAGGAATCCCTGCGCAAGGGTGACCAGATCACCACCATCGGCGGCATCGTGGGAAAGATCGTCAACATTAAGGACGATAAAATCGTCATTGAGACCAGTGAGGATCAGGTCCGGTTGGAGCTGACCAAATGGGCCGTGATGACCAACCACACCGCGGAAAAGAACAAGGAAAAGCGCGCTGCCGAGGCCAAAGACGCCGCCCAGAAGCGCAAGGACGAGCTGGCCAAGGAAAAGGCCCAGCGCAAGGCCAAGAAGGACGGGCTGAACTGATCCGCCCCGCAGACGCAGGGCCCCGGGTGATTGCCGGGGCCCTGCGTTTTTTCGTGCCGGGTTCGGCATTTTTCGGGCTTGCGGGAAGGGAAATTTTATGTTATACTGAAATGCGATTGATTTTGCCGCAAGGAGCCCGCCGGGATGGAACAGACACAAAAGATTCGTTGGCATATTTATTTTTCCGGTAAGGTGCAGCATGTGGGCTTTCGATATGTGTCCACCTATCTGGCCAGAGAGCTGCATATCACCGGCTGGGTGAACAACCTGCCCGATGGCCGGGTGGAGATGGAGGCCCAGGGAGAGGTGTCCGCCCTGCGCCGACTGCTGCTGCGGCTGCGGGGCCAGTCCCAGATCCGGATCACCGGTTTGGAGCTCCGGGAAATCCCGCCTGTGGCCCATGAGCGCCGGTTTGAGCCCAAGGGCGTGGGGTACTGAGCCGGCAACACACAAAACAGGCCGCACCGGCGGCCAAATGGAGATATACACTATGAATTATTACCTGATCGACTTTGAAAACGTCAGCGAGCGGGGTCTGACTGAGGTCAGCTACCAGCCCGAGGACCTGATTTATCTGTTCTACACCCGCAATGCCTCCAAAATCAGTCTGGATGTGCTGGCCGACGCGGAGTCTGTGCTGAAGTTCATCCGGGTGGCGGCAGGCAAGCAGTCTCTGGATATGCACCTGATCTCTTACCTGGGCTATCTGCTCCACGAATTTGGCAAGGGCCAGCGGTATGTGGTGGTGAGCAACGACGCCGGCTTTGACCATGTGATCCAGTTCTGGCGCAAGCGGGGCTACAATGTGGCCCGGCGGGACATCCCCGTGCCGGTAAAGCCCCAGGCCGTGGTCCGCAAGGAAGCCCCCAAGGCCGTGGTGGCCCCAAAGCCTGCCGAGCAGCCCAAAAAGGAGGCTCCCAAGCCTGTAGAGCAGCCCAAGAAGGAGGCGCCCAAGCCCGCTGAGCAGCCCAAAAAGGAGGCGCCCAAGCCCGCTGAGCAGCCCAAAAAGGAAGCGCCCAAGCCTGTAGAGCAGCCCAAGAAGGAAGCGCCCAAGCCCGCTGAGCAGCCCAAAAAGGAAGCGCCCAAGCCTGTAGAGCAGCCTAAGAAGGAGGCTCCCCAGCCTGTAGAGCAGCCTAAAAAGGAAGCGCCCAAGCCTGTAGAGCAGCCTAAGAAGGAGGCCCCCAGGCTGGCCGAGCCCCCGGTGGTGAAGGCCGCCGAGCCGGAGCCGGCAGAGCAGCCCGCCCCTGCGGCGGAGCCTGTCCAGCCCCAGTCCGCCAGCACGGTGCTGAACAACAAGATCATGGGCATTTACAGCAAAAACAAGGTGGATTCCCTGGTGGCAGGCTTTATCGCCTCGCTGGTGGTGAAGAACATCAACCTGAAGGATGGGAAGGCCATCATCTACCGCGGCATTGTAAAGCAGTACGGCCAGAAAACCGGTCTGAACTACTACAACATGATCAAAAAAGAGATCTGAGCACTCCGCCCCGCCCTGCCCCACGGCAGTGGCGGGGCTTTTTTGCTGCGGCGGCAGGGCGGGGAAAGCTCTACCGGGATTCACCCCCGGGCACTTGCAGAACCGGCTGAATTGTTGTACAATGAAGCTGCAAGGAGGGATCGGATATGAACGACTATCGCTTCGGCAACCGTCTGTATGACCTGCGCAAGCAGGCCGGGCTGACCCAGGAGCAGGTGGGGATGCTGGTAGGGGTCAGCCCCAAGGCGGTCTCCAAGTGGGAAAATGGCTGGGCAAAGCCCACCACCAACACCCTGCGCGCCTTGGCCAGCCTGTATGGCGTGGGTGTGGACAGGCTGCTGCAATGGAAGGAGGAAACGCCCATGGCAGAAATCCACAAAATTGTACTCACCGGCGGGCCCTGCGCCGGAAAGACCACCGGCTTAAGCTGGATCCAGAACGAATTTACCAAGCTGGGCTACCGGGTGCTGTTTGTCCCGGAGACCGCCACGGAGCTGATTACCGGCGGCGTCACCCCCGGCAGCTGCGGCAGCAACCTGGACTTCCAGCTGTGCCAGATGCGGCTGCAGCTGGAGAAGGAGCGGATTTTTGAGGCCGCCGCCAGGTCCATGCCTGTGGATAAGATTCTGATTGTCTGCGACCGGGGGGCCATGGACAACCGGGCCTATATGAGCGAGCTGGAATTTGCCCGGGTCTTGGAGGCGCTGGAAACGGATGAGATTCAACTGCGGGACAGCTACGACGGGGTGTTCCACCTGGTTACCGCCGCAAAGGGGGCGGAGCAGTTCTACACCCTGGCCAACAATCAGGCCCGCACCGAGACGCCCGCCCAGGCTGCCGCCCTGGATGACAAGCTGATTGCCGCCTGGACCGGGCACCCCCATCTGCGGGTAATTGACAACTGCACGGACTTTACCGGCAAGCTGAGGCGCCTGGTGCAGGAAATCCGCAGCTTCCTGGGTGAGCCGGAGCCCCTGGAAATTGAGCGGAAATTCCTGATTGCCTACCCGGACGTGCGCTGGCTGGAGGGGCTGCCCAACTGCCGCAGGGTGGAGATCATCCAGACCTATCTCACCGCAAAGCCCGGCGAGGAGCTGCGGGTCCGCCAGCGGGGGGAACGGGGCAGCTACGTCTACTACAAAACCTTAAAACGCAGCGTTTCTGACACCACAAGAACAGAAATTGAGCAGCGGCTGAGCCAGAAGGAGTATCTGCAGCTGCTGATGGAGGCCGACCCCACCAGGCGGCCTATCCGCAAGACCCGGTACTGCCTGACCTATGACAACCAGTACTTTGAGATTGATCTCTACCCCTTCTGGCAGGACAGGGCCATTGCCGAAATTGAGCTGGCGGATGCGGGGGCGGAGATCCGCTTCCCCAAGGAGCTGAAGATTCTGAAGGAGGTCACCGACGACCCCGCCTATCGGAACGCCGCCCTGGCCGCCCTTTGACCCACAGAAAGGAGAATTGCCATGAAAGGAAAGCTTCGCCTTTTGACCGCCACCGCCATCGGCATCGCCCTGTTTGTGGTGCTGGCTCTGTGCCTGCAGGTGCCGGTGTTTGAAAACTATTATCTCTGCCTGGGCTATGTGGCCATGGCGGTGTACTGCTGCTGCTTTGGCACCTTCAGCGGTACGGCGGTGGGCACGCTGGGTGTGGTGCTGTACTGCCTGCTCATTGACGGGATGCGCGGCATGCCCGGCTGGGCCCTGGGCAACGCGGTGATCGGCATCGGCCTGGGCCTGACCTTCGCCCGGACCGCCCGGCTGTCCGCCGGGTGGCTGCGGCTCTGTCTGCAGGCGGCCGGTGTGGTGGTCTTCACCGCCCTGGGCATTTTGGGCGTGAAGTCCCTGGTGGACAGTCTGATCCGGTCCCAGCCCTTCCTGGTGCGGGTGGGAATGAACGTCTACGCCTTTGTGGCAGACGCCTTTGTGCTGCTGGTGTCGCTGCCCCTGTGCCGGCTGCTGGAAAAGCCCGCAGCCCGGCTGATGGGCAGAGAATAACGCGCCACGGTTTCCGTCATTTTCGACAGAAACGCCTCTTCCCTTTCGTCACCCTCTCCAATTTGCACAAAGTGAAGGATTTTTCCGTTGCTTTTCTGCACAGATGGCACTATAATAACCATGTATTTCCATATTACGGAAAGGGGAAAACGAGAATGCAAAAACTGGAAAAGCAATTTCATATCCACTGTGTCGAGGGTGACGTGGGCCGCTATGTGATCCTCCCAGGTGACCCCGGCCGCTGTGCTGCCATCGCCGCGCTGTTTGACGACGCCAAGCATGTGACCCAGAACCGGGAATATAACATCTACACCGGCTATCTGCTGGGAGAGAAGGTCAGTGTCTGCTCCACCGGCATCGGCGGGCCCTCTGCCTCCATCGCCATGGAGGAGCTGCACAACATCGGCGCAGACACCTTTATCCGCACCGGCACCTGCGGCGGCATCAACCTGAAGGTGAAGTCCGGCGACATTGTGGTGGCCACCGGCGCCATCCGCTTTGAGCACACCTCCAGAGAATACGCCCCCCTGGAGTACCCCGCTGTGGCCAACCTGGATTTGACCATCGCCCTGCGGGACGCCGCCCTGGCCATGGGCAAGACCACCCACGTGGGTGTGGTGCAGTGCAAGGACGCCTTCTACGGCCAGCACAGCCCCAACAAGATGCCTGTGTCCTATGAGCTGCTGAATAAATGGGAGGCCTGGAAGCGCCTGGGCGTGCTGGCCTCCGAGATGGAATCCGCCGCCCTGTTTGTGGTGGCCGACACCCTGGGCTGCCGCTGCGGCTCCTGCTTCCACGTCATCTGGAACCAGGAGCGGGAGGCCGCCGGGCTGGACCAGACCATGAGCGAGGACACCTCCGCCTCCGTCCGCGTGGCTGTGGACGCCCTGAAGCGGATCATTGCCCAGGATTTGGCCGCCAAGTAACCACAGAACAAATAAGCGCATGGTTTCCGCCCCGGAAGCCATGCGCTTTTTGCTGAAATCTTCACAAAACCTTGCGGGAAAGTTCAGCTTTCCTGCGGAAAACCGTGGTATGATAAAGTATCATAAAGTGTAGGGAGTGATTTTATGCAGTTTGGCAAGCGCGTTTCGGCCCTGCTGCTGGCGGTGTGTATGCTGCTGGGGCTGGTACCCCTGGCCGCCGCCGAGCAGACCCCGGCCGTCGGCGTAACCCTCACCGGCAACACCGGCGCGGTCATCACCTGTGAGAGCACCGTACAAAACGCAGTGATTGACAACAACGACCTGGCCATTGTGGAGCTGCGGGGCAGCCAGATCCGGGTGCTTGGCAAGGACGGCGCGGTGGGCGTGGCCCGGCTGACCGTCCAGACCCAGGACGGCGACCGGGTGATCGACATCCCCATCGGCTACACCACCTTTGTCTTCGACGGCGACAAGCTCACTGTTCTTGAAGGCAGCGATACCGAGTACGAAATTTCCGGCATCAACGCAGCCGCAGAGGAGTATTTGGTCGGCAGTGCCGACTATCCCCTGCCGGTGTCCGTTGACGCAGACGGGAACAAGGTGTACGAGAGTACCGACCTGTACAAGCTGAGCGTTGCCGTGAAGAAAAAGGGCGGCACCTACGTCTTTACCGGCAGCGCCAACGACGCCTCCATCCAGGTGAAAAAGGGCGCCACTGCCCCGGCGGTGCTGCTGCTGGCAGGGCTGGAGCTGCGCTCCTCCTTCACCGCCCCGGTGACCGTGAAGAAGGAGTCCGCCTCCACCGTCACACTGACCGCCCTGGCAGGCTGGACCAGCACCTTGGCAGACGCAGCCTTCAACAACGCCGACCTCTACGGCGACCCCACCGAGGACGGCGGCGACGGCACCAATGTGGAGTATGCCGAGTCTGCGGTAATCAAGGGCAAGACCAACGCCAACCTGACCCTGAACGGCGAGGGTACCCTGCAGCTGCAGTGTGCCTCGAAAAACGCGGTGAAGGTGGGTGCCTACGGCGCCCTGGTCATTGACGGGCCGACGCTGGAGGTCACCTCTGTGAAAAACGGTCTGTCCAGCGACAACACCCTGGAGATCCGCTCCGGCAAGCTCAACGTCACCACCGCCGAGGGGGACTGCATCCGCTCAGATCCAGACGCGGTGGACCCGGAGGCCGGCTGCGCGGGCTGCATCACTATCTCCGGCGGCGAGCTCCAACTCCAATCCGCCAGCGACGGCATCCAGGCCGCACAGGATCTCACCATCTCCGGCGGCGAATTTTCCATCACCACAGGCAGCGGCTGGAACGACAGCAGCTTCAACAAGGACACCATGAGCTGCAAGGGGCTGAAGGCCTCCTGCAACAGTGACGACACCGCCGAGGACATCGCGGCCACCAACGTGCTCACCATCTCCGGCGGCAGCTTTGACCTGAACACCGCCGACGACGCCATCCACTCTGACGGGTCTGTGGTGATCACCGGGGGCGAGTTTTCCATCCGCACCGGGGACGACGGGGTACACGCCGACGTGCAGGCAGACTTCGGCGCCCAGGGCGCTGCAGACTGCGCCGTGGAGCTGACTGTGACCAACTGCTATGAGGGGCTGGAGGCCGGGGACGTGACCTTCTGGTCCGGGTGCTACAGCGTCACCGCCTCGGACGACGGTGTGAACGCCGCAGGCGGCAGCAGCAACGGCTCTGACCCCGGCGGCGGGGGCTGGGACCCCTGGCGTCCCGGCGGCGGCTCCGGCAGTGGGAACACCGGCAGCTATCATCTCTACGTGAAAGGCGGCATGCTGAATGTGAACGCCAACGGCGACGGGCTGGACTCCAACGGCAACCTGGAGCTCACCGGCGGCAGCGTGATTGTATGGGGCCAGGCCTCCGGCGGCGACAACGCCCCCCTGGACTGTGACGGCACCCTGACCGTCAAGGGCGCCACGGTCTTTGCCGCAGGCTCCCGGCAGATGGCGGAGAGTCCCTCCTCCTCCAGCCAGCCCTATGTGCGCTTCGGCTCCTCCGGCGGCGGCTGGGGCGGCGGCAGCTCCAGTACCATTGCCAGCGGCAGAACGGTAAACGTAAAAAACAGCAGCAGCCTAACTGTGTTCAGCATCCTGGCGCCCAAGTCTGTGAATTACGCCCTGTACAGTGACCCCAGCATGACCTCCTCTTCCGGCTGGTCCATCAGCGGAGACACCTCCACCCCCACCGTAACCCGATTCTGGGCGGAGCACAGCTACAGCGCCTACACCCAGACCAGCGCCCCCACCTGCACCGGAACGGGCACCGAAACCGCGGTGTGCCAGCTGTGCGGCAAGACCCTGACCCGGACCACTGAGCCCACCGGCCACAGCTTTACCGTGACCACCGTGGCCCCCACCGCCACCGCGGAGGGCTACGACCTGTACACCTGCACCCTGTGCGGGGGCATGTTCCGCACCAACTTTACAGATCCTGCACAGGGCCCCGACCCCTGCGCCGAGGGCCACACCTGGAACGAGGGGATCCAGACCGCGGCTCCCCGCTGCACTCAGGAGGGCGTGACAACCTACACCTGCACCGTCTGCGGCGAGACGAAGGAAGTCCCCATCCCCGCCCTGGGCCATAACTTTGGGGACAACGGCGTGTGTACCCGCTGCGGGGAAGCTGCCTTTGAAGCGACCTTCCAGTGCAGCGAGGGCTGTGAGGTCACTGTGTACCCCACCCAGGATCTCACCGGCCAGGGGGTGCCCGGCGCCACGTCCGCCTTTGCCAGAAGCGGCGATCTTGGCACCATTGACATCTCCGGCAGCGGCCAGGTGAATTTTACCGTGCAGCTGCAGGAGGGCTATCAGCTTGAGAGCGTCACCGTCACCCCCACGGCAAACTTTAAGAATCTGAAGGGCCCCGCCGACACCGGGGTGGAGAACGGCTACCGGATCACCAAAATCAGCGGCGCTCTCACCGTGTACATCACCACCGAGGCAGCCCAGTCTGACCCGGATCCCACTGCGCCCGGCACAGACCCCACGCCCACAGAACCCGGCACAGAGCCCACCGTACCTGTCACCCCGCCCGCAGAGCCCACCAAGCCCGGCCTGCCCTGCACCAGCGACGAAACCTGCCCGGGCCTGGCACAGTTTACCGATATGCCCGCCAGGGGCAATTGGGCCCACAACCCCATTGACTGGGCTGTGGTAAACCAGGTGACCAACGGCATGACCGCCACCACCTTTGTGCCGGAGGGCACCATCACCCGGGCCCAGGCAGTGACCTTCCTGTGGCGAGCCGCCGGCAAGCCCGCGCCCACCACGGACAAGACAGACTTTACCGACCTGACAGAGGGCGCCTTCTACTACGAGGCCGTGCTGTGGGCCGTGGAAAACGGCATCACCAAGGGCATGAGCCCCACCACCTTCGTCCCCGGCGGCAGCTGTACCCGGGGGCAGATCGTCACCTTCCTGTATCGGTTTGCCGGCAGCCCGGCGACAGACGCTGGGGACAGCCCCTTTACCGATCTGCGCGCCGGCGCCTACTACATCACCTCCGTTGCCTGGGCTGTGGAAAACGGCATCACCAACGGCATGAGCCCCACCACCTTTGTGCCGGAGGGCACCTGTACCCGGGCACAGGTGGTCACCTTCCTGTACCGCCAGCAGGTCCCCGAGGCCAGAATCAAGTAAGCAGTACAAAAAACGCTGTCACAAACCGGAAACCCGGTTTGTGACAGCGCTTTCTTTATTTGGGAGCAGACAGAGGGCAGGCAATTACTTTGCGCCGCACTCCACACCCTCCAGATCCTCGGAGTTGGTCAGCAGGACCGCAACGATCTCGCTGTGGCCGGCTGCCTTGATCTTGTCGATGTCAAAGGCAATGAGCTTCTGACCGGCCTTGACCACATCGCCGTCAGACACGAAGGACTCAAAGCCGTCGCCCTGCATGGCCACGGTGTTCACGCCCACGTGGATCAGCAGCTCCATGCCGTTGGCCTCCAGGGTTACGGCATGCTTGGTGTCAAAGATGGAGGTCACCTCGCCGTCAAAGGGAGCTACCACAATGCCCTGGGAGGGGATGATGCCCACGCCATCGCCCAGGATGCCGCCGGCGAAGGTTTCGTCGGGAATCTGGGCGCGGGGAATGACCTGGCCGGGCACAGGCTGCAGGACGTTGCCGCCGTTGCAGCGGATGACGGACACGGTGGGGGCCACGGGAGCGGTCTCGGGGGCGGGCTCAGCAGCCTTTTCGGGCTTGTCTTCCTTCCACAGGATGAAGGTCATCACAAAGGCCACGCCGCAGGCAATCAGCATCTGGATGGCATAGACGGGGATGTTGTTGATGATCAGCAGGCCGGGGATGCCGGTGACGCCGTAGGAGGTGGCGCCCAGGGCCACGGCTTCGCCGTTCACGTTCACCTTTACCAGGGCACCGAACAGGGAGGCCACAGCGCCGCCGATCATACCGGCGATGAAGGGCTTCATAAAGCGGAAGTTCACACCGAAGATGGCAGGCTCGGTGATGCCCAGAGAGGCGGACAGAGAGGCGGGCAGGGCCACAGACTTGGTCTTGCGGTTCTTGGCAATGAAGAAGCAGGCCAGGCAGGCGCCGAACTGGGCAAAGTTGGCGGAGGAGGCAATGGGCATCCAGATGTTGTAGCCGCCGGCGGCCAGCATGCCGGCCTCGATGACGTTATACATATGGTGCAGGCCCATAACCACGGTCCAGGGATAGAGAGCACCCATGGCCAGCGCGCCGATGCCGCCGGTCTTGGTGACCAGCCAGGTGGCTCCGGCCAGAACCCAGGTCTCCAGGATGGAGAAGATGGGGCCAATGACGGTGAAGGTCACGAAGGCGGTAACCATAACGGTGACCAGGGGGGTGACAAAGAGGTCGATCATCTCGGGCACGATCTTGTGGAGCTTCTTCTCCACGGTGCTCATCAGCAGCACCGACAATATCACCGGGATGACGTGGCCTTGATAGCCAACCTGTTTGACGTTAAAGAAGAATCCAAGCACGGGGATACTGCTCAGATCGCCGAAGAGTTTCCATACCTCCGGCTGGTTTTCGGGTGTGACGCTCCAGGCGTTCATCAGGGCGGGGTGGATCATCATAAAGCCGATGACGGCGCCCAGGAACACGTTGCCGCCAAAGACGCGGGCTGCGGAGATGGCCACCAGTACGGGCAGGCAGACAAAGGCGGTGTTGGCAATCAGGTCCAGGAAGCTGTACCAGGGGGTGTCTGCAAAGCTGGGGATGGCCTTGCCGAGGGCCTCCACCAGGCCCATCATCAGGCCGGAGGCCACAATGGCGGGCAGGATGGGCACGAAAATGTCGCCGGGGGTCTTGAGGATTTTCTTCCACAGGGGCATGCGGGAGGCAGCCGCTGCCTTGACGTCCGCCTTGGAGGCAGCAGTCAGACCGGTGACCGCCAGGAATTCGTCATACACCTTATTGACGGTGCCGGTGCCGATGATCAGCTGGAGCTGACCGTTGGAGTCGAACAGGCCCTTGACGCCTTCCACTTCCTCCAGCGCCTTGATGTTCAGCTTGCTGTTGTCAGCAATGACCAGGCGCAGACGAGTGGCGCAGTGGGCCGCGCTGATGATGTTCTCTTTGCCGCCAAGATTGGCGTAGATCTCTTCAGCGCACTTACGGTAGTTGAGTGCCATATGATACTCTCCTTTTCATTTTTATCATTCTCAGCAGTGCTGAAAACTACGGGTTTTTAGGGCCGGAGCCCGGTTTTGCCGGAGGCGCTGTGCCCTCCCGGCAGCCTCCTGCTTTTAGGTTACAGGCCGTCCTCCATGCTCATGCGCAGGGCGTCCACAATGGTGGGTACCACATGGTCGGCCTGGTCCTGCACCACCTGGGGTGCATAGGGGAAGGTGAAGGAGACGTCCGCCGCCTCCAGCAGGGGCATATCGTTGATGGAATCGCCGATGCCGTAGAGGACAATGTCCCCGTACTGGCTGCGCATATACTCCTTCAGCCGCAGCACACCCTTGCCCTTGGTGCAGCCCAGGGGGGCAATGTCCACCTCCTGGACGTTCTGGAAGGCGTTGACGTGGTCGCCGAAGCGCTGGTTGATCCACGCGCTGACCCGGGCGGCCTCGTCGGGGTGCTCGGTGTGGATGCTGACCTGGTGGATCAGCCCCGGAGGCGCGTCGTCCACCCCGGAGATCACATAGTAGAAGCCGGGATAGTCCATCTTGGCAAAGACGCAGATGTCGCCCTCAATGTCCAGGGTCAGGCGGTAGCCCTTGGGGTTCATCTCCTTGACAATGGCGTCTGCCACGGCCCGGTCCACCCCCCGCCGATAGATGGGGGCAAAGCTCCGGTCCACAATGTTGGCGCCGGTGGAGGTAATGTAGAAGTCCGGCTCCACCAGCCCGGTGAGGAAGGGGGTCAGGCCGCCGACCTGGCGGCCGGTACACAGGCCGAACAGGTGCCCCGCCTGCTGATAGCGGCGGATCCACTCCACGTTGGCCGCGGGCAGCTTATCGGGGTCCGGCGCCTTGTAGAAGTACATGGTGCCGTCGAAATCGGAGGCAAATACTTTTTTCTTCATGGCGCACCTCAGAGGACGAATTCATCGGTCACGGAGCGCTCCATGGGCCATAGACGCAGCCCTGCGCCCGGGGTGAGGGTGTAATGGAGCTCCCGCTCGGTGGGGTAGATGTGGGTGGTAAAGGTGGCCTGGCCCTGGTTGAAGAAGAACTCCGCAGAGCTGTGGTCAATAAAGATCCGCAGGCTGCTGAGCCCCTCGGGCAGGGGGACCTCCAGGGTTTCAAAGACGTTTTCGTTGAAGCGCAGGTCCATGCCGGTGCGATCCACCACGCAGCGGCGGGCAGCCCGGTCATAGCGCAGGCGCAGGCCGCCGCTGCCGTCGGCCTTGGTGAACAGGGCCAGCTCCAGGTCGCTGCCGTCACAGCTGAGCTCCAGCTCGCAGGCCCGGGGCAGAGTGCCATCCGGGGTCAGCTCGGGCCCCCGCAGGGTCTCGATGCCGGACACCGGGGTCTGCAGGAGCTTGCCGTCTCGGATGCGGAGCTCTCTGGGCAGGGTCATGCTGCCCTCCCAATCCCGTTCCTGGGTGGGATAGTGGTTGTCCGGCAGGCCGATCCAGGAGATCAGAATTGCCTTGTCCGGGTCGTCCACATTGGCTGCGCCCTGGGCGGCGTAGAAGTCGAAGCCGTAGTCCAGGAAGCGGTAGTCCCCCTCGGGGGTAAAGGTCAGGGTGTCGTAGTCCATCCGGCCGATGAAATAGACGTTGTGATTGGTGCTGTTGCCCCGGCCGGGGAGGGTGGTGTACTGGGGCGAGAAGATCAGCAGGTCCTTGCCCCCCAGGCGGACAATGTAGGGGCACTCCCACATGCCGCCGAAGCGCTCATAGCCGGGCACCTTCAGCTCGCCGGCAAAGCGCCAGCCCTCCAGGGGCTGCTCGGATTCGTACACCAGCACGCAGCCCCTGAGATCCAGGGTCTGGGCGCCGATGAAGATGTAGTACTTTTGCTTTTCCCGGTTCCAGACCACCTTGGGGTCCCGCTGGTGCTCGGAGTGGTCCGCCCGGGGCCCGAAGAGCGGGGCGTCCAGCTTTTGCAGCTTGCCTGCAGGGTCCAGATAGGCGGCGCAGGTCCAGGGGGTGCGGACCCAGTTTTCGTCCCGGTGGTTGCCGGTGTAGAAGAAATACAGCTTGTCGCCCACCGAGATGGCGCTGCCGGAGTGCGTGCCCTTGTTGTCATAGTCCCGGTCCGGCGCCAGGCCGATGCCCTCATTGCGCCAGTGGAGCAGGTCCGTACTGGTGACATGGTACCAGTATTTCAGCCCGTGCACCGCTCCCCAGGGGCACCACTGGTAGCACAGATGCCACTTGCCCTGGTGCAGGGCGAAGCCGTTGGGGTCACTGGACAGACCGGTCATGGGCTGCACATGGTACTGCTGGCGGTAGATATCGCCCTGGATCTGTTCGTACAGCGGGCGGATCTGTTCGGCGCTTTCAAGCACGCGATAGCGCTCTTCTCTGGTCCATTCTCGCATAAATATGCCTCCTGTCAGGTGAAGGGTGGAAGCTCAGACAGAGTCCCGGGGACAGATGCTGTAGCTCAGCATGGTCTGCCGGACCGGGTCGTCCTGCTTGCGGATGCGCATTTTTTCCATCAGCAGCCGGGCCGCGGCCCTGCCGCTGGTTTTATAGTACAGATGGGCGGTGGTGAGATGGGGCACAACGTGCCGGCCGGCCCAGCTGTCACCCAGGCCGGCGATGCTCACATCCCGGCCGGGCACAAGGCCGGCGCTGCGCAGGGTCTCCATGGCGCCGAAGGCCATCCGGTCGGTGGCGCAAAGCACCCCGTCCAGCCCGGGGGCCCGGCGGAGCAGCCGCTCCATGGCCGCGGCCCCACCGGCGATGTCGAAGGAGCTGATTTCCACCGGCAGTGCCCCGGGATCCAGGCCTGCCTCTTCCATGGCGGCGCGCACCCCGGCCTGCCGGGCCAAGCCCGCGGCAGGATCCTGCTCGGTGGCGCTGATCATGGCAAGGCGGGTTCTGCCCCGGGCCAGAATCAGCCGGGTCAGCTCCCGGGCGGCGCCGAAATCATCGTGATAGATGCAGCTGACGTTTTTCATCCGCTGCCCCACCACCACAACGGGGATGGACAGCTTTTTCAGAAAGCTCTCATGCCGGGCGTCGGCGGTGGTGGACATCAGGATTGCCCCTGCCAGGGACCGGTTTTGGCAGAGGCTCAGATAGGACAGCTCCCGCTCCGGATCATTTTGAGTGACTGCGATCTGGCACAGATACCCCTCCTGGGAGAGCTCCTCCGCCGCCCCGGCAGTGAGCCGGGAGACCGATTCGGAGTCCAGCTTGGGCACAATAATCCCGACCAGATCCGTGGTGCGGGTGCGGAGCATCTGGGCCGCCAGATCCGGCTGGTAACCGGTCTTTTCAATGGCCCGGCGGATGACCTCCTGTTTTTCGGCGCTGAGAGAGCCGCCGTTGAGGTAGCGGCTCACCGCCGCGGGCGAGACGCCCGCCAGCTTGGCCAGCTCCTTCATGGTCATATTGGTTCACTCCTTGCTTTTCAGCCAGAGGAAGCCGTAGCCCGGCAGCCGGAGCTGAGACAGTTCCTGTTCCCGGCCTGTGAGCAGATCGACATAGCTTCCCTGGCCCACATGGATGGTCTGGGGCAGCTCAGAGAAATTGAACACGGCAATCAGATTTTGTCCGCCGCCGGTGCGGCAGACCCCCAGCACCCGGTCAGAGCCGGTATCCAGGCTGGAAACCCACGCGTCGGCCCGGAACACCGGCTCGGCCGCCCGGATCCGCTCCAGCTGCCGCAGACCGGCAAAAATCCGGCCCTGGATGCTGGAAGGGTCATGGCGGGCCTCGGCGGCTTGCCAGTCAAACCGGCCCCGGTGGAGATAACGGCTGTCGGCCTGCTTGTCGGGATCCTGGTGGTAGGAGTAGTCGTTCAGCTGGCCCACCTCGTCGCCGCTGTAGAGCACCGGGATGCCGCTTTGGGTGAGCATCCAGGCGTGGAGCATCAGGTCACAGGCAATGGCCTGCTCCGGCAGCTGCTCCATGCCGCAAAGAGAGGCGGTGGTGCCGCACAGCCGGGCGTCTCCCAGGCGGGGATCGTCGTTATACAGCTCGCCCCGGGCAGGGCTGCCGGGCCACTTGCCGGTGAACCAGTCGTTGAGATATTTCTTGTGGGCCACCTCGGTGATGCCAAAGCGCTGCAGCCAGGGGTAATCCAGGCCCCAGCCGATGTCGTCATGGCAGCGCAGATAGTTCTGGAAGGAGTACTCCCTGGGCAGGGCGCAGACCTGGTCCAGCTGTCGGCGCAGCAGCCGCACGTCTCGGGTGGCCAGGGTGTGCCAGGTGGTGCACATGGTGGTGACGTTGTAGAGAATGTGACATTCGGGCTTTTCCCGGGTGCCGAAGTAGGGGGCCACCTTGGCCGGCTCCATAACCACCTCGCCCAGCAGCAGCACGCCGGGACAGACAATGTAGCAGGCCAGGCGGAGCATCCGGCTGAGAGTGTGGACCTTGGGCAGGTTGCGGCAGTCGGTGCCCAGCTCCTTCCAGATGTAAGGAATGGCATCCAGGCGGATTACGTCCATGCCCCGGTTGGCCAGGAAGAGCAGGTTTTCCGTCATGTCGTTAAAGACAATGGGGTTGGCATAGTTCAGATCCCACTGGTAGGGATAGAAGGAGGTCATGACGATCTGCCCGTCCTCCAACTGGGTGAAATTGCCGGGGGCTGTGGTGGGGAACACCTGGGGCACGGTCTTTTCAAACTCGTTGGGGATGTCCCAGCTGTCGTAGAAGAAGTAGCGGCTGCGGGCCACCGGGTCTCCGGCCCGGGCGGCCTTGGCCCAGGCGTGGTCCTCGCTGGTGTGGTTCATGACAAAGTCCAGGGCCAGGCTGATGCCCGCCTCATGGCAGTCGTCCGCCAGCTGCTCCAGGTCCTCCATGGTGCCCAGCTCCGGCTGCACCTGGCGGAAGTCCGCCACGGCATAGCCGCCGTCGCTGCGGCCCTTGACGGTTTTCAGCAGGGGCATGAGATGGACGTAGTTCACCCCGCACTCCTGCAGATAGGGCAGCTTTTTGCGCACGCCCTGGAGATTGCCGGCAAAGGCGTCTACGTAGAGCATCATGCCCAGCAGCTTGTTGGACCGGTACCAATCCGCCTGCTGCAGGCGGGCATCGTCCAGCCGGCGCAGACTGTCGCGGCGCCCGTCGTGGCAGCGGCGGAGCATATCCAGGAAATAGTCGAAGGCCCGGGTGTCGTTGTGGTACAGCTCGCAGTACAGCCACTTGAGCTCATCCAGGCTTTGGGCCAGGCGCTGTTCATAGGAAGGGGTTCTTTTCATTACAGTCCTCCGTTGGGATTACCGGGCAAGCAGCGCCTCTACCTCCGCCAGATCGGGCATGGCGGGGATGGCACCGCTGCGGCTGCAGGTCAGGGCGGCGGCAGTGTTGGCAAAGCGGAGCATTTCCTCCAGCTCCGGCGCGGTGAGCCCGTCCAGGGGATGCTCTCCCCGGGCGGCCAGGCAGCGCAGCAGGGCGCCGTGGAAGGTATCACCGGCGCCGTTGGTATCCGCCACCTGGACCTTGCGGCCGGGCACCCGGCCGGTCTGGCTGCCCAGACGGTAGAACGTGCCATGGCTGCCCAGGGTGATCAGCACCAGGCGGATGCCCAGCGCCGCCAGCTGGGCGGAGCCGGTCTCCGGGTCGTCGGTGCCGGTGAGCAGGGGCAGCTCTTCGTCGGAGATCTTGAGAATGTCAGCCAGGGGCAGGGGCTTTTTCATCCACTGCAGGGCAGTGTCCTGGTCCGGCCAGAGATTGGCCCGGTAGTTGGGGTCATAGCTCACCAGGGCGCCGGCTTGCTTTGCCTTGGCCGCGGCGGCCAGGGTGGCAGAGCGGACGGGGTCCGCCGTCAGGCTCACAGAGCCGATGTGCAAAATCCGGGGCATAGGTTCCAGGGCCTTGAGGGCCTCGGTCTCGGTAAGAAGGGTGTCTGCCCCGGGGGAGCGGTAAAAGGCAAAGGAGCGCTCTCCGCTGGGGGCCACGCTCACCACGGCCTGGGTGGTCAGGGCGGCGTCAGTGGTGTAAAGGCCTGCGTCGTCCACGCCGCTGCGGCGCAGCACCTGGCGCAGATCGCGGCCGAAGGTGTCATTGCCCACCTTGCCGATAAAGCCGGTCCTGGCACCGAGTCTGGCCGCAGCCACCGCCACGTTGGCCGGCGCGCCGCCGGGATTGGCAGCATAATGCCGAATTTCCCGCTCGTCCACATGGGTCTGGGTCAGGTCAATGAGCAGCTCACCCAGGGTAATAATCTCAAGCATAGAAGAAACCTCCTGTTAAAATTGAAATCGTTTTCACAGAGTGATGATAACACATCCCCACCCGGATTGCAAGTGGGTGAGGAAAATTATTTTATTTGTTCTGTCCGAATTGCCAGGTTGAAACCCATTGAATTCCGGAAAGTTGCACAAAAGCAGCAGGCGATTCTTGTATAGAATCCCATATAGACACAAAAAACGAAAATGTGTACAATAGTGGTTGAAATGAAACCGATTTCATTTTCAATTATCGCCTAAAGGAGTTATGACAGATGAAGCAGTTTGAGTATACCATTCAGGATCCTCTGGGCATCCATGCCCGTCCCGCCGGCATGCTGGCCAAGCTGGCCAAGAGCTTTGGCGACACCGTGGTTACCCTCAGCAAGGACGGCAACACCGTAAAGGCCTCCCAGCTGATGAAGATTATGGCCATGGGCATCAAGAACGGCCATACCATCACCATCGCCGCCGAGGGCCCCGCTGAGGACGAGGCCATTGCGGCCATGCAGAAGTTCCTGGAAGAGAATCTGTAATCCGAGCATTCGGGCGGGGTGCTTACACACCCCGCCCTTTGTCCATACTTTGAACCATCATTATCACTACAAATCAGGAGGATACAACATGCTGTTACTGCAGGGCAAGGGCGTCTCCAAGGGCGTCATCAACGGACCCATCTATTTCTTCCGCCGCCCCGACACCAACGTGAACAAGGTCCACGCAGAGGACCTGGAGGCCGAGAAGGCCCGCCTGGCCGAGGCCCAGGCCAAATCCATCGAGCAGCTGGAGCGCCTGGCGGAGAAGTGCCGGGAGGAAGCCGGCGACGAGGCCGCCGTTCTCTTTGAAACCCACGCCATGTTCGTGGAGGACGACGACTATGTAGAGACCATTATGGACACCCTGGCCGACGAGGAGTGCAACGTGGAGTTCGCCGTGCAGCAGGCCGGCGAGCAGTTTGCCGCCATGTTCGCTGCCATGGACGACGCCTATATGCAGGCCCGCGCCGCCGACATCCGTGACGTCACCACCCGCATCCTGAACAACCTGATGGGCGTGATTGAGGGCGGCGTGGATTCCGACGTCCCCGTGATTCTGGCCGCCGACGACCTGGCCCCCTCTGAGACGCTGCAGCTGGACAAGACCAAGATCCTGGGCTTTGTCACTGCGGGCGGCTCCGGCAACAGCCACACCGCCATCCTGGCAAGAACCATGGGCATCCCCGCCATCTGCGCCCTGGGCGACGCCCTGAAGCCCGAGCTGGAGGGCCGGATTGCATACATCGACGGCGAGACCGGCAAGATTGCCCTGGATCCCGACGAGATCACCCTCACCGCCTTTGAGGCCAAGCTGAAGAAGCAGAAGGAGCTGAAGGAGCTGCTGCAGACCATGAAGGGCCAGAAGGACGTCACCCTGGACGGCCGGGAGATGATGGTCTACTGCAACATCGGCTCCCCCGAGGACGTGGCCGCGGTGCTGAACAACGACGGCCAGGGCATCGGCCTGTTCCGCTCTGAGTTCCTGTACCTGAGGGCCAGCGACTATCCCACCGAGGAAGAGCAGTTCCAGGCCTATAAGGCTGTCGCCTCTGCCATGGGCGGCAAGCGTGTGGTCATCCGCACCCTGGACATCGGCGCCGACAAGCAGGTGGACTACTTTGAGATGAAGAAGGAAGAGAACCCCGCCCTGGGCGTCCGGGCCATCCGGATCTGCCTGAACCGGCCCGAGGTCTTCCGCACCCAGCTGCGCGCCCTGTACCGCGCCTCCGCCTACGGCAAGGTTGCCATTATGTTCCCCATGATCACCTCTGTGTGGGAGGTCAAGGAGTGCAAGCGCGCCTGCGCCAAGGTGATGGCCGAGCTGGATAAAGAGGGCATCCCCTACAACGCCGACACCGAAATCGGTATCATGATTGAGACCCCCGCCTCCGTTTTTGTGGCCGACGCCCTGGCCAAAGAGGTAGACTTCTTCTCTGTGGGCACCAACGACCTGACCCAGTACACCCTGGCCTGCGACCGCCAGGCCAATGACCTGGGCAAGTTCTTTGACCCCCATCATCCCGCTGTGCTGCGGGCCCTGAAGATGGCCACCGACGCCGCCCACGCCGCCGGCATCTGGATCGGCATCTGCGGCGAGCTGGGCGCGGACCTGTCCATGCTGGAGACCTTCCTGGCCATCGGCATCGACGAGCTGTCCGTCTCCCCCTCCTCTGTGCTGCCCCTGCGTGCCCAGATCCGCAAGAGCATTGCCAAGACCTGCACCCTGGAGAAGCTGGAGAGCTGAGACGCCCCTCCCCTGTATGCGCAAAAACGCCCAACCGACTCCGGTTGGGCGTTTTTGCGTGCCGTTATTCGGCCAGGAAGCCGACGAGCAGCTTCAGGGTGTTTTCCACCCCATCCTTGTGGCTGCGCTCATAGCCGTGGGAGGCGTAAACCCCCGGACCGATGAGGCCGTGGCGCAGGTCATGTCCCGCGTGAAGCGTGGCCTCTACATCGGAGCCGTAATGGGGATAGATGTCCACGGCGTAATCCGCCTGCTCCCGGCGGGCCGCCTCGATCAGCCGGCGGACCAGCTCATAATTGTAGGGGCCGCCGCTGTCCTTGGCGCAGATGGACACCTGGTGCTCGGTGCACTGCAGGCCCTCGCCTACGCAGCCCATATCCACGCTGATGGCCTCGGTGACCCCCTGGGGCACGGAGGCCGCGCCGCCGTGGCCCACCTCTTCATAGGTGGTCACATGGACGTACACCCGGCGCTTGGGGGTCAGATTGCCGTCCTTGAGATATTTGGCCAGGCCCAGCAGAATGCCTACGCTGAGCTTGTCGTCCAAAAACCGGCTTTTGATGTAGCCCTTTTCCGTCACCCGGGTGCGGGGGTCAAAGCAGACAATGTCCCCCACGGAAATGCCCAGAGCCTTCACGTCCTCTGGGGACTTTACAGGCTCATCCAGCACCACCTCGGTGACGTCATAGCTGCGCTGAATGGTGCGCAGGTCGCCGTTGACATGGATGGAGGCGTTGACCAGCTGGAAGGTGCCCTCATAGCTGCCGTCAAACCGGGTGATGACCCGGCAGTTCTCTGTCTCCACACTGTTGGCCGCCAGGCCCCCGATGGGTACCACCCGCAGCCGGCCGTTGCCCTTGATCTCCGCCACCATGGCCCCCAGGGTGTCGGCGTGGGCCTCCAGGAGCAAGGCATTTTCGGTGTCCTCGCCCCCCAGGTCCGCCAAAATGCCCCCCTTTACCGTCTGGCGGGCGGCAAAGCCCAGGGCGTGGAACCGGGACAGCACATGCTCCGCCGCCTGGGCAGTATAGCCCGAGGGGCTGTCAATGGCCAGCAGAGATACGGCCTGCTCCACAGCATAATCGGTATAATATCCGGAATTGATCATGGTATTCCCTCCCTTTCTCCGTACAGTATAACATAGTTCCGGTAAAAAGGAAAGATTTTTTCCCGGAGGGCTTGACAGCGTAACAGTGTTATGCTATGATGATATCGTAACAGTGTTACGAAAGGAGGCCGACATGGACGAGGAATGGATTTCCAAAAAAGAGCTGCTGGAGCAGTTTCACATCTCCTACGGGGCTCTGTATCGGTATAAGCGGATGGGACTGATTCCGGAGGCCTGGTTTTTGCGCCGGGCCACCGTCACCGGGCAGGAGACCTATTTCCGCCGGGCGCAGATTCTGCCCCGGATGGAGCTGATTTTATCCAGGGGCGCGTCCCTGGAGTCCCTGGCGGCGGAGCTCCGCGCCCCGGCTGCCCAGACGGATGGGCGGGTGCTGGTGGTGCGGCAGGACGACGGCATCCACCGGTTTCCGGTGGAGGAGATCCGGGAGCTGTATCTGGCCCGGGGCGACCGGCAGGTCAGCCTGCTGGACTACTTGAAGGAGGCTGCGTTATGAGCGAGCAATTGGATTTGAGAGTTAACGGCAACACCGCCATGCCGGGCGGTGAATACGGCCTGGTCACCATTTCCGGCAACGGCAGCGTGACGTCAGACCTGCGCTGCGCGGCCCTGACCTGCGGCGGCAACGGCAGCGTCCAGGGGGCGTGCAGCGTCCGGGGCGGTCTGCGTCTGAGCGGCAACCACCGGTTTGACGGCGATCTCCGGGCGGCGGATGGCAGCATCTCCGGCAAGGCCAACGTGGACGGCGCGCTGGAGATCACCAACACCCTGCGCACCAACGGGGTACTTACCATCCAACGGGAGCTGCTTGCCGGCAGCCTGGAGCAGGAGGGCGTCACCGAGCTGGGCGGCGTGCTGCGGGTAAACCGGGCCCGGATCATTGGGGTCCTCCGCTGCCAGGAGGTGGAGGCAGAGTCCTTCTACAGCCGGGGCATGCTGGAGATTGCCGGCCTGCTGAACGCCGAACGGATCGACATCGAGGTCAACAATGAAAACCGGGTGGGCAGCATCGGCGGCAGCTTTGTGCAGGTGCGCAAGGGCAAGCGGCCCCAGCTGCTGCGGAAGGAGCCCCAGCGGCTGAAGGTGCAGACCATTGAGGCCGACGAGGTGCTGCTGGAGCTGACCCAGGCCGGAACCGTCCGGGGCAGGAACGTGGTCATCGGCAAGGACTGCATCATCGGCCGGGTGGAATACACCGGCGTGCTCACCGTAGACCCCTCCGCCCGGGTGGAGGAGCGGGTCAAGCCGGACTGATACTATACTCCGATTATAATCTTTAGATTTTAATCGGAGCGGCACCGTGCTTCGCACGCTGCCATTTTGTGCCGCAGGCACAAAATCCGTCTCATGCGAACTCCAACGCGCCTTCGGCGCTATAATACTGAAATGCAATAAAACGATGAAATCGTTTTATTGCCTGCGGCAAATGCCGCAGATGCCAAGCAATTATGCTTGGCATGTTCAGATATTGTACGTACGAATGCCACCGCATTTCATGCGGTGCGCCGAATGCCGGAAGCATTCGGCGAATAAAACCATTTCCTAAATGGTTTTATTGCATTCTAGTATAAAATGCTTTTTTAAAGCATTTTAATGGAGTTCAGTATGAGAAATGCAAAACAAAAAGCAAGGAGCCTGGCTCCTTGCTTTTGTTTTTGATTTGATTTGGGAGAATCAATAGCCTCTTCTCTTGTTCTTACGGGCAGCTTCACTCTTCTGCTTCCGCTTGAGGCTGGGGCTCACATAATGCTCTCTCTTCTTGACTTCCTGGATGACGCCAGCCTTCTGGCAGCTCCGCTTGAAGCGCTTGAGAGCACTTTCCAGAGATTCATTCTCTCGGACGTGAATTTCAGACATTGTTTTCCCTCCCTCCGATGCGCCCGGCTGAATCCTTGACGCTTTCAGGGCCTTTTTCAAAAGGCGTGGTTATTATACAGGCTGCGCCTGAAATTGTCAAGTATTTTTCCGGATATTTTTGTTTTTCCTCGTTACTTTACGATGAGGTTGACCAGCTTGTTGGGAACCACAATGGTCTTGACCACATTGGTGCCCACCCGGGCAATGGCCTTTTGGATCCGCTCGTCTGCCTGCACCAGCTGGGCCAGGGCCTCCCGCTCCAGATCCGCCGGGGCCTGGACGGTGCCCTTGGTCTTGCCGTTGATCTGCACGGCAATGGTAAGCTCGGCATCCTTGCACTTTGCCTCGTCATAAGCGGGCCAGGCGGAGACGGAGCAGATGCCCTCAAAGCCCTTTTGCTCCCAGAGCTCATCGGCCATGTGGGGGGCAAAGGGGCTGAGCAGCTGCAGCAGGGTCTTCAGCTCGGCACGGTTGCAGCCCTTCTCCCCCATCTGGTTGACCAGGGTCATCAGCTGGGCCAGGGCGGTGTTGGCCTTGAGCTGCTCAATGTCAGAGCTGACCTTGCGGATGGTCTTGTGCATCATGTTCTCGTTGGCCTTGGAGTACTGGGTCTCCCGGTCCTCCACAGACTCGGCCAGGCTCCAGACCTTGTCCAAAAAGCGCTTGCAGCCCTTGACGGAGTTGGAGGCCCAGGAGGCGGGCTTTTCAAAGTCGCCGATGAACATGATGTAGGTGCGCATGGTGTCAGCGCCAAACTCCCGGATTACGTCGGTGGGGTTGATGACGTTGCCCCTGGACTTGGACATCTTGATGCCGCCCTCGCCCAGGATCATGCCGTGGCTGGTGCGCTTGGCGTAGGGCTCCTTGGTGGGCACCACACCCAGGTCATAGAGGAACTTGTGCCAGAACCGGCTGTAGAGCAGGTGCAGGGTGGTGTGCTCCATGCCGCCGTTGTACCAGTCCACCGGGGACCAGTACTTCAGCGCCTCCGGAGAGGCCAGCGCCTGATCGTTGTGGGGGTCCATATACCGCAGATAGTACCAGCTGGAGCCGGCCCACTGGGGCATGGTATCGGTTTCCCGCCGGGCAGGCCCGCCGCAGCAGGGACAGGTGGTGTTGACCCAGTCGGTGATGGAGGCCAGGGGGCTCTCGCCGTCGTCGGTGAGCTCATAGCTCTCCACGTCCGGCAGCAGCAGGGGCAGCTCAGACTCCGGCAGGGCCACAGTGCCGCATTTTTCGCAGTGGACCACGGGGATGGGCTCGCCCCAGTAGCGCTGGCGGGAGAAGACCCAATCCCGGAGCTTGAAGTTCTTTTTCGCCTCGCCGATGCCCTTCTCCTCCAGCCAGGCCACAATGGCCTTTTTGGCCTGGGCCACGGACATGCCGTCCAGGAAGCCGGAATTTACCAGGGTACCGGTGGTCACGTCTGTAAAGGCCGCCTGCTCTACGTCGCCGCCGGCAATGACCTCTACGATGGGCAGGCCGAACTTTTTGGCAAACTCCCAGTCACGGGTGTCGTGGGCGGGCACGGCCATAATGGCGCCGGTGCCGTAGGTGGCCAGGACGTAGTCAGAGATAAAGATGGGAATCTCTTTGCCGTTTACCGGGTTGATGCCCATGACGCCCTTGAGGCAGACGCCGGTTTTCTCCTTGCTGAGCTCGGTACGCTCCATGTCGGACTTGGCCGCGGCCAGGGCCTGATAGGCCTTGATCTCGTCGGCGTTCTCCAGGTGGGGCATCCACTGCTGCACCAGGGCGTGCTCAGGGGAGAGCACCATATAGGTGGCACCGAACAGGGTGTCAGGCCGGGTGGTGAACACGGTGATGTCATCCCCCAGGGTGGTGCCAAAGCGGACCTGGGCGCCGTAGGAGCGGCCGATCCAGTTGATCTGCTGGGTCTTTACCCGCTCGGGATAATCCAGGCCCTCCAGGTCGTCAATCAGCCGGTCGGCATACTTGGTGATGCCCAGCATCCACTGGCTGCGCTCCTTGCGCACCACGGGTGAGCCGCAGCGCTCGCACACGCCCTCTACCACCTCTTCGTTGGCCAGCACGCACTTGCAGGAGGTGCACCAGTTGACCGGCATTTTGGCCTTGTAGGCCAGGCCCCGCTTGAACATCTGCAGGAAGATCCACTGGGTCCACTTGAAGAAGGAGGGGTCGGTGGTGTTGACCTCCCGGTCCCAGTCAAAGCTGTAGCCCAGGGCCTGGAGCTGGCTGCGGAAGGTGCCCACGTTCCGCTCGGTCACCGTGCGGGGGTGGATGTGGTTTTTGATGGCATAGTTCTCTGTGGGCAGGCCAAAGGCGTCATAGCCCATGGGGAAGAGCACGTTGTAGCCCTCCATCCGCTTTTTCCGGGCGATCACGTCCATGGCGGTATAGGGCCGGGCGTGGCCCACATGCAGACCCACCCCGGAGGGGAAGGGGAACTCAATCAGGGCGTAGAATTTTTCCTTCTCGCCGCCGGTCTCCGCCTTGTACAGGGATTGCTCCAGCCACCGTTTTTGCCATTTTGCTTCAATGGCGGTAAAATCGTATTTCATTGTTGCTATGCCTCTTTCTTATTCCTCAATTGCAACGGGGGTTGCGTCATTCCAAAGCCGCTCCAGGTCGTAGAAGTCCCGGGTTTCGTCGGTGAACACATGGCACACCAGGCTGCCGAAGTCCAGCAGAACCCAGGTGCCGCTGCGGTGGCCCTCCCGGTGGAGCAGATGCTCGCCGGTGGCCTCCACCGCCTCCTCCACCGCGTCACACAGGGTGTTGACGTGGGTGTTGGAGGTGCCGGTGCAGATGAGGAAGTATTCCGCCAGAGTGGTCACCTCGGTGACCTCCAGCAGCTTGACGTTGATGCCCTTCTTTTCGGTCAGGGCCTTGGCGGCGGTCATTGCGATCTCTCTTGTTGTCATATTCATCCCTCTTTCTCTGGTTGTGGGTTAAAACAGCTTGCCCAGCACATCCGTGGCCACGGCGTACATCGTCATGCCGCAGATGGCCGCGGAGAACAGCAGCAGGCACACGCCCTTGACCCAGCCGGGCACCTTGCTGTCGGCGTATTCGTCCTCGTCCTCCTCTTCCTCTGTGGGGACGCGGGGGTCCTCAGTCCGGCGCTGGGGGGCAATTTCCGGGATCTCCTCCCGATCCGGCACCTGGACGTGGCTCTGGGCCTTGGGGGTCTCCCCCATCAGGGCATAGAGCTCCGCCAGCAGCTCGTCGTCGTCCAGGCGGCGCTGGGCAGCAGGCGCGGGGGCGGGCTCCGGCGCGGGGGCGGGCTTGTCCAGATCCTTCGTGGCCGGCACGGCAAAGGCAGCGCTCTGGGCCTGTCTGGCATCCGGCACCCGCTCGGGGGCGTTGGCAAAGGCCCGGTGCAGGGGCGGCAGGGTCCGGGTGGGCTCGGGCTCGGGCGCAGGCTCCGGCTTGGGCTCAGGCGTGATCTCGGGCTCGGGCCCGATCTCAGGTGCGGGCTCGGGCTCGATCTCAGGTGCGGGCTCCGGCGCAATCTCGGGCGCGGGGGCGGTCAGGGGGGCGGTTTCGATCTCCGCCTGGGGGGCGGGGACTTCTTCGGGGGCATCTGCAGGGTCGGAGGACTGCCGCTCGTCCACCAGGGCGTGGAGCTGGCGGATGAACTCGTCGTCCGTCAGACCGGCGGGGGTTTTGGCAGGCTCCTCTCCCTCTACCTTCAGCACAAGGGGGGAGCCGGCTTTCTCGCCGGGCACTTCAAATTCCTCGGGGCTGTGGTTTTGGACCAGCTCCTGGGGCAGATCCTCCCAATCCTGGGCGAAATGTTTTCCAAAGCGTTTCATGGTCGATGGCTCCTCTCGTTACAAAAGTATTGCCAGGCAGCGGCGGAGTTGGGGTCTACGGTTCTCCCCTGGCGCTCCAGCTGCTCCAGCGACATCCGCAGGCCCTCCCGGACCGCGGCGTCCAAATCTCGCCAAACCAGGTCCCGCAGGACCTCCACCCCGGAGAAGCGGCGGTTTGGCTCCATATAGTCGGCAATATAGATGATCTTTTCCAGCAGGGTCATATTCGCCCGGCCGGTGGTGTGCCAGCGGATGGCGCTGGCCAGGGCCTCGTCCTCGCCAAAGACATGGCGGGCCACGGCGGCACCGGTTTTCGCGTGCAGGAGCTTCAAGCTCTCCTGCTCCGCCTGTGAGGGTACTATATCATATTTTTTGCACAAGCGCAACTGTTCAGTTGGCCCCAGGGCCTTGGTAATGTCGTGCAGGATGCCGGCACGGCGGGCTAGGGCCGGGTCCTCGCCCCAGCGCTCGGCCAGGGCCATGGCAGTGTCGCTGGTGCCCACCACGTGGGGCCGGCGCTTTTCGTCGTGAAGCGACAGGGAGACCTCTCGCAGCCGGTCAAAGGGCAGGCCGGTAAAATCCTCGTCCCACCGGTACAGGCCCAGCACCCGGATCCGTTCCTCCACCGCCGGGGGCAGGTAGGCCGGGGTTTTCATGGCCAGGAGCCTGCGCACTGTGGTGGAGGAGATCTCAATGCTGTCGTTCTCCACCAGCTCCACCTTGGCGTCCAGCTCCAGCTCCAGGTGCAGGGCCTGGTTGCGAACCTGCTGCCAGAGGGTGGGATCGTCGCTGCGGTGCACCACCGCCAGGGTGGCCAGGGCAGCAATGGCCTCGGGACTGCGCCAGCCGGTGAAGCTGAGCAGCATATCTGTTCCCATGATCAGCACCAGCTCGTCACCGGGATAGCGGGCATGGAGCTCGGTCAGGGTGTCCACGGTGTAGCTTTTGCCCTCACGCCGCAGCTCCAAATCCAGTACCTGGGCCCCGGGGACCCCTGCAAAGGCCAGCTTGGTCAGCTCCAGCCGCTGGTCGGCAGTGGGGCTGCCGGGGTCCAGCTGCTTGTGGGGCGGCTGTCCGGCGGGAATCACCAGCAGCTGATCCAGCCCCAACAGGCGGCACATTTGCTCCGCCGCCAGCACATGGCCGGTGTGGGGCGGGTTGAAGCTGCCGCCGTAGATGCCCAGCCGCGCCATCAGTCCTCGCCGCCCTCGCTGCGGCGCTGTTTGGCGTAGGCAATGGCTGCCTGGCGGAAATATTCGTTGCGGCGCTCCCGCTCGGCATGGGCCACGGCGCGGCGGCGCTTGGCCCCCGCCCGCACCGGGTTGACCTTCACCTTGGCCTTGGCGGTGCCGGTCTGCCGGGCCAGCTTTTCGGAGCGGCGGTAGATGACAAATTTGTAGCCCACGTTCTGGATGCCCTCGGCGCCCAGCTGCTCGCACAGGGCGTCACAGGCCTCCCGGGCGGTCATAAAAGAGGTTTCCAGCACCTTGCCTTTGATCAGCTCTCTGGCCTCCAGCTGCCGGTCCGCCTCCTCGCAGATGGCGGGGGTGATGCCCTCCTTGCCGATGATCAGGGTGGTTTCCAGCTCGTTGGCCTTGCTGCGGAGCTCCGCCCTCTGCTTACTGGTTATCATTGCGCATTCTCCTCCAGTTTTTGACTCAGAATCCGCAGGGCGTTGGCCCTGTGGGAAATGGCGTTTTTCCGCTCGGCCCCCATCTCGGCAAAGGTTCTGCCCTCCCGGGGAATGTAAAACACCGGGTCGTAGCCGAAGCCGTCATGGCCGTGGGGTTCGGTGGCGATGAGCCCCTCGCAGGTGCCCCGGGCCACCAGGCTGCGGCCGTCGGGGTACAGCAGGGTGATGACACACACAAACCGGGCTGTGCGCTCCTCCGGCCGGACCCCCCGCATATTCTGCAGCAGGAAGTGCAGCCGGTCGCTGTCGGTCACGCACGCCGGCGCGCCGTAGCGGGCGGAATAGATGCCGGGCGCCCCGCCCAGCACGTCCACGCTCAGGCCGGAATCGTCCGCCAGGGCGGGCAGGCCGGTGGCCTCCATCACGGCCCTGGCCTTCAGCATGGAATTTTCTTCAAAGGTGGTGCCGGTCTCCTCTACGTCCAGGTGCAGGCCCAGCGCAGACTGCAGCACCAGCTCAAGATTGTACTTTGCCACAATGGCCTGGATTTCCGCCAGCTTGTGGGCATTTTGACTTGCCAGAACTACCTTCATACCAGCTCACCGATCACTTTCTTTTGGATGGCCGTAAGGGTCTGGTTGCCCTTTTGGCACAGCTCCAGCAGCCGCAGCTGCTCGTCCATGGTGTAGGGCCGGCCCTCGCCGGTGGCCTGCAGCTCAATCAGGTTGCCGTTGGCGGTCATGACGCAGTTCATGTCTACAATGGCCCGGCTGTCCTCTTCATAACACAGGTCCAGCATGGCCTCCTTGCCCACGATGCCGGCGGAAATGCCGGAAACGTAGGTGCGGATGGGCAGCCGGTCCAGCTTGCCCTGGGCAATCATCTTCTGCATGGCCAAAACCATAGCCACAAAGCCCCCTGTCACCGAGGCGGTACGGGTGCCCCCGTCAGCCTGGAGCACGTCGCAGTCAATGGTGATGGTGTACTCCCCCAGGGCCTTGAGATCCACGGCGCTGCGCAGGGATCTGCCGATCAGGCGCTGAATCTCCGCGCTGCGGGGGGAGAGCTTGAGCTTGGAAATGTCCCGCTTGGTGCGCTCCCGGTTGGCCCGAGGCAGCATGGAATATTCCGCGGTGACCCAGCCCCCTGCCTTGACGTGGGGCGGGACCTTGTCCTCTACAGAGGCGTTGCAAAGCACCACAGTATTGCCTGCCTCAATCAGGCAGGAGCCCTCGGCAAACTTGGTAAAGCCGGTGGTAATCTTTACCGGCCGGAGCTGATCGTTTTCTCTTCCGTCTGTTCTCATATCAGTGCATCCACAAATTCCTTGGCCTGGAAGGGCATCAGATCGTCGATCCCCTCGCCCACGCCAATGTATTTCACAGGGATCTGCAGGGCATCGGCCACGGCGATGACGATGCCGCCCTTGGCGGTACCGTCCAGCTTGGTGAGCACAATGCCGGTAACCCCGGCGATTTGCTGAAACTGTTTGGCCTGGAGCAGGCCGTTCTGGCCGGTGGTGCCGTCCAGCACCAGCAGGACCTCTTTGTCCGCCTCCGGCAGCTCCCGGTCGATGATCCGGCTGATCTTGCCCAGCTCGTTCATCAGGTTGGCCTTGTTGTGCAGCCGGCCGGCGGTGTCGCAGAGAATCACGTCTGCCCCCCGGGCCTTGGCGGCGGAGATGCCGTCATACACCACGGAGGCAGGGTCTGCGCCCTCGTGCTGGCGGACGATCTCCACACCGGAGCGGCCCGCCCAGATCTCCAGCTGGTCCGCTGCCGCGGCGCGGAAGGTGTCTGCCGCACACAGCAGCACACGGTTGCCCTCGTCCTTCAGCTGGTTGGCCAGCTTGCCGATGGTGGTGGTCTTGCCCACGCCGTTCACGCCGATGACCAGGACCATGGAGGGCTTGGTGCCCATATGCAGGGCGGTGTCGCCCACGTTCAGCATGTCAGTCAGAATCTCCCGCAGCGCCTGGTGCACCTCGTCGGCGTCCCGGAGCCTCCGCTCCTTGACCACCTGGCGCAGCCGCTCCACCGCCTTGAGAGAGGTGTCTACCCCCACGTCGGCCAGGATCATCCGCTCCTCCAGCTCTTCATAAAACTCCTCATCCACCCCCCGGAAGGTGGGGAAAATGCCCCCCAGGGTTTTGCTGATGCTCTTTTTTACCTTTTCAAAGAATCCCATGTGTATTGATCTCCATTCGCTTATTCAATGATACCCAATTCCTTCTCCAACGAGTCCAGATCCAGGCAGAGAATCTTGGACACGCCCTGCTCCTGCATGGTCACGCCGAAGAGGGTATCCGCCTCCTCCATGGTGCCGCGGCGGTGGGTGATGACAATGAACTGGGTTTTTTTGCACAGCTGCCGCAGATAGGACGCATACCGCTCCACGTTCCGGTCGTCCAGGGCGGCGTCGATCTCGTCGAGCATACAGAAGGGCGTGGGGCGCACCTTCAGGATGGCAAAGTACAGGGCAATGGCCACAAAGGCCTTTTCGCCGCCGGAGAGCAGCGTGATGGTTTTCAGCTGCTTGCCGGGGGGCTGGACCTTGATCTCAATGCCGCAGCCCAGAGGATCTGAGGGATCCTCCAGCTCCAGCGAGGCCTTGCCGCCGCCGAACATCTCCTCAAAGGTCTGGCCGAAGTAGCCGTTGATCCGCCCGAACTCCCGGGTGAAGATGTCGGTCATGTGCTCGGTGATGTCCCGCACAATGCTCAGCAGCTCCTTTTTGGACTGCAGCACGTCATTGCGCTGGCCGTTTAAGTAGTCATACCGCTCGGAAACCCGGGCGTATTCCTCGATGGCGCCCAGATTGGGGGTGCCAAGGGCGTGGAGCTTGCGCTTGAGCTCGGCGATCCGCCGGTTGGCAGCTGTGACCGACTCGATCTCGGCTGCCTGCTCCGGCGCCAGGGAGGGGGTAAGCTCGTAGGTATCCCAGAGCTTGTCGATGATCTGCTTCTCCTCCAGCCGGGCGCTGTTCATTTTTGTTTCCAGGCGGGCAGATTCCCGCTCCATATCAATGATATCTTTATTCTTCTGCTGGGCCTGCTTGTCCGTGGCGGTACGCTCGGCCTCCACGGCAGCCCGGCGGGAGGTGGCCTCAGTCAGCGCGGCCCGGGCTTGATCCACCGCGGCCCGCTGGCGCGCCAGCGCCTGCTCCAGCTCCGTCTGCCGCCCGCCCTGGTCCTGCAGGGCAGTCTCCAGGGTGCGGATCCGCTCCTCCTTGGCGCTGCGGTCGCCCTCCAGCTCGGCAGCCAGGGTTTCCAGCTGGCGCAGACTCTCCATGGCGGTGAGCTTTTCCGCGCTGAGACCCGCCTGGTCCATTTTCAGACTGGTGAGGCGATCGGTGAGCTGGGCGGCTTGGGTGTTTGCCTCATCCTGGTCTAAGGTGAGGCTGTCGATGTCTGCCTGGAGGGTGTCGGCCTCCTGCTCCAGCCTGCCGATTTCCGCCTCCAGGGCGGCCTTGCGGCGGCTGTCCGCCTGGGCCCCGGCTTGGAGATTTTCAATCTCCCGGTCGTTTTGGTCAGTGGCCTGGCAGATGGCGTCGTAGAGTACGCTGTACTGCTTCTCCTCGCCCTCCAGCCGGAGGATCTCGTCCTCGCTCTGGCGCAGGCGGCCCTGGACGGTGGTGACCTCAAAGTCCACCAGCTCCGCCTGGCGGTTGGCCTCTGCCAACTGGCGGCGGGTGTTTTCCAGGGTCTGATCCATGGCCTTGATCTGCTGCTCCAGCCGGGTGATCTCGTTGGCCCTGGACAGGACGCCGGCACTGCGGCTGACGCTGCCTCCGGTCATGGAGCCGCCGGCATTCATCACCTGGCCGTCCAGAGTGACGATTTTGAACCGGGCCCGATAGGTCCGGGACATGGCAATCGCATTGTCCAGGGTGTCGCAGATGACCGTGCGGCCCAGCAGATTTTCCACCACCGGGCGATAGCGCTCCTCGCACCGCACCAGCTGGGAGCCCAGGCCCTGGTAGCCACGGCACCGCTCCAGCCCCTGCTCCTGCAGCAGGCGGGAGGTCATTGTGCTCATGGGCAGGAAGGTGGCCCGGCCCTGGTCCCGACTTTTCAGCAGGCCGATGGCCTGCTTGCCGTCGGCCTCGGTGGAGACCACAATGTGCTGCATGGCGCTGCCCAGGGCAATCTCAACGGCCACGGAGAACCGATCCTCGGTCTGGATCAGCCGGGAGACCGGCCCGTGAATGTTGCGCAGGCTGCCCCTGGCCGCCTCCTGCATGACAAACTTGACCGCCTTGGTATAGCCCTCATAGTCCCGCTCCATCTCCCGGAACATCCGCAGCCTGGAGGCGGCGGTGTCCCGCTCTACCGTCTGCTGCTGCAGGGTATGGGCCAGCTGCTCGGCCTTGTCCGCCCTGGCCTTTCGGCGCAGGGCATAGCCCTCCAGGGTGTTGCGGGCGGACTGGGCGTCCTCCCGGGCGGAGGTCAGCTTTTTGCGGCACTGGGTCAGCTGGGCCTGGGTCTGGGCCCGGCGGTTATGGGCGGCGTCCCGGTCGCCGCTGAGCTCTTGGGTGCGGGCCTCGGCCCGCTCAATGGCGGTTTGGGCTGCGGCGGCATCCGCCCGTTTGCCCGCGATCCGGGCCGCGCAGGCGGCGTGACGGTTGCGCAGCTCCAGATAGCTGCGGGTCAGCCCCTGGGCGGACTCGGTCAGCGCCTGGATCTGCCCCTCCAGGGCCCGGAGCTCCAGCTCCAGGGCTTTGGCCTGGGCGTCAATCTCCCCAAGGCGGGCCCGATGGGCCTCCATCTTGCCGTGGATGCCGCCGTTGCGGGCATCCTGCTCCTCCAGCTCCCGGCGCAGATGGTCGATGTTGGTCTGATTGTTGGTCTGCTCGGTGTGCAGGATCGCCAGCTGTCCCTCCAGGCGCTGGGCCTCCGCCTCTTGGGCGGTGATGGTGCCCCGTTGCTCCTCCAGGGCAAGGTCCCGGTCCCGGAGCTCCTGGTTGAGCCGGTCGGACTGCTGGTAGAGAGACTCAATGAGATTGTGCTCCTGCTGAAGGATGAACACCGCGGAGTGATAGTCCTCCTCCGCCTTTTGGGCAGTGGCCGCCAGGCGCTCCAGACTCTGCAGCCAGACGGCAATCTCAATACCCTTCAGCTCCTGGCGCAGGGCCAGATACTTTTGCGCCTTTTCCGCCTGCTCCCGCAGAGGCTCCACCTGGAGCTCCAGCTCGGAGATTTTGTCGGAGATCCGCAGCAGATTGTCCTCAGTGTGGGCCAGGCGCCGCTCGGTCTCCTCTTTGCGGTGGCGGTACTTGGAGATGCCTGCCGCCTCCTCAAAGATCTCACGGCGGTCGGTGCTCTTGACGGAGAGGATTTCGTCAATCCGGCCTTGGGAGATGTTGGAATAGCCCTCCCGGCCCAGGCCGGTGTCCATAAACAGCTCGTTGATGTCCCGCAGTCTGGCAGACTGCTTGTTGATATAATACTCGCTCTCCCCGGAACGATAGTAGCGGCGGGTCACCATGACCTCCCGGGCGTCATAGTGCAGGGCACCGTCGGAATTGTCCAGCACCAGGCTGGCCTCCGCAAAGCCTACCTGGGCTCGCTTTTGGGTGCCGCCGAAAATGACGTCCTCCATCTTTGCGCCACGCAGGGCCCGGGTGCTCTGTTCGCCCATGACCCAGCGTATGGCGTCGGAAATATTGGACTTGCCCGAGCCGTTAGGCCCCACAATGGCCGTGATATCGTCGCCGAAGCTCAGGACGGTCTTATCCGGGAAGGACTTGAAGCCTTGTATTTCCAGTGATTTGAGATACACGCGATAGTCTCCTACTATAGATAAAATAATTCAATATATTGTATCAATTTTTCCCCCACTTTGCAAGCTGTAATCTTGTGTTTTTCCGCAATTTGTCGCATTTTTCTCCGGCTATCCCAGCCGGCCCAGCACCAGGTGCAGCATGGCGCACAGCCCGGCCCCCACTGCAGTGGGGATAATCACCGACAGAAGCGTCCATTTCAGGCTACCGGTCTCTCTGCGCACGGTGAGCACCGTAGTACTGCAGGGCCAGTGGAACAGGCAGAACACCGCGGTGCATAGGGCCATCCGCCAGTCCATTCCCTGCTGCCGAAGCAGAGCGGTCAGTGTCTGGGCGCCCCAGTCCGCCAGACCCGTCCCCGCGCCGATGATCAGCACCCACAGGGGCAGCACCAGCTCATTGGCCGGCCAGCCCAGTAAAAAGGCCAGCAGCAGCGCCCCGCTCATGCCCAGGGCTCCTCCCAAAGGCTCCAGGCCCAGGCGCAGCCACTGCAGCAGGCTCCGATCCCCGGAGCGCAGCACCGTGAGCAGCCAAATCACCAGCCCCGCCGGGGCCGCCACTGCCGCCGCCCTGCCCAGCACCCGGAGAGTTCTGTCCAGTACAGACCGCACCAGCAGCCGTCCCACCTGGGGCCTGCGGTAGGGCGGCAGCTCCAGGAAAAAATGGGCCTGCTCTTCCCTGCCCAACAACCAGGTCAGCACCCGGGTCACCGCCAGGCTCATCCCCAGGGCCACTGCCAGCAGCCCCAGCAGCGCCGCGGCCCTACCCGCTGCGGACGTTCCCAGGGGGAAGAACGACAGCAGTACTACCAGGGTGGGGAATCTGCCGTTGCAGGGGATCATGCTGTTGGTCACCACCGCCGCCAGCCGCTGCCGTCTGGACCCAAGAATCCGACAGCCTGTCACCCCCACGGCATTGCAGCCCAGGCCCATACAGGCTGTCAGGGCCTGTTTGCCGCAGCTGCCGGCGCAGGCGTAGGGGCGATCCAGCAGAAACGCCGCCCTGGGCAGATACCCCAGATCCTCCAGCAGGGTGAACAAAGGAAAAAAGATGGCCATTGGCGGCAGCATCACTGCGATGACCCTTGCAGTGGTGGCGTACACTCCGTCCAACAGCGCCCCCCGCAGCCAGCGGGGCCAGCCATCCAGCCACCCTCCCAGGGCAGTGCCCAGCCGGTCAAACCCCTGCTGCAGCAATGCAGAGGGGAGATTCGCCCCCTCCAAGGTCAGCCAAAGCAGGCCGAAGAGCAGCAACAGCAAGGCGGGATAGGCGGTATATTTCCCCAGCAGCAGCCAGTCCACACCCTCGGCCCGGGGTCGATTGCCCCCGGGGCAGGCTGCACAGGCCAGGTCTGCGCAAAAGGCCACTGCATCCCCGGGCCTGGGCACCGGTCCGGGCTCCGTCCCGCCGGCGCAAACCAGCGCTGCCGTTGCCAGCAGCGCCCGCAGCATTTTGGGCCGGTCCCGTCGGGCAGGCACCACCGGCACCCCCAGCGCCCGGGAGAGAATCTCCGGGTCCGGGCTGCTGCCGGCGCGCAGGGCTTCGTCCATCAGGTTCAGGCAAACTACCACCCGGTCCGTCCGGTCCAGGATCTCCAGGCACAGCCGCAGACTCCGCTCCAGACAGGTGGCGTCCAGCACTGCCACCACGCAGTCCGCCTCTCCGGAAGAAAGAAAGTCTGCACTCAGCGTCTCCTCCGGGGAGTCCCCGCGCAGACTGTAGGTGCCCGGCAGATCCACCAGCCGCAGCTGCCGGTCCTGCCAGCGGCAGCTGCCCTCGGCCACCGCAACGGTCTTTCCCGGCCAGTTGCCGGTGTGCTGGCGCAGCCCGGTCAGGGCGTTAAACAGGGTGCTCTTGCCCACATTGGGATTCCCCGCCAGGGCAATGGTCCATGTTTCAGCCTCTGTCATAGTGCTGCCTCCTCCCTTTCGTCGGGCAGGCGTGCGCAGCGGATCCTGGCGCAGTCGGCCCGGCGCAGGGCAATGCGCATTCCCCGCAAAGCATACAGGGCAGGATCCCCCAGCGGACTTCTGCGCTGGCATTTGATCTCCGTCCCTTCCACCAGGCCCAGCTCCCTGAGCCGTATTGCCCCGGTCCAGGCCGGGTCCACACAGGTGACCCGGGCGCTCTGCCCGGGCTTCAGACTGCTCAGAAGCAGCTCCATCGCGCTCTCCTCCCCTGTTTTTTGCTGGGGTATCCTATGCCGCCGGGGCAAAACGCGTGCAAAAAAGCTCCGGCCGGAGCCGGAGCTTTCGGAAAGGGCCTAAATCTCAATGTCTGTGGCGGAGACCACACCGTGCATCAGCTGAACCCTGCTGACCATGGTCTGGCAATCCCGGTTGCCGCGCATGCGGATTTCCGCGGCGTAGTCAGCTGCCTCTTCCTTCTCAAGAGAGTGGATCTGCAGCTTCACAATGGCCATGCGGCTGTCCTTGCAGTAGCGCAAAACCTGATCGAGGGTGGTCTTGTCATTATATAGCACCTCAAGGGTGTATTCCGGGGACGTCTGAATGGTGCCGCCCAGCTTGGCCAACCAGGTTTCCGCCAGCAGCACCAGGCCGGTGCCCAGAATGCCCAGCTCATAATAGCCGCTGCCAATGGCAATGCCAATGATACCGGTGGCCCACAGACCGGCTGCCGTAGTCAGCCCCTTGATGGTGAGCTTTTTGGTGATGATAATGGTGCCCGCGCCGATAAAGCCCAGGCCGGAAATCACCTGGCCGCTGATCCGCGCCATGTCAGAGGGCAGCTCAAGTCCCAGATAAATGTACAAGCCGGTGACCGCTGCAACAGCAGCACCCAGGCACACCAAAATATGGGTGCGGAAGCCCGCAGGCCGGTTCTTTGCCGACCGCTCCAGCCCCACCAGAGTGCCGCAGAAGCAGGCCAGAAGCATCCGCACAAGAACCGCCCAGAAGGAGAGGTCCCGGAGAGAATCAAAAATGGTTAACATAAGACAGCCTCCTTCTTAGGATACCAGCTCCTGCACCGAGTGCACGCAGCTCAACTCCGCCACTGAGGAAAGCATATCAGAGTGGGAGTGGTTGTGTTTGCTCATCTGCAGGATAATGATGGCGGAAGGATATTTATCCCCACTGCGCTCTGTGCGTTCCACGTCGATGTCATAGATTTTGGAGCCGCGTTCCTCCATCACATGGACAATTTTGCCAATGTCCTCCACCTGGTTAAACTCTACATTCAGGGTGATATTGCGCAGCCGGCGCTTGTAAAGAATCTCCAGCGGGGACATCACATTGAGCACCACAGCAATCAGCAGCAGGCTGATCAGCACCAGCTCATAAAACCCGGCGCCGGCGGCAATGCCCATACACACGTTGGCAAACAGACCCGTGGCGGTTGTTAAACCGGTCACCTGTTGGTGGGCTGCTTTGATAATGATCCCGGCGCCAAGGAAGCCAATCCCGGTAATGACCTGGGAGGCCAAGCGGGCGGCGTCAAATTTTTCACCAATCCGGGCTACATCCTCAGCCCAGGCGGTTTGAATCATTTCATATTGATATAACGTAACCACAACCGCCATTGCCGCACCAACGCTGATGATCATATAGGTGCGGAACCCGGCATTACGGGCCTGCTTGCTTCTGCCGTATCCCAGTATACCGCCGGCCAGCATCGCCAGCAGCAGACGCAGCACCACAGACCAGAAGTTGAACACCCGGATACCGTCAAGAAAAGGCAGCATATTGTTCCTCCTCGGATATGAATATAGACCAAACTCTACCAACTACACAATACCAGAATTTAACCTGATTATCAAGTTTAATTTTACGCTATCTTAAGTTTTTTTACAGATTTTCATAACATGAATTGCAATTATATCTGTTTCTTTGTAAAATATACGTAAAGTTTGCATGAGGTGGTTTACATGAAATACGCAAACGTGATTCCCGCAGTTTTTCTTGCAAGACCAAACCGGTTCATTGCCAGGGTGCTGCTGAACGGTGCTGAAGAAACTGTTCACGTGAAAAACACCGGCCGTTGCAGGGAGCTATTGGTGCCCGGCGCCAGGGTCTGGCTGGCAGCGGGAGAGAAGCCGGGGCGTAAAACCGCATGGGATTTGATTGCAGTGGAAAAAAAGACATCTTCCGGAATGATGCTGATCAATATGGACTCCCAGGCGCCAAACCAAGCCGCAGCAGAGTGGCTCGCCACAGGCATGCTTTTCGGCCCGGAGGCAGAGATTCACCGTGAGGTGGTGCACGGAGATTCCAGGTTTGATTTTCAAATTCTCACACCGGAAGGCACCTGTCTGCTGGAGGTCAAGGGCTGCACGTTGGAGCAGGACGGTCTCGCTCTGTTTCCGGACGCCCCTACCCAACGCGGCGTGAAGCATCTGCGGGGGTTGACGGAATACGCCAGACAAGGCGGCCGAGCAATCGTGCTGCTGGTGATCCAGATGAAAGGCATCCATGTCTTTACCCCCAACCGGCACACAGATCCTGCGTTTGCAGACGCCATGCTGGAGGCAAAGCAGGCCGGTGTTGAGATTCTGGCCTTGGACTGCGTGGTGACCCCGGATTCGATGCGACTCGACCGTCCGGTAAAAATATTGTTAGATTAAGAAAAAGAGAAGCAGCAGAACTGGAAGCAATCGGCCCGTAGGGCCGGCTTCACTGACGGCCCGCGCCCGGTTTGCCCGTTACCACCGGGGTCTGTGCCTTGCCTGCAGAGGCGCCGATTTCCATCTCGCCGTAGGGGACGGCGTATTGATAGATGCCATTTCCCGGAGCATAGCTCCGGCAACCG
>CAMOKD010000010.1:0-46100 GCA_946617435.1 uncultured Clostridia bacterium | reverse complement strand
TTTGTTTATTTCTTTGCAAGCACCGTGATCCATGGCTTGGACGGATGATGATCGCGCGTGACTTCTGAGAAACCGGCGGCTTTTAGGGCCGCTTCGATCTCCTCCGCCTTATAGTTCTTCATGCCGTCAATAATCTTTTCAAACTTGAGACTTGTCGGGTCAGTCCCATCCGATTCGTTGCAGATCATGAAATATCCGCCGGGCTTCAGCACCTTCTGAACCTGTGCAAAGCACTTCTCCAGCCCAGGCCAGAAGTAAACGGTTTCAAAAGCGGTGGCCAGATCGAACGTCTCTTTCGGAAGCCGAAGATCAGATACGTCTCCCTGCAGGATTTCACACCGTCCGGCGGAAATCATGGCCTTGTTGTAGTTCTTTGCCTTCTCCACGGACAGCTCGGAATAGTCGACCGCCGTCACCTGCGCCTTTGGATACTTCTTCAACAGTTCACCCGCGTTCCGTCCGCCGCCGCAGCCCAGATCCACCGCACGTTCCGGGATCATCTCAGGCAAATGTGTAAAGCCCCAGTCTGCCAACTTCGCATGGCCGGAGTTCATCGTTCCAAGCATCATTTTTCCCAAGAAGCCTTCCGGCTTCCTTGTTTGACTGAAAAACCGTTTTGACAAACTCATTTCACGCCCTCCTTCTTTGCGATTATCGCTTATCAAATCTGAAGTATCCTTCCAGGCCCAGGTCGCTGGTCTTATGAACCGTTGCAAAGCCCCGTCGGTTGGCCTCCGTTTCAAATTCTTTGAGCGTAAAGAGGGCCTCTTCCGCGTGCCCCCAATGCAGCAAGGCGTCCACAATATGGATGCACCGTTTTGACAGGTCGGCAACGTAGACGCTGCCGCCGTCGCGCAGCACCCTGTGACACGCATCGAAAAAGCTTCGCCAGCCCTCCACGTGATGCAGGATACAGAAATCCAACACGGCGTCAAAGCTTCCGTCGGGAAAACGGCTCAGGTCGTCCGCGCTGCCCTCTACAAAGCATGCGCCGGGCAGGTTTCGCCCTCTGGCGATCTCCAGCTGCTCCGGCATGATGTCAAGCCCGGTATAACTGTTGGGCTGCTCCGCCGTGAGAAGCGAGGCGGCGTACCCGCTTCCGCAGCCGACCTCCAGAATGTCCAGCCCTTTTATGGAGAGGCCAAACTTCTTGAAGGTCTTCAGCTCCATCTTCTCGATGTACCATTTCCGCCAGCCCATTTGCATGGCGTCAAATTCTTTCCTGCTGAGTTTCATCTGATCACCTTCCTCATCACCGCCACAGCGCAGGGAATCCGACCGTCAGCCAGGGAGATCTCCACATCGGAATACCCTGCGTCCAGGAAAAACTGCCGGTAGCTTTTCACGGTAAACTGCCGCTTGAAATCCGCCCCGGCCTTCCCGACGGCTCCGGCAAAGCCGCTGGTTTTCCCTTTCTCGTCTTGATTCATATAGGTGGGAATGATCAGCCTCCCGCCGTCTTTACACACACGGTTCAATTCACGAAGCGCCGTCAAGGGATTGTCCAGCAGATGAATCACATTTCCGGCCACGACTTTATCAAAGCTGCCGTCCGGGTAGGAAAGGGCAGTGACGTCAGCCTGCGCATACGTAATGTTTCGACAGGCGCTGCAGTTCTTTTCTGCCCTTTTCAACATCTTCTCAGAGAAATCCGTGGCAGTCAGCCGCCTGCATCTTGGCGCGATCACAGCAGAGAGGAGTCCTGTCCCGCAGGCGCATTCCAGTACCGTGTCTTCAGATTCGATCAGAGCTGATACGATCTCTTTCAGTCTTTGATGCGTCTTTCTGTTTATGACGTTGACAAATATATCATAGACGCCGGCAACCTGATCCCAAAACATCCTGTCACTCCCTTGTTAGCCATATCTAACCCGCGCTGAAAATGAAATGCGCAGGGAAGGGCTTTTTCTTCCATCGTCTGCGCAGGCGGTTTTGCCGCCAATGGTTAGCTTCTGCTTACCATTATACTCCTCCATCAGATTGTTTGCAAGGGGATTTTCAAATATTCCGGAAAAAGGCTTGCATTCCTTTGGTATTTTGATTATAATATAGTTAGCATTTGCTAACTAATGAGCTGGAAAGAAGGTTTGTCCATGAAGAAAAAGAAACAAAACGATCTGAGCGTCCTGCTGGGCTACGCAGGCAGCTATAAGAAGCTGACCTTTCTGGGCCTGGGGCTCTCCGCCGTGGCCATGGTGCTGGGCACGCTGCCCTACATCTGCATCTGGCTGGCGGCCCGGGACCTGATTGCGGTGGCCCCGGAGTGGACCGGGGCCACGCAGCTCTCCAAATACGGCTGGCTGGCCTTCGCGGCGGCCTTTGGCGGGATTGCCGTCTATTTTGGGGCTTTGATGTGTACCCATCTGGCGGCCTTCCGCACGGCCTCCAACATCCGCAAGCAGGGCATGGCCCACCTGATGAAGGCGCCTCTGGGCTTCTTTGACTCCAACGCCTCCGGCCTGCTGCGAAACCGTCTGGACGGGGCCGCCGCCGAGACCGAGACTCTGTTGGCGCACAACCTGGCGGACATCGTAGGCAGCGTCGCCCTGGTTCTGACCATGGTGGTTTTGATGTTCGTCTTTGACTGGCGGATGGGGGCCGCCTGCCTGCTGGCGGCGGTGGTCTCCGTGGGAGCCATGGCAACCATGATGACCGGCAAGAACGCCGGCCTCATGGCGGAGTACCAGGCCGCCCAGGACGTGATGAGCAAGGCTGGCACCGAATATGTCCGGGGCATTCCGGTGGTGAAGGTGTTTCAGCAGACGGTTTACTCCTTCAAGGCCTTCCGGCAGGCCATCGAGGACTACAGCGCCAAGGCGGAGCACTACCAGGCCGACGTCTGCAAGGTCCCCCAGGCCGTCAACCTCACCGCCACGGAGGGGGCCTTCATCTTCCTGGTGCCGGTGGCCCTGCTGCTGGCCCCCAAGGCCCTGGCCGACGGCGACTTTGCCGGCTTTGTGACTGACTTTGTCTTTTACGCGGCCTTTTCCGCCATTGTTTCCACGGCTTTGGCCCGGATCATGTTTGCCGCCAGCGGCATGATGCTGGCCGGCACCGCCCTGGGCCGCATCCGGCAGGTGATGGACGCTCCCACCATGGAGATCACCGACAAGCCCCAGGCGCCAAGGGACAACAGCGTGGAGTTCCGGGAGGTCAGCTTCACCTATGAAGGCGCGGAGCTGCCCGCTTTGGATCACATTTCCTTCCGGGTGGCGCCGGGGCAGACCGTGGCCCTGGTGGGCCCCTCCGGCGGCGGCAAGACCACCGCGGCCAGCCTGATCCCCAGGTTCTGGGACGTGAGCGCCGGCAGCGTCCTGGTTGGCGGCGTGGACGTGCGGGACACGGATCCCCACGTGCTGATGGACCAGGTGGCCTTTGTCTTCCAAAACACCCATCTGTTCAAAACCAGTATTCTGGAAAACGTGCGGGCTGCCAGACCCACCGCCACCCGCGAGGAGGTCCTTTCGGCCCTGTCGGCCGCCCAGTGCGACGACATTCTGGAAAAGCTGCCCAACGGCGTTGACACCGTCATCGGCGCCGAGGGAACCTATCTCTCCGGCGGCGAGCAGCAGCGGGTGGCCCTGGCCAGGGCCATTTTGAAGGACGCGCCCATCGTGGTGCTGGACGAGGCCACTGCCTTTGCCGACCCGGAAAACGAGGCTCTGATCCAGAAGGCCTTTGGGGCCTTGACAAAGGGCCGCACGGTGATTATGATCGCCCACCGCCTGTCCACTGTGGTGGGGGCGGACCGGATCCTGGTGCTGGATTCCGGCAAGCTGGCGGAGGCAGGCACCCATGCGGAGCTGCTGCAGGGCGGCGGCCTCTACGCCAGGATGTGGGCCGATTACAACCAGGCAGTTAACTGGAAAATCGCGGGCAAGGAGGTGCGGTAAGATGTTCGGGAAGGAATTTCAGCGCAGATACGCCTTGACGGACCAGGGCGTGAAAAACACCAAAAAAGGCGCCCTCTGGACCGTGATTGTGAACCTGGTGGTCATGGCCGGTATGGGCATCCTGTACTACATGATGCAGGGCTATATGCAGACCCTGACAGACGGCGCGCCTCTGCCCAAGGCCTGGGTGATTCTGCTTCTGGTGCTGGGCTTTCTGGTTCTGTCCTTTGTGACCCATCTGCAGCAGTACAAGGCCACCTACGGCCTGGTTTACGGCGAGGTGAAGGCCACCCGAATTTCCCTGGCGGAGCGGCTGCGGAAGCTGCCCCTGGGCTGGTTCGGCAAGCGGGATCTGGCGGACCTCACCGAGACGGTCATGGGGGACGTGAACCGGCTGGAGCACGTCTGGTCCCACTGCCTGGGCTATCTCTACGGCTCTTATTTTTCAACTGCCATCATTGCGGTGATGCTCCTGGTCTATGACTGGCGGCTGGCCCTGGCGGCCCTCTGGGGGGTGCCGGTGGCCTTCGGGCTCCTCTTCGGCAGCCGCAAGCTGGCAAAAAAGAACTCCGAGCGCTCCAAGGCGGCGGGGCTCCAGGTCTCCGACGGCATCCAGGAGACCCTGGAGAATATCCGGGAGATCCGAGCCACCAACCAGGAGGGCCGCTTCCTGGCGGAGCTGAACGGGAAGATCGACCGCCACGAGAAAAGCATGATCCGCGGCGAGCTCTCCACCGGCATCTTCGTCAACGCCGCCAGCGTCATCATGCGGCTGGGGGTGGCCACCACCATTCTCACCGGGGCAGGGCTGATCCTGGCCGGGGAGATCAACTTCATGGTCTTCTTCATGTTCCTGCTGGTGATCACCCGGATCTACGCCCCCTTCGACCAGGCCCTGGCCCTGATTGCGGAAATGTTCATTTCCCAGATCTCCGCAGACCGGCTGAACGAGATTTTCGACACCAAGGCCGCCGAGGGAGCGGAGCGCTTCGCCCCCAAGGGCCACGACATTGTGTTCGACAACGTGGGCTTCTCCTACGACGACAAGCAGGTCCTCCGGGGCGTCAGCTTCACGGCGAAGGAGGGCCAGGTCACGGCCCTGGTGGGCCCCTCCGGCTCCGGCAAGAGCACCTGTGCCCGGCTGGCCGCCCGGCTCTGGGACATCCAGGAGGGAACCATCCGGGTGGGCGGCGTGGATATTTCCACCGTAGACCCGGAGCTGCTCCTGACGGACTACTCCATGGTGTTTCAGGACGTGGTGCTCTTTGACGACACGGTGATGGAGAACATCCGCCTGGGCAAGCGCGGCGCCACGGACGCCGAGGTTCTGGCGGCGGCAAAGGCCGCCAACTGCGACGAATTTGTCCAGCGTCTGCCCCAGGGTTACGCCACCCCCATCGGGGAGAACGGCGCCAAGCTCTCCGGCGGCGAACGGCAGCGGATTTCCATTGCCCGGGCCCTGCTGAAAAACGCCCCCATCGTTCTGCTGGACGAGGCCACCGCCTCCCTGGACGTGGAGAACGAGACCAAGGTGCAGGGCGCCCTGTCCCGGCTGCTGGCCGACAAGACGGTGCTGGTGATCGCCCACCGGATGCGCACGGTCCAGGCTGCGGACAAGATCGTGGTGCTCTCCGAGGGCCGGGTGGCCGAGGAGGGCAGCCCCGCCCGGCTGCTGGCCAAACAGGACGGCATCTTCCGCCGCATGACCCGCCTCCAGACCGCCAGCGCAGGCTGGAGCATTGATTCATAAGACCAATCCTACGAATATTAGATTGAAGGGTTCGAAGGCGTTCCGCGTGGGAATCGTGCCAGACGAGGTGGAGGACGCAGGCGGGCGTGACGCCCGGCAAGGACGACAGCGAAGTATGGCACAATTCCTGCCGAAACAAATGAAAGCTTTCTATGGGAGTTCCGTATAATAGCATACCGGAAAAGGGTGCCAGGGCCAGCACTGTCATGTCTGCTTCTGCGGCAACTTTGCGATCCTGATCCGGAGCAGTGCCGCCATTCTTTTCCCAGTTTGTATTGAGAAAGACAGTCAGCTGCACGCCGTCGGATTCGATGAAGGCAGACTGCTCCTTTGCGCTGAAATTGAAGGCCGCGAGGATCGTTCTTCTTTGATCCGACGCTGCATGATAGGGTCCTACCGGAGGAGGTCATTCTGCGAGACCGGAAGCGCAAAGATCCCTGCAGATATCTGGTTACGCAATCCCGGAAAGATGTTGGGAATTGGATGACTGGATAGTCTGCACTTCATCACATCATCGCAGCTTTTCCATCAGAATCTCATCCACCTCCTGCTCCAGCTGCTCTGCTCGGGCTTTGAGTTCGGCGATTCGTTTCCGGATGTTGGGGGCTTGCAGAGAGGATTGCTTCAGCAGTTTGTTGACACGGTCCAGGTCTGTTTGTATCGTTTCCCGAAGGGCTGTGGCGCAGGCTTCCGCCCTTGCGTTGAGCGTTTCCTCGTGGATCCGATGGGAGCTGCACGCGGCTTTTCCTAAGCGGTGGTAGCTTTTGCAGACGTACTCCACCCGGCGGCTGCCGTTCCACCATCGTATCATCGGCACGAAGGGAGCGCCGCAGGCGGCGCACTGCAGCAGGCCGGCGTAGCGGTGGCTGGGCTTGTTGGCTGCTGCTCCGTCCGTTGTTCCTGTCATACATTTCTTCTTGAACTTCCCAGTCTGCTCATCCAGCCGCCGCTGGACCTCCTCCCATTCCGCTCTGGAAACCAGAGCGGGGAAATAGCTTTCATGACGAAGCTGCTCGTCCGCCGGGACGGGCAGCTTCTTTCCATTTCGATGCTCTGAGGAATGGTTTACCAGGACCCCGGCACAGGCCTCCGCCCGCAGAATGTTTTTCACACTGGCATAGGTCCAGGGGGAGGGTTGTATGTCTCTGCCCCTTCGCTCGTTGTGAATCTGCATCGGCGTTTTTCTTCCAAGGGCATTCAGCCTGCGGGCGATCTCCTTCTGCCCCAGGCCGGATAGATACCAGGTGTAGATCATTTTCACCGTCTCCGCCGCCTCGGGATGCGGAAGGATCGACTGTGTATTGTGATCCTTTTCATACCCGAAGGGCACCCGGATTACGATTCCCTCCTGCTGCTTCTGGCGGTAGCCGGAGCGAATCTTGCTTCCAATGTCTCTGGCGTAGCAGTCATTCATCAGGCCCCGGACGCCGATGATCAGATCATCCTCCTCGTTCCCTGTGTCCAGAGCTTCTGTGACAGAGAGGACCCGGACGCCCTTTTGGAGCAGGTACTCGATGTACAGCGCCGTCTGCACCCGATGACGGCCGAGGCGGGAGAGATCCTTGACGATTACGCCGTCGATCTCTCCCGCCTCAACTTTTTGTGTCAGCTGCTCCAGACCGGCCCGGTCGAAGCGCATCCCGCTGCGATTGTCGTCCGTGGAGAAGCCCACGACCCTGTGGCCCTGCGCAAGGGCAAAATCCTCCGTGATGCGAAGCTGATTCTCCAAAGAATTCTGCTCCGCATCGTCATCGTTGGACAGTCTTGCATAGAGCCACACCCGCATGGTCTCAGGCCTCCTTCAGCAACGCTTCGATCCGGTCCAGGTCCAGTCCCTCGGGGTCCTGCTCCGTGTGTTCCCGGAAGGGCGCCTTGATTCGGAACTCCAGGCTGATCTGCCCGTCCTCCTCATGGACCAGGATCCGCTCAATCAGCAGCCGCAGATGCGCCTCTGTCATCTGACTGTCCGAGAGAATATCATCCATCAGGGAGATGTCCTTCTTCAGCTTGGCCTGCCGCTGCCGCAGAACGGTGGAGATGTTCTCCAGCTCTGTGATCTGGGTTTTCAGCTGGGCGATCTGCGCTTCTCGCTTCTGGATCATCCGGTTGTAGCGTTCTTCATTTTCCTTGTCCCGAATTCGTTCCATCAGGATTACCTCCAGTTCTTCCTCCAGGGCTTCGATCTTCTGACCGCAGGCCTGGATCTGCGCCCGGGCCGCACCGTCATTGGGCGTCCACCGGGAAATCTTCTGCTCCATGGCCAGCCACAGTCCGGCGTACTCTCCCTTGGCCCGCAGCAGCTCAGAGCGCAGCAGGCAGTCCAGATCCTCCTCCCGAACCGTATGGGAGGGGCAGTATTCTTTTCCGAAGCGGTGATAGGTATCGCAAGTATACTCCACCCGCTGACCGCTCTTGCGCTGAACCCGCTTGCCCACGAAGGTCCTGCCGCAGTCGGCGCAGCGCAGCAGACCGCTGTATCGGAGAACGGTTTGTGTCGGTGCGGCACGAACGTTCTGCTCCTTCCGCTTCCCCAGCAGGGCCTGGGCCTGCTCCCAGAGTTCCGGCTCCACGATGACCGGCAGATAGTTTTCGTGACGGTACTGCTCGGTCTCCTCCGTGAAGCGGAAGGTTTTGTTGATCTTGTTCCGTTCTGACTTGTGACAGATCAGCGTTCCGACGTAGCTTTCATCCCGCAGGATGCGCCGCACCATGGTGGCGTCCCACAGATATTTTTTGATCACATGATCGTAGCAGTCCGGCATTCGCTTCCGCAGCAGCTCCAGCTGCATCTGCGCCGGGGTCTTCCGGCTCTCCTCATTGAGCTGCCTGGCAATCGTTTTGAGTCCCACGCCGGAGAGATAGGCAGAGAAGATTTCCCGGACGGTCTGGGCGGCCTCCTCTACGATCACCACGCTTCCGGTGTTCTTGTCCTTGAAGTAACCGAATGGCGGCGTGATCACAATGCCCTCCTTCTGCTTCTGCCGGTAGCCGGAGCGGATCTTTTTGCTGATGTCCTTGGCGTAGAAGTCGTTGACAAGGCCCTTGAAGCCAACGATCAGATCGTCGTTTTCGTTGCAGGTGTCGATGCCTTCGGTGGCGGACAGCACCCGGACGTTGTGCTCCCGCAGGTAGTCAATGAAGATTGCGGTCTGCGTCCGGTGCCGTCCCAGCCGGGAGAGATCCTTGACGATGATGGCTTCGATTTGCTTTTGCTCCACCGCCTCATAGATCTTGTCGATACCCGGACGGTTGAAGTGCATGCCGCTGATGTTGTCATCGAAGGACTCTCCCACCACCTCGTGGCCGTTGGACACGGCGTAGCCATAGATGATCTTCCGCTGATTGGTCAGGGAATTTAATTCGTCATCCTCATCCCGGGACAGACGGTAGTATAACCAAACTTTCATATTGTTTCCTTTCCGGTTCGGTTTTCAACCGAACCATATCACAGTTGTTTTGAAATAGCGAGAACAGTTTTTCATGCCGCGCCGGAATCTACGCTTTGTACAGAAGACGTCTGCGGCAAGCTGTGCAGAGTATCCACAGCGCCGAGGGAGTCCGCGCTGAGATAATCACGGACCAGTGCGTGTAGGAATTTCTCAAAATCTGCGTCGGTGCCAACGTAGGAATAGCGCACACCGGTGATGGTCTTCTTTCGTTTCGCCATAGGCCTGCCGCTCCTTTCTCTGAGAATACAAAAGGGGCGGCCTCCGAAGCCGGAGGCCGCCCGCTGGACGGTGGATGCTATTCGATTTTTGTTTCAGTCTATTATACAAGCACATGATGGTTTCCTCTCTTATGTTGATTTTGAAAATTGTGTTTATATTGTGGTTCAAATTCCGCAACACCGCTGAATTTGGGGGAAACACGGGCTTTTTGGCCATTGCAACTCCTATTTCCGTAATTGTCATAATTTACGACCCCTAAGTTTCTGCCTGTGCAAACCCAACAGGCAGGGCGGAAAAGCCCCGATTTTTCGGGCTTTTTCCGGTCGGCTCTGCCGGGCGGTGTGGTCCGCGCAGGGGGCAGCGACCCCGCGCTTTCTCCTGCTTGACAATCGACCCACCTTCCCGGGGCTGAAAGTCCCGGGATTCGGCAAAATGCACGATCCGAAAAGCACCCGCCCCGGGCGGCGAAAGCTGTCTGCCCCGATCTCCGGGGGTCTTTACCCACCCCCGTGTTGAAAAGCGCACACAGGGCCACAACGCGCCTCACAGGGCCGCTCTGCGCGCACATCCCCCGACTGTGGGTTCAAACGTGTTACAGCAGTTACAGCACAGTGAAATTCCAGGCACAGCAAGGGATTTCACCGTTTCCGATTCTGTAACGCAGCCGATACGAAGCAGTTACATGTAACGCCTGGGTATCGGCTTCGTTACTGTCCGGGCCTCCCGGTTTTGCAGACGGAGCAAGGTTTTTTCCGCCCTGTAACGGATGTTACACATGCTCAGCGTATATCCCGGGCTCTGTGAGCTTCCGAACCTGCTCCTTCCAGATGCAGGCCACCCGCTTGGGCTTCCCGCCCAGGCGGACTGCTTTGGTGTTCTGTCCCTGGGACGGCTCCAGGATACCTTCCTCTGCCAGGGCCTTCAGCAGGCTCTTGCTGGAGATGGAGAAGGCTTCGCCCTGCCGCTCGCACCACTCCCGGACTGCCTTGTGCGCCACCTCCGCATACAGATACCAGTAGGTATCGTCCTCCCGCCCGACACAGTTGAAGGGTACAGCTTCTTCATCTGCCTCCTTGGGCAGAAGGCAGACCTGCCCTGCCTCCAGCAGCGCCTGGAGCTTTCGCAGGAATTTCAAGGTGGGACGGTCCTCCGCGATGCTCTCCGCCTGTTTGGCTGCCAGCTGATACAGCAGAAGCACATGTTCGTTTTCGATCTGCCTGGCCTTGTCCTGGCTCATGGCGTTGGCGTCCTGTAGGAAGCGCAGCAGATAGTCCATGCCGATCCGAAGCCAGGCGACAGTCTCCGCCACTCTGCCGTGGCAGGCAATCCCATTGTCATAGAATTCCTGCCGGTAGCTTTGGAAGCTGCTGCTCAGAAGGGCGCACAGATTCTTTTCGCTTTCCTTTTTCCACAGAAAGACGCCTCGCAGCCATTCCAGATAGGCACGCATGCAGCGGGCCAGCACACCCTTGGAAGCCTGGGCCTGGAATTCACTGAGCCGTGCCAGGTTCACGCTCTTCTGATTCATTTCCAGAACGAAGGATCTGGCTGCACCGCTCTCTCCCACGTCCGGTGGAAACTCCGCGGTGATCACCGCGTTCCCCTGGGGCGGTCTCGACTCCCTGAGACTTGCGTCCGGGCGAAGCCTTGCCCGTCCCGCCCGGTCGCCGTAGGCACGCAGGATACGCTGCGCCGTATCGGTCAGCTTGGCTTCCTCCAGACGGCTTCCGGGATGGAAGTCGTCGATGCAGGTCATCACGTCCTTCAGGGCAAAGCTGTTGTGGACGATGCTGTTGGCGGTGTCCTGGAAGGACAGGGGCAGCTCTGTGGCTGTGAATTTTCCGAAGAAGGACAGCGCCAGAGCTGCCAGCGTGCTTTTGCGGGAGCCGGTTTTGCCGATCAGAAACAAAACAAACTTCGGCTCGCATTCCGCCTCCGCCAGAAAATGGTTCAGAGGAGACAGGAAGGTCATCGCCAGCAGCGGAAGCAGCACAGCCTTCTCAGCCGGACCGTCCGTCAGCATACTCCGCAGCACAGCCAGGTCCTCTGCTGTTCCCTTTTCCTCTGCCCGGTAGCCCCGGAGCTTCTTGGGCAGCTGCACGGTGTAGGCCTGATCTCCCGGCAGCAGGAACTCCCACTGTTCGTTGATCTGCTTCCACCCGGTTACGGTGTAGACAGTTTTCCGCAGGGCATGTTCTGTGGTGGTCTGGATGGCGTAGCGCACAATATCCTTGATGTTTTTGCCTACCTCCAGAATGCAGTCCATGCCCCAGTATGCCGGCAGCCAGTTGAAGTATGCCAGATCCTTTCCCGGGATTTCGATTTCCGGCAGCTCCCTGCCGTTTTGGTGCGTACCCCGGAGCTTGATCCGGGAGTCGGGTTCCACGCCGTCATCCAAGATGGTTTCCTCGGAGATATACGGCGCGAAGTTACACAGCTTCTTCTCGACGATGCCTTTCCGCGTCAGACGGATTTCCGTCAGGCAGCCGTCCACCAGCTTGAAGCGGTCTGTGTAACGGTTGATTTCTTCCATAAAAAACACCTCTCTTCCGGTGAAAATTTACTCCCGCGGAAGAAAATTTCGGGAGCAGTATCTATATTGCATTTTGAGGTATTCTGTGATAGGATAGAGTCAGAGAAAGAGGGTGTCAAATCCATGCCGCTGAACTACCGGATTCATATGCTTTCCGCTGCCTCCATGTTGGGCTACGCAGAACAGACGGAGAACGGATATCGCTATCGTCTGACCAAAAGCGGAACGGAATACTGCCGGATGAAAGCCGCTTCCCAGACACAGGAGGACAACGCGCTGTTCTATCAGATCCTGTCTGTCCTCCACGGCGGCAAGCCTTCTCTGCCCACAGACGGCTCTGTGGTCACCGAGCTCTCCGACGTCATCTTCTACATGGACTTCTCCGGCATCTTCGGAACCGGCAGCTCCATGCGCCAGCTGGAGCGGCAAAAGAAAGCCGAGGCCATGTTCGGTCCGGAGGGGATCACGTTGGATTTCGGTTCCGGTCCCCGCACCTATCTGGCCTTTGAACGCTCCGGCAACATGAGCCGGGAGGCAAGGCTTTCTTTCCTGCGGGCGGATCTCTGTGAAACGGTCCGGCGCAGGATCATGCTGGACCTGAAGGTGGGCCGCTGTCAGCTCTCCAAGCTCTATGCCTACAATGGCTTGATGCTCTCCGGCGGGACACGGATCGACGCGGTGGATCTGACAGAACCCCACCGGGTCATCGTTGTGGACAATGTGATATTCCAAACCAATTCCAGAGTCATCACAGTGGAGCCGGACTCCGAGGGTGCGATGCGCAGCTACCACCGGGTGGAAAAGGTGATGGATTTCACCGTCACTCGTTTTGACGGCGAGGGTTTGGTTTCCAAGCAGCTTGCGAAGAAGATCGACAAGCAGTACTGCGGCAAGCATATCCATTCCTCCTTCCAGATTCGGATGCCCTTCGTAAAAGGCATGGTGCATAAGGTGGATTTCAAGGACTTCCTCAAAAGCGGAGGCTGTGACACCATAACGGATATTTTCGGCACCCGGCATCCTGTAGACGAGGTTGAGATGATCCTGACCAAGAGCATGTTCAAGGGGTACGGCTGGCTCACGGAAAACGGAAAAAGCTGGGAGGACTATCTGGCTGCCTTCCGGAGCTATGACCACGCCCTGTATATCACCAACGTCAACAAGCCGAAACCCGAAGCCTATACCACGCTGAATTATCAATTTCTGAATACGCTGTCCATGACAGCGGAGGAATTCCGTCCCCTGGATCTGCCGGAGGGCTGGGAGCACAGCCCCGCAGAGGAACCCAGGGCCTGGATCACGAAAGCCACCGAGCAGCGGTATTACGATCTGTGTGCCAATCCCGCTGGGAGAATTCGGTACTTTACAGAGCAGGGCACCCCGCTGGGGCGGGCCGTCAAGAAGAATCCGCTGCTGGCGAGGGAGCCCTATTGCGTCAAGGAACTGTCCGACGCGGCGGACCACGTTCTGCGGGAATATGAGGTGGGCCATCTCACCGTTGCGGGAGACAACCGCTACCTCTCCGGGGACCTGTTGGAATTCCTTGCTTTTCTCTTGGTGAATCCAAATCTGAAAAAGAAATCTGTGCGGACCTTCTGGAATGTCGCCATCACGCAGCATTTTGTAAAAAACGGATTCTATGCGCCAGGCGCTGTCTACGAATGCGGAGACGTCTGCACTCTGCTCCGAAATCCCCACATCGCCCGAAATGAAGAGATCCAGCTCAAGGAGTACGGGAAGGCCCATAACATGCGGAAGTACTACTTCGGCCACCTCCACGGCATACTGATGGTAGACGCCTCGATGCTGGCCGCAGAACGTCTGGGCGGCGCGGATTACGACGGGGACATGGTCAAAACCATTGCCGATCCTTTGCTGAACGAATGTGTCAAGCGAAATTATGAATTCGACTCTCTGGACAACAGGAATAATCTGCCCCTTCTGTACATTCCCGCCGAGGAGCCGGTGATTCGGGATGCCGACAACTGGCACGATCGCTTCATCACCGTGCGGGACACCTTCTCCTCCCGGGTGGGGCAGATCTGCAACGCCGCCTTCAACCGAAGCGTGATCGCCTATAACGAAAACTCCACTGCCATGGAACGGAAACGCTGCCGGGAGGAAACGGAAACACTGGCGATTCTGACCGGGCTGGAGATTGACTCCGCCAAGAGCGGCATCAAGCCCATCCTGTCCCAATACCTGGGCCGTGGAAAGCAAACCCGCAGTCCCTTCCTGGAATACAAAACCATTTTGGATGAAGACGGGGACAACGCAAAGCTGGCCCTCAAGAAGAAGCGGGACAGGCAGATTTACTTTGAAATCACAAATTGGAAGGAGATCACCTCCAACGTGGAACGCCTGCCCTGGCTGGCGGAGCAGCTGCGGAACAACACGCCGCGGCTGAAGCCGGAGCCCGTCTCTGCCGCGGAGCTGTTTTCCTTTGCGGAGAAACCAGATTGGAAAGAAACGCTGGATTCCGGAATCCTGGAAGCCCTTTCGGAGCTGGTCGGCACCTACGACGCGGTGCTGAACCGGATTCGGTATTGCCGCTCTCCCAGCCGGGTCACGCCAAAGCGAAACGACATTGATCGGATTCTGTACAGCAGAGGGCAGGAGGATCTGTATGACCCGGACGTGCTGTACGCCGCCGTCTCCGAGCTCCACCCGGAGCGCGTTGCCGCGCTGCGACAGGCTCTTACGGAACAGCAGTGGCATCTGATGGATCCGGAGGAACGTCTTGCCTTCCTCTCTGCCCAGGTGCCGGAGCTGGAGCAATGGTTTGAGCTGTTCTCCGATTTCCGCAGCGGCGGTTTCCGGATCTTGGGAGATTTGGTCTGCGACACGGACGACAGAACCCGGGAGGATCAGCAAAAGCAGCTGATCCGTCCCTCTGATCCTCCGCTGTTCCGGGAAATGATTCAGACCTATGCGGATGAGCCCTTTGCGAAGGATTACAAGCAGGCGCCCACGGCGCTCTGCCGGCAGAAGCTGCGGGATCTGGTCAAGCCCCGCCTGGCGGTTCGGTATCTGACTGCCCTGGACAGGCGGGATCTGCTCTGGATTCTGGTGCCGGAGGAAGCGCTGCGGGAGGTGAAGCGATATGCTGAATGAGCTGGAGGAGTTCCGGGCCTACACACAGTTCCCGGTCTATGCGGCCAAGGGAAAACGGGACACGACCTATCTGGGACGCTTCACCTACGAAATCCTGACGGAATTCCACGGCCTGGGTCGGATTCTGAGCATCCTTGCCCGGGGCTACCTGTGGAAGGATGGGGAAGCGGATATTCCCCGAGCCAGGCAGGCGCTGCTTGCCTGGTGCAGTCTCCCGGAAACAAAAAAAGCCAGCCCAAAAGATGACTGGCAATACAATACAAGTTTTGGAGAGCTCCATGAAGAGTTCCCGGAGCTGGTGGACAAAAGCGGAAAGGGCTGGCTCTACCGTCACGTCCACAAGCTCTGCTCTTTTGCGAAGGCCCACCCGGATCTGGTTTCCAGCCCGGCCTATAACAGCTGCCTGGATCTGCAAAAAGACTTTGACAAGGCCTGGCGGGCTAAGGTCACCCAAATGCAGGTTCCCCTGTTTCACAGGGAGACCAAGGGCGGCTGGGTTCTGCGTTTTGACGACGTGCTGGCAGCCGCTAAGGAACAAGGGCCCCTGCGGGACTATGATATTCCCCTTTCGGAGGAGACCCTGACCCGGCTGCGGGCGCTGACCCCCAAGGGTGTGCCGGAGACTGTGCTGCCCACCCTGATTCGCTACTACCTAGCCCACAGACAGCCGGACACCGACTGGGTCGTGCTGCCCGTGGCCAATCTGGACGCCTTCTTCGGCACCACCAGCTTCAGCCACACCTGGCTGAAGGAGCTGCCCGAGGAGGTCATCCTGCGGGACCGTAAGCGCAAAGATCCCTGCAGATATTTGGTTCCCGAAAACTTTCACTGAGGTGACAGCACCATTAGGTTCCAGTGGGAGACCATGCAGGTTCGAGTCCTGTTGCCCGCACCATCAAAGAAACCTCTTTTGTCTACCGGGGCAAGAGAGGTTTTTTTCCTGCTTTCAGTGCAAAAAGCGGGCAAAATACAGCAAAATCGGGCTTCGGAGCGGTCGATCGGCTTCTCCGGAGCCCGATTTTTTCGTTTTCAAAGCTACAAAACCGGTGCACAAATCACTTTTCTTTACAGCTATAAAGAAAAGCAAAAAGGGTCAGGGAGGGTGGATTTGAACTAAATAATCCTTTGAGCTTGAAGGAGTATACAAAAGCGCTCGAAAAGGATAGACAGCCAGAGATTATGATGGATTTCGGCGTAATGAAATCATTACTTCATCACGTAAAATCAGAGAAAACCATTGAAAACAGGCAAAAATAGAGTATAATATTTAAAATGTCAAATTTACACTCATTAGTGTAAGAAGGAGGTCGCGAATGGCTGGACAGACAGTTTTTTCCGAGATGTGGAAGGCATATCGCGGTGTTGTTCTTCATAGCATTGTGACCTCATTTGGCCTCGACTTTATTGTGCGAGATCAGCACGGTGGCGACGTTGATACCATACACGGTGTCAGGGAAACAGGACAATATAAAAACGCGCGGAACGCAGCAGCATACGAAGCTCGAGGCGAATACGATCTCGTTGCATACCATCATAATGATGCCTACGATAGCACCGTTCGTGCTGCAAGAGACAGTCATGCATTCTTTGATGACGCATACGTCCCGGGCAATAGGATTTATTACGGAAAAGCCTCCGGTCTTGGCACAGATAGGAAGGCAAACCTCGATCACGTGATAGCTGCACATGAAATACACGAGGATCGCGGACGTGTGCTCGCTGGTAAAGACGGCGTAGAGTTGGCGAATACCGCATCCAACTTACAGTTTACCAATGAACACCTGAATAAGAGCATGGGAGACATGACCATTGAGGAATACATTCAATGGCGCGAAGATCGTGGAGAACCACTCCCTGACGACGTTGTCGCCCAGATGCGTGAGAAAGACTCCGCTGCACGGAAAGAATACGAACGCAGCATTGCAGAGGCGTATTATTCAAGCGATCGCTTTATTATTGATGCTGGAGTAGCAGCAGCGAAGCGCGGTTTGGAAATGGGCGCACGGCAAGCGATTGGTTTTGTGTTCATTGAGATTTGGTGCGCTTGTGAAGATGAAATAAAGGCATTGCCTTCTGGTGTGTCTTTCAGCGATTGCATGAAATCCGTAGCAACTGGAATTCAGAAGGGCTTTGAGAATGCCAAATCAAAGTACAAGGATCTGCTGGCACAGTTCGAGCAGGGCTTTGTTGCAGGAGCGATGGCGAGCCTTACGACAACGCTGATCAACATCTTCATCACCACCGACAAGAATATGGTGCGCTATATCAGGCAGGGATATACTACGGTTGTGCAGGTCGGCAACATCCTGCTCATCAATCCGAATGACTTGCTACTCGGTGACCAGTTGAAAACAGCAATGGTGGCTTTGACAACCGGAGCCAGCGTTATTGCGGGAACAGCTGTAGGCAACCAGATTGCAAAGACACCACTGGGCAAAGATGAGCATGTGGGTGTATTCGTACAGAATTTCTGCGCTTCCCTCGTTAGCGGGCTGATCTCGTGCACATTGCTGATCATGATCGACCGTAGCGAATTCATTCGTAAAGTAGTCGAGCGACTGAATGCCTATGGTTCCACGGAACATGAAATAAGGGAAACGTCGGAAGCGTTCATTGCTCTCGCTGCTGAAATTGCAAAGTATGATATGACCGAGTTTACGGATCAAGTCACGAAGCTCGATGGATTCACGCGACAGATGCTCAAGGCCAATGACGATGAGCTACATGAACTGCTGCGTGACACATTTGAGGAATTTGGCATTCCGCTTCCGTGGGATGGTGATTTCGATGACTTCATGGGCAACCCGGATAATTGCCTCGTGTTTGATTGAGGGAGGGATGTCTTATGATAATGCGGATCATACGATGGATCATTAGTTTCTTCACGCGGCATAAGAAGGGCGTGATCGTTGGTGCTGCGGCAATAGGTGGTGCAGGTGCTGGAGCGGGAATATTTAACGCGCATAAGGCTAAGAAAATAAACCGTCAGGCGCTTGATATTCAGCAGAACGCACTTGAAAGACATGAGCAGGCCTATCAGGAAACGCAGGCAGTATTAGCGTTGCTTGGCGAAGTGGAAAAGGATGCAATCGACAGCTTCGTACATTTCGCAGACACGATGGAGCGGATACAGGGCCGACCGAAATTTAAGTCGAATATCTTCTCTACAGTAAAGCTGCCAAACTATGAACCGGAAGAAATCAAAAACCTGTCCGCCGAAGTCCGAATGGCAATCGACGGTGTTGTCGGTGCTGGTGTAGGTGGATTGGCTGGCTTGGCGGCGTTCGGTGCTGGAGCTGGTGCCCTCGTCGCAGCGCCAGCGATGGCCTTAGGTGGTGTTGTTCTCTGCGTCAAAGGTTTTGGCCTGAAGAAAAAGGCCATAGAGAACAAGCGCCAAGCGAAACAGATGGAAAAGAGCGTTGACGAAATCGTAGCTTTCTATGCTGAGCTGAGAAAAGCGGCAGATTCGTTCAGAGGAAGCGTGACTGCTGTTTATAGCAGATATGCAGAAGGCCTGCAGCACGTGGAAGATACACTCACAATAAAAACCGTCTGGAAACAGTTCTCTCGTGAAGAGAAGAAAAATGTGGAGAATACCGTTTTGCTAGCGCGGTTGCTCTATGAGATGACCCAGACGAAGATTGTGGTCAGGCAGGAAAAAGAGGATAAGCTCGAAACCGTTAACACGGCAGAGATAGCTAAGCTTCAGAAGCAGGCGACCAAGTTGCTGGGAGAGACGGTGTAGGCTTTCAGTTATTGTACCTTATTGCACGTCTTTCACATGAAAGAAACCTCTTTTGTCTACCGGGGCAAAAGAGGTTTTTCTTTTGCATAGAAACAGGTGTTTCTACAACATGTATCGCAATACAATAAATGCTCATTGACAATCAACATATACTGTGCTATAATGGCATTCGTCTCACATGAAATATTTCCTTCATGCCTATAAGGAGAGAATAAGATGCGAAAGAAAAAGATTGGTTTGTTCATCGCTGTCTTGGTGTTATGTATTGTATTGTCTGGATGCGGATTTGGTGCAAATAGACATCAATTGTACATGGGGTTCGATAAGTCCGAATACACGATCGTTGCAGAAGAAGATACGCACGGTGGTTTTCATGGAGACGGATGCTATTATCTAATCCTTGACTGCTCTTCAAATGCCGAAAAAGCACTCGACATCGCGAGAGAATGGAATCCAATGCCCCTTTCCGAGAACTTGAATCTCATTATGTACGGGGGAGTAAGAGACGGTATGATTTACGGATATGAACTTGCAAAAAAAGCGCATTGGCCAAAAATCGAACACGGTTATTATAAGTTCATTGATGAACAGTCTGATGATCCGGCAGACGATTCAGGATTGTTTGGCAGATATTCATTTAACTTTGAGATCGCTGCGTACGATACAGATACCAATTTGTTCTACTATTTCAGATTTGACACATGACTAATCTGCAAACAATCATTCACTAATATTCCTGGTGTACTTTTATACTGAACTCCATTAATTGGACTTGTGTAAAGGATAAGATTTTCACGAGATGCATCGAACGTAAGCAAGGCAGTGGACGGACGCTGGTCATGCCTGCCGGCGGCCATACTTTCTGTTTGCGCAGAAAGTATGCAAAGACGCACCAGGGAGGGGGAAGATTCCGAATCTCTCCCCCCTCCCTGGACCCACCCCTCATTCAAACGGGTTAAGGAGTGGGCTCCTTAACGATTCTCCTCCGTACCGGCAAGTCTTTACTTCTGTTGTTCCCTTTCTGTTTCCGCAGGCTTCTCCGAGAGTGTTTACTGAAAGTGTTCTTTATCCTTTACACAATACATCGTAATGGAGTTCAGTATAACGCGCGCTTCCACAGAAAAAACCTCGTCGAAAGACGAGGTTTTTTCAACTCTATTCGCCTGAGGCGAGTTCTATTGCTTCGCAGTGAGATTCCGCCTGCGCCGGGTGAGATTGGGCTGCGCGCAGCTTGAGGGCGAATAGACTCTCACTGGGCCGAAGGCGCAGGAGCAACGGGCAGATTGCCCGCGCTGCAGCTTTTCGACAGCTTCGCAATGGTTTGTTGCTTCCGGCTTCGGTATTCCATTATAAAGTAGCACAGTTCCCGCCGAAAAAAACTGCCCTGCCGTAAACAGCACAAAATGAAGCGCAAACGGTTTGCCCCCCGGCGAAGGCCGGCCCAAGGCGAAGCCGGCAGCCCGGGCCGCGCCCCTTGCCGGGCAGGGGCGGGCAAGGGGCGCGGCCAAAAGGGGCCTTCGGGACGGCCCCCCTTCTGCTGTGCGGATTCTGCAAATTTGTGTCGCTTTTGGGCGCGGGATATGTTATACTATACAGCAAACCACACCCAACAGCAGCCCGGGCGGGAACCCGTACCCCGGGAGAAAGGCGGACCCGGCACCATGACCTTCAGCTCTCTCACCTTTTTGTTCCTGTTCTTCCCCCTTACGTTTCTGCTCTACGCAGTGATCCCTCACCACAGGGTGCGGAATGGACTGCTGGCCGCCGCCAGCCTGGTGTTCTACGCCTTCGGCGAGCCGGTGGCGGTGATGATCATGCTGCTGTCCATTGTGCTGAACTACCTCTTCGGCCTGGGGGCCGCCGGCACCCGGTGGGACAAGGCCGCCGTGGGCTTGGCCGTGGTGCTGAACATCGGCCTGCTGGCCGGCTACAAATACACCGGCTTTGCCGTGGAGATCCTGAACGCCGTGACCGGCCTGGGCCTGCCTGTGCCCCAAATCCGCCTGCCCATCGGCATCTCCTTCTTCACCTTTCAGGGGCTGAGCTATGTGATCGACGTGTACCGGGACAAGAAAAACGTCCAGCGGCGGCTGTTCTCCGTGCTGCTGTACATCTCCTTCTTCCCCCAGCTCATCGCCGGCCCCATCGTCCGCTACGCCGACATCGCCGCCCAGATCGACCGCCGGGAGTTCACCCCCCAGCGGATCACCCGGGGGCTGCGCCGGTTCCTCTTCGGCCTGGCCAAAAAGGTCCTCATTGCCAACCAGATGGGCCTGGTGGCCGACCGGGTCTTTGCCTGCGCCCCGGCCAGCCTGGGCACCGCCGCCGCCTGGCTGGGGGCCCTGTGCTACAGCCTGCAGATCTTCTTTGACTTCTGCGGCTACAGCGATATGGCCATCGGCCTGGGCTGCGTGTTCGGCTTTGACTTTTTGGAAAACTTCAACTACCCCTTCATCGCCGGCAGCATCCAGGATTTCTGGCGGCGGTGGCACATCTCCCTGTCCACCTGGTTTAAAGAATACGTGTACATCCCCCTGGGGGGCAACCGCAAGGGCAAGGCCCGGACCATCCTGAACAAGTGGATCGTCTTCTTCCTCACCGGGCTGTGGCACGGGGCCAGCTTCACCTTTATCCTGTGGGGGCTGTGGCACGGCCTGTGGCAGATGCTGGAGACCTGGCAGATCGTCCCCACCCGGAAAAAATGGTTCCGGCCCCTGGGCCATGTGTACACCCTGCTGGTGGTGGTCACGGGCTTCGTCCTCTTCCGGGCGGACAGCCTGGGCCTGGGCCTGGGGATGCTGGGGGCCATGTTCTCCCCGGCGGCCGGGGCCCCGGGGGTGACGGCGGAGCTCTTCAGCCTGCTGGACCCGGTGTTCTGGCTGAGCCTGGCAGCCGCGGTGGTGCTCTCCACCCCGGTGTTCCCATGGCTGCGCCGGCGGGCCGAGGCCGCGGGAAGACAGACCGCCTGGGACTACGCCGCCTGCGCAGGCTCGGTGTGTCTGCTGGCCCTGTCGGTGCTGTGGCTGGTGTCCTCCAGCTACAACCCGTTTATCTACTTCCGCTTCTGAGAGGGGGGTGTGCAGAATGAAAAAGAGCATTCAGATTTTCTATTGCGGGCTGGTCCTGCTGCTGCTGTGTCTGCCCGCGGCCCTGTTCCCCTTTTTCCGCAGCGACGCCCGGCTGGAAAAGCGGGCCCTGGCGGAGCTGCCCGCCTATGTGCAGGAGGGCCGGCTGAACCAGGCCTTCGCCGACGGGTTTGAGAGCTGGGTCAGCGACCACCTGCCCCTGCGGGCCCGGCTGCTCACCGTGAGCAACCGGGTGAAGGGCGAGTTGCTCCGCAGCCGGACCGCCAACGTCATTGCGGGCAAGGACGGCTGGCTGTTCTTTGCCAGCGAGGCCGACGACTACATGGACACCCACCCCTTCACCGACGACCAGGTCACCGCCCTGGCCGTCACCCTGGACCTGCTGCGGGAGCAGGTGGAGGCCGGAGGCGGCCGCTTCGTCTTTGTGCCCATGCCGGACAAGTCCGCGGTGTACCCGGAGTATATGCCCGGCCGGTACCGCCGGGCAGAGCAGACCAATCTGACCCGGGTGCAGCAGGCCCTGGCCGCACAGGGGGTCCCCTGTGCCGACATGCTGGCCCTGCTGACCGCCCACCGGGAGGAGGGGGTCTACCACCGGCGGGACTCCCACTGGAACTACCGGGGGGCCCTGTACGGTTATGAAGAAATTTTAAGCATTCTGGGCCGGGAACAACCGGACCTGTCCGGCGTCTCATATACAGTGGAGCAGAACTGGCAGGGGGATCTGGACAAGCTGCTGCTGCCCGCCGGGGCCGCGCCGGACCTGCAGATTTATTACGACTACCCCCATGCGGACTTCCGCTTCACCTATCCCCAGGGGGTGCGGGACACCGCCGGCCAGCTGGCCGTGTTTATGAGCGACCGGGAGGAGCGGGACGACCGGTTCTCCACCCGGAACAGCGACCTGCACGACGGCAGCCGACTGCTGATGGTGCGGGACTCCTTCGGCCGGGCCCTGCTGCCCTGGATGATCGACAGCTATGAGGAGGCCCTCTTCCGCCGGATGGACCGGCCGGATCTCACCGCCCTGGAGCCCGGCACCGACGTGGTCTACGAGATTGCCCAGCGGAATCTGGCCCGGGTGATCCAGGCGGCGCCCTTTGCGTACGCCCCGGTGCGGGAGGGGATCGTCCCCCCGGAGGTGACGCCCGGCCGGGGGGAGGCCCAGTGCCAGGGCCAGAGCTACGGCTTCCACCTGTGGGGCGCCCTGCCCCAGGACACCGACATGGGCAGCGGCCGGGTGTACCTGCTGCTGGAGCAGCAGGGGCGGCAGCTGTGCGTGGAGGCCTTTCCCGTCCGGGAGCAGCAGCTGCCAGAGGGCGAGGGCACCAAGGGCTTTTCCGCCTACCTGCCCCGGGAGCTGGGGCTCAGCGGCAGCTGGGAACTCACGGTGTTCACCACCCGGGCCGTACTGTCCTGCGGGACAATCGATTTCTAGCATTCCGGTGCCCTGCACCTGAAGCATATTTACCATACAAGGAGGAATGATTCCATGAAGAAAACCCTATCCCTGTTGCTTGCGCTGTTGCTGCTGGCCGCCCTGCTGACGGCCTGCGCCGTCAAGGCCCCCGCGTCGCCTGCCACCGACTTCATTTCGGAGACTGCCCCGGCCCCTGCGGCCACCGGCGGCCGGATGTACATCCTGTACAACAACACCGAGGTTGCCCTGGGCGACACCTTTGCCGACCTGAAGGACAGCCTGGGCGAGGAGGCCGCCCCGGCCCAGGAGATTCTGCCCTGCGACGGCAGCGACCTGTTTAAGGACACAATGCACTACTACCAGGGTCTGTCCATCACCGAAAACATCGACGGCATTATCAAGGAGATTGACGTCAGCGATCTGTACGGCGACGTGGCCAACGCCAGCCTGATGGGCCAGGTGGTTGTGGGCGACACCCAGGCCAAGGCCCTGGAGGTCCTGGGCGAGCCGGACAACTTCCCCCTGGCCGAGGACGACTTCTCCCTGACCTATCAACCCGACAACCAGTACGTCATGGTCTATTTGGACCCGGACAACAACAAGGAAACCGTCAGCGGCATCTCCATGATGCTGGTGGAGCCCTGAACCGCAAAAAATCACCTGCGCCCCTGTCACGGGAGCGCAGGTGATTTTTTATTCGGGTTTCTTTTCGCGGCTTGCGGCGTCCAGGAGGGTTTGGCGGTCGTTTTCCAGCCGGCCCTCCTCCACCTGGCCCAGCAGCCAGGCCAGGGTGCGGCCCAGGGCCGGGCCGGGGGCCCAGCCCGCGGCAATGAGATCGTCCCCGTGGACGGCCAGCTCCTTCAGGGTGAAGCAGTCTCCCTCCGCCAGGATCTGCCGGGCCAGGGTCTCCAGATCGTCGCACAGGGCCGCCCGGCCCCGGTATTGGGGGGCGTGGGCCAGGGCGTCCGCCCGTTTCAGATCCAGCAGGCGGAAGAAGTCCTCCTCCCCCAGGCGGCGGAGCAGCCGCTTTACCGCCCGCTCCGGGCTCCCCTCCGGGGGGTCGATGGGATAGTCGTGGAGCTCCACCAGCCGGCGCACCCGGCGGACGGTGTCCCGGTCAAAGCGCAGGCGGTTGAGGATCTCCTCGGTCATCTGCCCGCCCAGCCGGGCGTGGCCGTAAAAGTGGCCCCGGCCCTGGCTGTCCAGGGTGAAGCAGGGGGGCTTGGCCACGTCGTGGAGCAGGGCCGCCCAGCGCAGGAGCTTGTCCGGCCCGGCGGCCTCCAGGGCGACGGCGCAGTGGGTCAGCACGTCGTAGCAGTGGTACTTGCTGTGCTGGTCCAGCCCCGCCATGGCCCCCAGCTCCGGGATGGGCACCGCCAGGATGGGCCAGAACTGGCACACCACCCGGCGGGCGTTGGGCCCCAGCAGCAGCTTGGTCAGCTCCGCCGCGATCCGCTCCCGGCTCACGTGGTCCAGCTGCCGGCGCAGGGCCAGGGCTGCCCGTGCGGTGGGCCCGTCCAGGGCAAAGCCCAGCTGGGCGGAAAAGCGCAGGGCCCGCAGCATCCGCAGGGCGTCCTCACCGAACCGGTCCTCGGGCCGGCCCACGCAGCGCAGCAGCCCCGCCGCCAGGTCCGCCCGGCCCCCGAAGGGGTCCCGCAGGCCCAGGGCCGGGTGCCAGGCCATGGCGTTTACGGTGAAATCCCGGCGGGCCAGATCCTCCTCCAGCCGGGAGGTGAAGCGGACCTGATCCGGGTGCCGGTGGTCGGAATAGCCGGACTCCACCCGGTAGGTGGTGATCTCCAGGGGCAGGCCGCCGGCCAGCACCGTGAGGGTGCCGTGGCGCAGCCCGGTTTCGATGACCCGGCAGCCGGCAAACACCGCCCGGGTCTGGTCCGGCAGGGCGGAGGTGGCGATGTCGTAGTCCCCGGGGGATCTGCCCATGTGCAGGTCCCGGACGCAGCCGCCCACCAAAAACGCCTGGTGGCCGGCCTGATTCAGTTGTGCCAGCGCCCAGAGCGCCGGGGCGGGGATGGAAAATTCCATGGGGGCCTCCTGTTTGCGGGGTGCGGACGACAAAAGCCCATCCCGGAGGATGGGCTTTGACGGATTATTCCTTGACGTAGGCCACAACCACTCTGCGGTTGGGCTCGGTGCCGGTGGAGTAGGTGGTAACCCCATCTACGTCCTGCAGGGCGGCATGGATCACATGGCGCTCGTAGGCGTTCATGGGCTCCAGGGTCATGCTCTTGCGGTACTTGAGCACCTTGTTGGCCATCTTTCTGGCCAGGCTGCGCAGGGCCTCCTCCCGCTTGCCGCGGTAGTTTTCGGCGTCAACGCTCACCCGGGTGCGCTTGCCGGCATCGTGGTTCAGGGCATAGTTGGCCAGGTGCTGGATGGCGTCCAGGGTCTCGCCCCGGCGGCCGATCAGCATACCCAGGTCCTCGCCCACCAGCTCCACGGCGATGGTCTCGTCGTCCTTGCGCCAGGCGTGGGGCACGGCCTGGGAGTCCATCCGCTCCAGCAGACCCTTGAGGAACTGCTCCACCCGCTCCTCCTGGGAGCCGGGCTCGGCGGGGGCATACTCCCGCTGGGGCTGGGCGGGCCGCTCCATTCTGGGGGCCTGCTTCTTGGGCTCGGGCTTTTTGGGCTCGGGCTTGCGCTCCAGCTTGGGGGCCTGCTTTTTGGGCTCGGGCCGGACAGGCTCGGGCATGGGCAGGGGCTTTTCCAGCTTGGGGGCCTGCTTCTTGGGCTTGCGGGAGGCCGCAGACAGGGCCGGCGCCGGGGTGGGATCGGGCACCTCAAAGGTGACCTTCACCTTGGCCGGGCTGGCGCCGATGCCGAAGAAGCCGGACTTGGCGTTTTCCAAAACCTCCACGGAGACGCTGTCCCGGTCCATCTGCAGCTCCTCCAGGGCGGCGGTGATGGCCAGGTCAATGGTCTTACCGGTGGTGACAATGCTTTTTTCCATAATTACTCCTCATTGTTGGACTCGTTCCCGGCCTTGCTGTACCGGTCAGCCCGGTAGTTTCTGCCCCGGCGATAGGGGCGGTCCAGATCCTGGGGGGAGGGCAGCTCCTTGGTGGGATCCTGCTCGGCCTTCTGGGCGAGATAGGCGGCCTCCTTGGCGGCCTGCTCGGTGCGCTGCTTTTGCTGCAGCTTCTTTTTACTGGTGTTGGCCACAATGCCGTCGGGGTTTTCGGCACGCTTTTCGGCGCGGACCCGCTCCCGCTCGGCCTCTCTGGCGGCCTCTTCGGCGGCCTTGGCCTGCTTGACGGCGTCTTCGGCGTCATACACCTTGCGGTAGTGCTTGGTGAGGAAGTAGTCCTGCACCACGCTGAACACGCCCTGGATGATCCAGTAGATGGACAGGCCCGCCGGGGCCACAAAGCCGATGTAGATGGACATCAGAGGCATCAACATGGTCATGGTCTTGGTGGAGTCGTTGGCCTTGGCCATGGTCTCGTCCTTGCGGCCCTTTTCGTCCACGATGACGGTGTTGTTCAGCTTTTGGCTGATCCACATGGAGATCCAGTTGATGCCGCCGGAGAACACGGGCAGCAGGAACTGCCCCACGGCGTTCCACACGCCGGTGTCAAAGTTCTTCCAGAACAGGAACTGGGGCACGGTGGCCAGCTCAATGCCCATGAACCGGGTGTTCATAGACACAATGTTGGGAGAGATGGCGCTGAGCTCTGCCTTGAGCTGGTCAATGAAGGGCAGGGCCTGCATCTGCCAGTAGAAGCCGGTGACGTCCAGCTTGGCCAGGGCGCTGCCCTCGGCGGCGTTCTTGCTGGCGGTGATGAACACGTTTTGGATCTGGCCCAGGGTGGCCTGGCTTACATTGCCGTGGAACATCAGCCAGGTGATGGGCTCACGGATGATGTAGTACAGGGGCAGCAGGAGCAGCAGGGGCAGGAAGGACCACAGACAGCCGGCGCAGCCGCCGGCGCCCTCTGTCTTGTAGAGCTTGTTGACCTCCTCCTGGTACTTCTGCTTGTCATCGCCGTACTTGGCCTCCAGGGCCTTGACCTGGGGGGTGAGCCGGGACATCTTCATCATGCCCTTCTTGCTCAAGGCGGAGGTGGGGAGGAGAATGATCTTGACAATCAGGGCAAAGAGGATCAGCGCCAGGCCGTAGCTCTGGGTGAACTCGTACAGCCACTCCAGCAGGTAGGCAAAGGGCAGCTTGATGTAGTCAGTGGCCTGCAGCTTCACCTCGGTGGAGAGATTGTCGATGTTGACCAGGCCCTCTTCGGTGAGATTCTTGGTGGCGGGATTGGTGACGGCGCAGCCGGAGAGCAGCAGCAGACCCAGCACCAGCACCAACACCAGGGCAAGACTGCCATAGCGGGTAAGGTTACGTTTTTTCATGTTGTGTGTCTCCATACACAAATGGGCTCGCCGGCGGACCGGCGGCTGGAACGGACTCGCCCGGGGGCGAGTGTGCCAGATCACGGCACAGGATCGTAGTAGTCCCTTTTGGAAAACGGATGACAGCGGCAAAAGCGCTTGGTTGCCAGCCAGCCGCCCTTCATGGCCCCGTACTTGCCGATGGCCTGAAAGGCGTATTCGCTGCAGGTGGGGCTGTAGCGGCACCGGGGGGGCAGGCCCGGAGAGATCCGCCGCTGATAAAAGCGGATCAGGCCCAGAAGAAGCCCTTTCATGCCGGGTCCTCCGCCAGCAGCTTCAGCTGCCGGCACTGGTGCAGAAAGGCGGACTCCATGGCGGCAAAGTTGCCGGTAACCGCCCGGCTCCTGGCCACCAGGACGATGTCGTACCCGGGCTTCAGCCGGTGCTCGTTCAGGCGGTAGAGCTCCCGCAGGCGGCGGCGGGCCCGGTTGCGGACCACGGCGTGGCCCAGCTTGGTGCTGGCCGTAACCCCCAGGCGGTTAAAGCCCAGGCCGTTGCGGCGGCAGTAGACCACCAGGTAGGACCCCACGGTGTGGTCGCCCTTGGCATAGAGCCGGCGGAACACATGGTTCAGCTTCAGGGATATGGTGTGGTGCATGGACCTCGCCTCCGTGGCATATATGCGTTCGGGGCGAACAGATGGTTCATCCGCTCACCCCGAAGGCTTACAAAAAACGCTGTCAAGCCGTGTGCCAAAAATCGATTACGCAGAAATGACAGCTCTGCCCTTTGCACGGCGGCGGGCAAGGACCTTGCGGCCGTTGGCGGTAGCCATTCTCTTTCTGAAACCGTGGACTTTGGATCTGTGGCGCTTTCTGGGCTGATAGGTACGCAGCATGGTGTACACCTCCTATAAAGAATATGCTCAACAGCTGTGCGAACAGCCGCAGCGTGTGATGGAATCGCCCGTTTATGGGCTCATACGGCGTATATTATAGCCTACAAAGTCCGGTTATGTCAACATCAAATTTTGCAAAAACCGGTTTTTGTGAAAAATTGTGCCCCCGCTCCCCTGCCGCCACAAGATGTGGCCCGCCCCGCCCGCCGGGGCACCGCCCACAATCTTTTCTTGACAAATTCCCCGGCCGGTGCTATACTAATTTGCGAATGAATCGCAAATTCGGCGGGCCGTCCCTTTGGCGGAGGCCCGCTCCCCTTCATTATATACCAGGAGGCATTTTCATGAAACAGGCAAGCTCCATTTTGGCGGTGCTGCTGGTGCTGGCCCTGCTGGCAGGGCTGGGGGCAGGCTGCGCCCCGGCCCCGGCCCCGGCCGCAGACGGCCGGCTGCAGGTGGTGACCACCATCTTCCCGGTGTATGACTGGGTGCGCAATCTGGCGGGAGACCGGGCGGAGGTGACCATGCTGCTGGACAGCGGCGTGGACCTGCACAGCTACCAGCCCACGGTGCAGGATATGCTGACCGTGGGCACCTGCGACGTGTTCATCTACGTCGGCGGCGTCTCTGACGGCTGGGTGGCGGACGCCCTGGCCCAGGCCCAGAACCCGGACATGGTGGTGGTGAATCTGCTGCAGGCCCTGGGCGGGCAGGCCAAGGAAGAAGAGGTGGTGGAAGGGATGCAGGCCGAGGAGGAGGAAGAGGCCGAGGGCCCGGCGTACGACGAGCACGTGTGGCTGTCGCTGAAAAACGCCCGGACCCTGTGCGGTGTGCTGGCCCAGGCCCTGACCCAGGCGGACCCCGAGGGCAAGGAGGCCTACGCCGCGGCCGCGGCGGCCTACGACGCACAGCTGGCCGACCTGGACGCCCGCTATGCCGCGGCAGTGGAGGCCGCCCCCTGCAAGACCCTGCTCTTCGGCGACCGGTTCCCCTTCCGCTATCTGGCCGACGACTACGGCCTGGACTACTACGCGGCCTTTGTGGGCTGCTCTGCAGAGACCGAGGCCAGCTTTGAGACCATCGCCTTCCTGGCCGGCAAGGTGGACCAGCTGGGGCTGCGGTATATTATGCAGATTGAGAGCGCCGACGGCAAGCTCAGCGCCACCGTGCGGGATACCACCCAGGCGGGGGACCAGGAGATTTTGACCCTGGACTCCTTGCAGTCGGTGACCCGGCAGGACGTGGAGGCCGGCACCACCTATCTGGGGGTCATGGAGGAGAATCTTGAGGTGCTGACCCGGGCTCTCAGCGCCCCGTAACCGGCAACCCAGCAGAAAGAGAAAAAACGTGCCCCAGGCTTGCTTGCCTGGGGCACGTTTTTGCGTTACTGCCGGAGCACGCCCACCAGCACCACCCGGCCGTTGCTGCGCTCATAGTCGCAGGTGGACAGGGTGAGGAACCGGTCCTCGGGGCTGCATTCCACCCGGCGGGTGGTGCGGCCCTGGGCGTAGAGCAGGTCCAGGGCCTCCCGGTCCAGGGCGGTCTCGTAGAGATAGGTGGTCTGGTCGGTGGTGACCACGCAGGCGATCCACTCCACGGTGAGGGTCCGGTCCGGCAGGTAGACATAGCCCACCGGGTTTTCCTCCAGGAAGGACTGGGTCTTATACCGCTCCAGGGTGCCGAAGACGCTGTCGTTGCGCATATTGTGGCCGTAGATGATGGAGTTGCCCCCCGTCAGCTCCCGGTCGCACCGGCAGTCCAGAAAGGGGGTGCCGGCGTAGAGATAGGCCCCGTCCATGTCCCGGCGGAGATAGTAGTCGTTGTCCCGGCCCTGGACAAAGGGGTAGTCCACCAGGGTGCCGGGCACCGTGAGCCAGCCCACGGCGTCGGGATAGTCCTGCCGCAGGCGGGCGATCTCCGGGTTGAGGGGAGCGGGCTGGGTCTCCTGCAGGGCGGTGTCACCGGTGATCTGGGGCAGGGCGGGCCGGGGCTCCGCCGCCGGGGCGGAAGGCGCGGACTCTGTCCCGGACCCGGGGCGGTAGCTCAGCTGGGCGGTGTGGACCCGGGCCTCGGCAGTGTAGTCCCGGTTGGCAGACAGCAGCTGCCACAGGCTGTAGCCCAGCACCCCTGCCAGGAACAAAAAGGCCAGATAAAACAGCACTTTTTTCATAGCTTCCTCAATCCGCCATGGCGGTGTCCAGGGGCCAGCAGAACACCACGCTGCCCCGGCTGTCGTAATAGGTGCAGGCGTAGTCGCTGATCACCCGGACCAGGCCCCCCACCGCCAGCAGCTGCCGGCCCCGGACCGGACCGGGCAGGGCCGGGGTGCCGTCGTCATGATACACCCAGGTGCCCCCGGAGAAATACCCCATCCACAGGCGGTCGCCGGTTTTGAGATCGTACAGCTCCCCTGCCATGCAGTGGCAGCCCGGGTCTGTGGGGGCGGTGGCAGCCAGGGGCAGGGTCTGTGTTGCCCCCGCCGGGAGGAAGGCCTCCAGGCTGCCCTCCTCCCGCCAGGCGCTGGTCAGATAGCCCCGGGTCCAGGTCCCGTCCACAATGGCGCAGCTGCGCCAGGCGTACTCCATGCCGGCAATCAGGTCTGAGCGGAAGCCGGTCTCGGTGTCCACCAGGCGCAGGCCGTCGTCTTCGGACAGGCGGAGGAGCCCGTCGCCCCAGCTGGACCACCAGCCTGAGACGTCCGACACCCCTTCCACCAGGCGGCCGGACCGGTCATAGAAATACTGGGTGTAGTTGTCCCGGTCATTAAAGCGGTACAGTCCGTTCTCATCCCGGTAGCAGCTCATGCCCGGGTGCCGGACCAGGGGGTTGCCCCGGGTGTCAATCAGCATGGCAACACCGTCCTGCTCGATGGGGGCGATGCCCTCGCGGAAGGGCTCGGCATCCTGCAAGTCGGGGGGAATCAGCCAGTTGCCGGTGGGATCCACAAAGCCGTAGTTCCCGTCCTCCACCCGCACGCAGGCATAGCCGTCGCTGAAGGGGTAGGCCCAACGATAGGGCCCCAGCACCTGCCGGCCCTGCAGATCGTAGAACCGACACACATCCTCCCCGCCCGAGACCTGATATTCCAGCAGCAGCAGGCCCTCGCCGTAGTCCACGTTGACCCACTCGGTCCCCGGGGGCAGAAGCCGGCTGCCGTAGACCAGGGGCTTGCCCTGCAGATCAATCACCGTAAAGTCCGGGGTGGTCCAGTCCTCCCGCAGGACGATGCAGTCCCGGTAGGGCTGGATCTGCACATACTTCACCTCGGTGGCAAAGCTGCCGTCCATGGCCACCAGGCCGTGGACCATTTTGCCCTCATAATAGGTATAGTTGTACTCCTCGTCCACCATCCGGGTGACCCCGTAGGGGCGGGTGACCTGCCAGATGGGCAGGCTGCTGCCCGGCAGGGGCTGGCCCATCATGTCCTGCTCCGTGCACAGGGGCTGGACGTCCACATAGGTGGGGTCGGTGAGAATCCGGCCCCGGTCGTCACAGAAGCCCCAGTTGTAGCCCACCGGATAGGAGGCGTACCCGCCGTTCGCCGAGAACAGGGGCGTGCCGGCATAGGGCAGCACAGCGCCGTAGTCCCCGGGCCTGAAGTCCGGCAGGGGCCCGTCGCTGAGCCGGGTGTACTTGGGCTGGGGCAGGGCAAAGGGGGTGTATTGGGAGGCATCGGTGTACACCCGGAAGCCCCCGGCGGTCTGGGACGGGGCCTGGGGCTCGGCGGGACTCTGGGTCGGGCCCTGGGCGGGGGGTTGGATGGGGCTCTCGACAGGGGCTGTGGGGACCACCTGGATGGTCTCAGGCGCCCGGGTGCAGCCGCACAGCAGGGCCAACAGCAGCAGCAGAGGGATCAGACGCTTCATGGCGCACCTCCCGTTCAAAATCAGGCGCTAACGGACGGACACGTAGCCCTCCCCTGCCACCAGGGCCTGGCCCTCGTCGGTGAGCAGCCACTCGTAGAGCACCCGGTTGGGGCTGCCCGCGGGGGCCGCGGCGGGGATGACACAGTAATAGGCGTTGACGTGGGGATAGGTCCCGGAGCGGATGGTGTCCCGGTTGGGCTCCACGTCGTCCACCCGCAGCAGCTTCAGCCCCCGGGCCATCTCCATGTCGTGGGCGTAGTAGTACACGGAGTAGCCGATGGCGTTGGCGGAGTTGTCATAGCTCTTCACCACGGCCATGAGCTCGCCCATGGAGGTGGCCATGTAGTCCTCGGGGGCCTCCATCATGGGGGTGTCGCCCATGACCAGCTTTTTCATCAGCGCCTGGGAGCCCGCGCCCTCGTTGCGCTGGAAGGGGATGATCTCCGCGTCCTCTCCCCCCACCTGGGACCAGTTGGTGATCTTGCCGGTGTAGATGTCCCGGATCTGCTGGGTGGTAAGGCTCTGCACCGGGTTGTTCTCGTTGACCAGGAAGACCAGGCCGTCGGTGCCGATGACCTCCATGTCGATTTCAAAGTTCTGTTCGGCCATCTCGTCAAAGACGGCGGCGTTGGGCTCGCCGGCCAGGAGCAGGTCGCACTCCCCGTTCATCAGGTTGCGGAAGGACTGGGTGGTGCGGTTGAACTGCACCAGATCCTGCACCTGGTCGCGGCTCTCCCCCAGCAGGACAGAGGCTGCCGCCTCCCCCAGGGGCACCAGGGCCGTGGAGCCGTCCAGCCGGGGGAAGTTCTCCCGGGTAAAGCGGAACAGGTCCTCCCCCGGGGCCTGGGTGTCGGGAGCCTGGGTCTCCGGGGCCTGGGTGTCCGGGGCCCGGGTGGCGAGGGTGTCCTGTTGGATCGTTTGGGTCTGTCCGGGCCGGGCGGTCAGCAGGCCGCAGCCCGCCAAAGACAGGATGCACACAGCGGCCAGCAGGGCCGCAGCAATACGTCGCATAAGATACCTCCTTGGAAACGGGAAAGGGTGGGGAAGGCCTGGGGGAAAAAAGGGCGGGCGCGCTGCAAAACACACATTCGCAGCGCGCCCGCTCGGTGGAATCAGGCCAGCGCGGCGGTGATCAGGGCCATCTTGAACACCTCGTCGGCGTTGCAGCCCCGGGACAGATCGTTGATGGGGGCGTTCAGACCCTGGAGGATGGGGCCGTAGGCCTCAAAGCCGCCCAGGCGCTGGGCGATCTTGTAGCCGATGTTGCCCGCCTCGATGCAGGGGAAGATGAAGGTGTTGGCATAGCCGGCCACAGTGCTGCCGGGGAACTTCAGCTGGCCCACCACGGGGGAGACCGCGGCGTCAAACTGCATTTCGCCGTCCAGAGCCAGGTCGGGAGCCAGCTCCTTGGCCTTGGCAGTGGCCGCCTGGCTGAGACTGACGGTGCCGCCCTTGCCGGAGCCCTTGGTGGAGAAGCTCAGCATGGCGACCTTGGGGTCAATGCCGAAGACCTTGGCGGTCTTGGCGGTTTCAATGGCCACCTCGGCCAGCTTTTCGGCGGCGGAGAAGGTGACGTTGCCCTCTTTGTCCAGGGTGTCCTCGTAGGAGATGTTGATGGCGCAGTCGCCCATGGCCAGCAGCTCCTGGCCGTCCTTGCCCTCCCGGGCCAGGATGAAGCAGGAGGAGACCAGGTGGGCGCCCTTGCGGCACTTGATCAGCTGCAGGGCGGGGCGGACGGTATCGGCGGTGGAGTAGGTGGCGCCGCCCAGCAGGGCGTCGGCCACGCCCAGCTTGACCAGCATGGTGCCGAAGTAGTTGCCCTTTTGCAGGTTGGCCCGGCAGTCCTCGGGGCTCATCTTGCCCTTGCGGAGCTCTACCATTTTCTCTACCATCTCCTCCATGCCGGGGTAGGTGGCGGGGTCGATGATTTCAAGGCCGTCGATGTCAAAGCCGCACTCCTTGGCCTTGCCCAGGACCACCTCGGGCTTGCCGATGAGGATGGGGGTCAGGCCGCAGTTTTCCGCCTTCAGCCGGGCGGCAGCCTCCAGGATGCGGGGGTCGTGGCCCTCGGTGAAGACGATCTTCTTGGGTTCGTTTCTGAGCTTTTCCTTGAGCAGTTCGAACATATTATGCTTCCTCCGTAAAATATAGTCAATCCAGACGGCCCTGGGCCGGGTACCCTGATTATACACCCAAAGGGGGCGGCTTGTCAATAACCGCCGGCCCTGTGCGGGGGCCGGGATTTCCCCCTTGACAAATGCGCTGTATCTGCTAGAATATCCCCATCTGTGATGCCCGGGTGCTTGGGAAGGGAGGCCTCGCCGTGAAAAAAATCACCGCCAAATCCGTCGCCTTTGCCGGGGTGCTGGCTGCGGTCTACGCCGCGCTGACCTGGGCCACCGCCTCCTTTGCCTACGGGCCGGTGCAGTTCCGGATCGCCGAGGCCCTGACCGCCCTGTGCTGCTTTACCCCCGCCGCCGTGCCCGGGATGGTGGTGGGCTGCATGGCCGCCAACCTGCTCTCCTTTGTCAGCGTGTGGGATTTTCTCATCGGCAGCTGCGCCACCCTGCTGGCCTGCCTGCTCACCCGGCGGATCAAATCCCCCTGGCTGATGCCCCTGCCCACGATTCTGTGCAACGCCCTGATCGTGGGGGCGGAGATCGCCGTGTTCTTTGACGAGGGGGCCTTCCTGCCCGCCTTCGGGGCCAACGCCCTGAGCGTGGGCCTGGGCGAGACGGCGGTGATGTATCTGCTGGGGGTGCCCCTGTTCCTGCTGGTGCAGAAGAACGACCGGCTCAGCCGCGCTATGAGGACGCTGTAAAACCGGTTGCGAAATATCCGGATCTGTGGTACAATGGGATCGGCAATTGCCGGTCCCCTTTTCTTTGGGGCCAGGCAGAGAAAAAGGAGGCGTTTGTCATGGCAGAGCCCATTCGTCCCGAGGATTACAAGGAGCCCGCGTGCCCCTTTTGCAGTGATTTTTACCGGCCCCAGGAAAAAAAGGTGATCCCCATCGATCTGCGCCGCTTTACCGAAACCCTGGACCGGTACCTGGGCCGCAACGATCTGGCCGCCGCCGAGCGGCACCTGCGCTTTTGGCGCACCGAGGCCCTGGCCGGCAACGACGAGGGGGGCCTGCTGGCGGTGGAGAACGAGCGGATGGGCTTTTACCGCAAGGCCGGCCGCAAGAGCGAGGCCATGGAGGCCCTGCACTCCGCCCTGGACCTGGTGGACAGGCTGGGGCTGGAGGGCACCGTCACCGCCGCCACCACCTGGCTCAACGCCGCCACGGTGCACAAGACCTTCGGCCAGGCCGACCAGGCCCTGCCCCTGTATGAGCGGGCCCGGGCGGTGTATGAGGCAAGCCTCCCCCCCGACGACCCCCGGATGGGCGGGCTGTACAACAACATGGCCCTGGCCCTGACGGATCTGGGCCGGTACGACGAGGCGAGAGCCCTGTATGGCCAGGCCCTGGAGATCATGAAAGCCGCCCCCCACGGGGCCCTGGAGCAGGCCATCACCTGCCTGAACCTGGCCAATCTGGCCGAGGCGGAGCAGGGCCTGCTGGAGGCCGAGGGGGAGATCGACGCCCTGCTGGATCGGGCCTGGGCCCTGCTGCAGGACGAGGCGCTGTGCCAGGACGGCTACTACGCCTTTGTGTGTGAAAAATGCGCCCCCACCTTCCGCTACTACGGCAGGTTTGCCGACGCAGAGGCGCTGGAGAAGGGCGCGGAGGTCATCTATGCAGGGAATTGAACTGGCAAGAGCCTTTTATGAGGCCTATGGCGCCCCCATGCTGCACCGGGACTTTCCCCAGTGGGAGGGTCTGCTGGCGGTGGGCCTGGTGGGCGGCGGGTCCGAGTGCCTGGGCTTTGACGACCAGGTGTCAAGAGACCACGACTTCGGCCCGGACTTTTGCATCTTCCTGCCCGGGGAGGAGATCCTGGACCGGAAAACTGCCTTTCAGCTGGAGCGGGCCTACGCCGCCCTGCCCAAAGAATTTATGGGCTTTGCCCGGCCCAAGCTGGCCCCGGTGGGGGGCAGCCGCCGGGGCGTGCTGCGGCTGGAGGAATTTTTAACCGAGAAAACCGGTGCCCCCGACGGGGTGCTTGATCTGGAGCAGTGGCTGCGCCTGCCGGAGCAGTATCTGGCCGAGGTCACCGGCGGGGCCCTGTTCCGGGACGACGAGGGCAGCTTTACCCGCATCCGGCAGCGCCTGTCCCGCCAGCCCGAGGACGTGCGCCGCAAAAAGCTGGCCGGCCACCTGCTGCTCATGGCCCAGGCGGGGCAGTACAACTACACCCGCTGCCTGGCCCACGGCGAGCCCGCCGCCGCCCAGCTGGCGGTGGACGAATTCGTCCGCCACGCCATCCCGGTGCTGTTTTTGCTGGAGGGGGTCTACTGCCCCTACTACAAGTGGCAGTTCCGGGCATTGCGGCAGCTGCCCCATCTGGGCGACCTGGGCGAGGACCTGGAGCTGCTTCTCACCACCGACAACGGCCCCGTCATGGCCCGGGCCAAGGCCGACATGATGGAGGCCCTGGCCGGCCGGGTGATCACCGCCCTGCAGGACCAGGGACTGACCAAAGCCGTGTGCGGCGACCTGGAAAAGCACGCCTACTCCGTCAATGACCAAATTGCCCTGTCAGAGCTGCGCAATGCAAGTATATTTTTGGCAGTGTAGGCTATATACAAATTCAATCATTTCTGGTATAATCTGAAAAAAGGGATGTGATCCCCATGGCCGACCGCTCCGCTGTGATTTTCCTGCTGGATGACACCTTTCGCACCGGCAGCCCGGACCCCTTGATGCTGCAAAACATCATGGGCACGCCCATGCTGAAATGGCTGAGCTATGCCCTGGCAGAGCAGCAGGTGCGCAGGTTCTTCCTGGTCTGCGCCCCCAAGTACACCCAACAGGCCCAGGCCCAGTTTCCGCCCCAGGTCCAGGTGGTCACCGCCTCGGACGAAAACCCCTCTGACGCCCTGCACGTCTTTCTCTCCACCGCCGAGGACGAGGAGAGCGACGTGCTGGTCGTCACCGGGCCCACCCTGTACGCCCCCTTCAGCGCCAACCACGACCCCGGCGTGGGGCCCACCCCTGCCAACGCCTGCATGGTCAGCCGTGAGGCGCTGATGCAGGCCCTGGACGAAACCGCCCCCATCGGCCACTTTCTGCGCCGGGCCGGGGACGCCTGCACCGACCGGGAGGGCTTTTTCAGCCTGTACAGCGCCCGGGAGCTCAGCCACTGGCAGCCGATTCTCAACCGGGACCTGCTGCGCCGGCTGGAGGACGCCGGGGTGGAGGTCTGGGACGAGAACACCACCTACGTGGGCCCGGAGGTCCGGGTGGGCATCGGCACCGCCCTGCTGCCCGGCACCGTGCTGGAGGGCAGCACCGTCATCGGCTACGGCAGCCGCATCGGCCCCAACACCCACCTGACCGACACCCGGGTGGGCAACCACTCGGTGGTGGAGCAGTCCTGCGCCGTGGAGGCCGTGGTGGGCAACCAGGTGCAGGTGGGGCCCTTTGCCCATCTGCGCCCCGGCACCGTGCTGGGCAACCGGGTAAAGGCCGGCGCCTTTGTGGAGCTGAAGCAGACCACCCTGGACGAGGGCGCCCAGGTGCCCCACCTGTCCTACCTGGGCGACGCCCACGTGGGCAAGGACGCCAACATCGGCTGCGGCACCGTCACCGCCAACTTTGACCGGGTGACCAAGTCCGCCACCACCATTGAGGACAACGCCTTTGTGGGCTGCAGCACCACCCTGGTGGCCCCGGTCACCGTGGGCAAGGGGGCTTACATTGGCGCGGGCTCGGTGATCACCGAATCCGTCCCCGCCCAGGCCCTGGGCATTGAACGCAGCAAACAGCTCACCCGCAAGGAGTGGGCGCTGAAGCATAAAATCAACCAAGAATGAGCGAGAAAAGGAGACAGCTATGATCGCACATGGGAAAGCAGTCAAGGTATTCAGCGGCAACACCAGCCGCCCTTTGGCCGAGGCCATCTGCCGTGAGCTCGGGGTGGAGCTGACCAGCAATCAGCTCAGCACCTTTGCCGACGGCGAGGTCTGTGTTTGGATGGATGAGACAGTACGCGGTCTGGACTGCTTTGTGGTAGAATCCACCTGCAAGCCTGTCAACGACAATCTCATGGCCCTGCTGGTCAACATCGACGCCCTGCGCCGGGCCTCCGCCGGCCGGATCACCGCGGTGATCCCCTACTACGGCTACGCCCGCCAGGACCGCAAGGCCAGGGGCAGAGATCCCATCACCGCCAAGCTGGTGGCCAACATGCTCACCGCCGCCGGCGCCGACCGGATTTTGACCATGGATCTGCACGCCCCCCAGATCCAGGGCTTCTTTGACATCCCCCTGGACCATCTCACCGGCGCGCCCCTGTTCGTGAAGTACTACATGGAAAAGTTCAACCCCGAGGTCTATGACCACAGCGGCTTTGTGGCGGTGTCCCCCGACGTGGGCTCGGTTTCCAGAACCCGGAACTTTGCCCAGCAGGTCCAAATGGACCTGGCCATTGTGGACAAGCGCCGGCCCAAGGCCAATCTCTGCGAGGTGATGAACGTGATCGGCGACGTGCAGGGCAAGACCTGCATCCTCTATGACGACATCGTGGACACCGCCGGCTCCCTTTGCAACGCCGCCAAGGCCCTGGTGGAGGTGGGCGGGGCCAAGGAGGTCTACGCCTGCGCCACCCACGGGGTGCTCTCCAAGGACGCCTGGCAGCGGGTGGAGAACAGCGTCATCAAGGAGCTGGTGCTGCTGGACACCATCCCCCTGCCCGAACACTACGCCGGCACCAAGATCAAGATGCTGTCGGTGGCCCCCATGTTTGCCAAGGCCATCCGCCACATCTACGAGGAGACCTCCATCTCCGACTGCTTCTGAGCAGACCGCGGGAGAGGGCCTTTATGCTGTTTGGTGCGTCCAACCTGGACTGGCTGATCGTCGGTCTGGGCAATCCCGGGGCGGAGTACGCCGCCACCCGCCACAACGTGGGCTTCCGCACGGCAGACCTGCTGGCGGAGCAGGCGGGGGTGCGCATTGACCGGGCCAAGTTCCGGGGCCTGTGCCGGCAGGTCACCCTGGCCGGCCAGCGGGTGCTGCTTTTAAAGCCCCAGACCTTTATGAACAACTCCGGCGAGTCGGTCCAGCTGGCCGCCATGTTCTACAAACTCCCCATCCAGCGAATCATCCTGGTGTCAGACGACATCTCCCTGCCGGTGGGGCGCATCCGGGTGCGGGCCGCAGGCAGCGCCGGGGGGCACAACGGGCTGAAGTCCGTCATCGCCCACCTGGGCAGCCAGGACTTCCCCCGGGTCAAGATCGGCGTGGGGGCCAAGCCCCACCCGGATTACGACCTGGCGGACTGGGTCCTCTCCTCCTTCTCCAAGGCGGAGCAGGAGGCCCTGGCCCCCGCCCTGGACCACGCCGCCCAGGCGGTGCTGGAGCTTATGGCCCACGGCCCCGCCGCCGCGGCCAACCGCTTTAACGGAAATTAACATTGCACCGCGATGCACGGAAAGGGTCTGAGCACCCTTTCCGCGCTGCTGCGTGGAGAAAAAATACGGGGCCCTGCCCCCATCAAGGAGACTGCCATGGAGCTGCTGCTGCAGGCGCTGAAAGAGCTGCCCGAATACAAAACCATCCTGTCCACCCTGGGCCGGGGCCGCCACGTGGGGGTCTCCGGCGCCGCCCAGATCAACCGCAGCCACCTGGCCGCGGCCCTGTGGCACGATCTGGACCGGCCCATGCTGGTGGTGTGCCAGGATGAGATGGCCGCCCGCCGCACCCAGGGGGAGCTCACCGCCCTGCTGGGCTGGGAGCCCCCGGTGCTGCCCGGGCGGGATCTCACCTTCTACGACACCCAGGCGGTGTCACGCCAGTGGGAGCAGAAGCGGATCAGGGCCCTGTACGACCTGGCCACCGGAGAGAGCCGGCTGCTCATCGCCTCCTGGGAGGCCCTGAGCCTGCGCACCATGCCCCCCGCGGCCCTGCTGGGGGCTGCGGAGGAGCTGGCGGTGGGGGCCCTGGCGGACCCCGGGCAGCTGTCCGCCCGACTGCTCACCCTGGGCTACAGCCGCTGCGACATGGTGGAGGGCCCGGGCCAGTTTGCCCTGCGGGGCGGGATTCTGGACGTGTTCAGCCCCGGGGCGGACCAGCCGGTGCGGATGGAGTTCTTCGGCGACGAGCTGGACGCCATGGGCAGCTTTGACCCCCTGACCCAGCGGCGCACCCAAAATCTGCAGCGCACGGTGCTGCTGCCCGTGAGCGAGACCCTGCCGGATCTGCACCCCGGCGGCCGGGCGGGCCTGGCCGCGGATCTGCGCCGGCTGTGCGACCGGCTGCGCCGGCGGAAAAACAAAAACGAGGCCCTGCTGCGCACCCTGGAGACCGACCTGGAGCGGCTGGAGACCCAGTCCTTCTTCGGCGCCTGGGACCGGTATATGGCCCTGATCTACCCGCAGCTGTCCACCGCGGCGGACTATCTGCCCCGGGACGGGCTGACGGTGTTTTTTGACCACGGCAATCTCCGCCGGGCGGCAAACGGCCGTGAGGAGGACCTGGGCCTGCAGCTGGACAGCCTGCTGCAGGCCGGGCTGCTGGCCGGAGAGCTTTGCGACTTTGCCCTGGGCTGGGAGGACCAGTGCCGGGCCCTGAGCCGGTGCCCGGGGCTGTTTTTGGACTCCTATCTCTCCGCGGCCTACCCGGAGTCTATGCCCCCGGCGGCAATTTCAGAGCTCAGCTGCCGGCAGCTGCCCTCCTACGCCGGCAACCTGGAGGTGGCCGCCACCGACCTGCGGCAGTTCCAGAAAAGCGGATACCGGACCCTGGTGCTCTGCGGCAGCCGCCGCCGGGCGGAGATTTTGGAGGAGTACCTCCGCAGCCGGGAGATCCGGGTCTCCATGGCCTTCCCGGCCGAACACCTGCCCCCTGCCGGGGGGATCTATCTGACCCAGGGGGTACTGCCCAACGGCATGGAGTACCCCACGGTGAAGCTGGCCATTCTGTCTGAGGGGCAGCTGCTCAGCCAGCCCCGGCGGAAGGCCCGGGCCAAAAAGGCCGCCACCAACCGGCAGAAGCTCAGCTCCTTCACCGATCTCACCCCCGGGGATCTCATCGTCCACGAGCACCACGGCATCGGCAAGTACGTGGGCATGGAGCAGATGAAAATCGACGGGGCCCTGAAGGACTATGTGAAAATCGCCTACCAGGGCAGCGACGTGCTTTACGTCCCCGCCACCCAGATGGACCTGATTTACAAGTACATCGGCGCCGGGGAGGACACCCCGGTCAAGCTGAACCGGCTGGGGGGCGACGCCTGGGAGAAGACCAAGTCCAGGGCCAAGGCCGCGGTGAAGGATCTGGCCGAGGGGCTGATCAAGCTCTACGCCGCCCGCAAGCGCCTCATGGGCTTTGCCTTTGCCGCCGACTCCCCCTGGCAGACGGAGTTTGAGGACAACTTCCCCTACCCGGAGACCGACGACCAGCTGCGCTGCGTGGCGGAGATCAAGGGGGATATGGAGTCCCCCGTGCCCATGGACCGGCTGCTGTGCGGCGACGTGGGCTTCGGCAAGACCGAGGTGGCCCTGCGGGCGGCCATGAAGGCCATCCTGGATTCCAAGCAGGTGGCCATCCTGGTGCCCACCACGGTGCTGGCCCAGCAGCACTACGTGACGGCCTGCCGCCGGTTTGAGGGCTTCCCGGTGAACGTGGACGTGCTCTCCCGGTTCCGCACCCCCAAGGAGCAGCGCCGGGCCCTGGAGGGTCTGCGGGCGGGGACGGTGGACCTGATCGTGGGCACCCACAAGCTGCTGAACAAGGACGTCACTTTCAAGGATCTGGGCCTGCTGATTGTGGACGAGGAGCAGCGCTTCGGCGTGACCCACAAGGAGCGGCTGAAGGAGCTCTCCCGCGGGGTGGACGTGCTGACCCTCTCCGCCACCCCCATCCCCAGAACCCTGAACATGGCCCTGTCCGGTATCCGGGATATGTCCACCATTGAGGAGCCCCCCATGGACCGCTACCCGGTGCAGACCTTTGTGCTGGAGCACAACGACGCCGTGGTGGACGACGCCATCCGCCGGGAGCTGGACCGGGGCGGCCAGGTGTACTACCTGCACAACCGGGTGGCCTCCATTGACCAGTGCGCCGCCCGGCTGGCCGCCCGCCACCCCCAGGTGGAGGTGGCCGTGGCCCACGGCAAGATGAACGAGGAGCAGCTGGGCGACGTGATGCAGCGCATGGCCGACGGGGAGATCGGCATCCTGGTCTGCTCCACCATCATCGAGACCGGCCTGGACATCCCCAACGTGAACACCCTGATCATTGAGGACGCCGACCGCCTGGGGCTGGCCCAGCTGCACCAGCTGCGGGGCCGGGTGGGCCGGTCCAACCGCCACGCCTTTGCCTACCTGACCTTCCGCCGGGGCAAGGTGCTCACCGAGGTGGCGGAAAAACGGCTGGACGCCATCCGGGAGTATGCGGAGTTCGGCTCCGGCTTCAAAATCGCCATGCGGGATTTGGAGATCCGGGGCGCGGGCAATCTGCTGGGGGCGGAGCAGTCCGGCCATATGCTGTCGGTGGGCTATGATATGTATCTCAAGCTGCTGGAGCAGGCCGTGCTGGAGGAGCAGGGCGAGGCGGACCAGAAGCTGCCGGAGTGCACCGCCGACCTGCACGTCACCGCCAACATCGACAAGCAGTATGTGGAAAACGGCGAGCAGCGCATGGACCTGTACCGGCGCATGGCCGCCATCCGCAGCCGGGAGGACGCCGACCAGCTGCTGGACGAGATTGTGGACCGCTACGGCGACCCCCCCAAGGGCGTGATGAACCTGATCGACGTGGCCCTGCTCCGGGCCCGGGCCGCCCGGGCCGGGATCGTGGACATCACCCAGCGGGAGGGCAGCATCTACTTCACCCTGCTGGGGCTGGATATGGAGCAGATCTCCCGGCTGTGCCAGCTGGACCGGTATCAGAAGCGGCTGTTTTTGCAGCCCAACGCCAAAAAGCCCGTGCTGCGGCTGAAGCTGGCCAGGGGCCAGAACCCCCTGACCTGCGCCGGCCGGCTGGCCGAGGACCTGCTGGAGCTGGGACAGAAGAAATAGCCAAGGGCAGGCCGAAAAATTTCCCGAATTCTGTTACGAATTGTCATTGCTTTTTTACGGCATAATAGAGTATAATAGAAAACCGGAACATTTGACGGCTTTCACCGTCTTATCCATAACAGAACCAAGCAGGAGAGAGAAAAACTATGAGCAAAGGAAAATTTGAGGCGGGCAAAAAGACCGCTGCGGCCCCCGAGAAAAAGACTGCCCCCGCGCCTAAGCAGCAGCTGTCCTTAAAGCAGAGCGCTGCCCCCGCCAAGAAAAAGAAAAAGGGCAGCCTGGGCAAGAAGATCTGGCCCATCGTGGCCACAGTGGCCGGCGTGGCCGTGCTGGCTGTGGGCGCGCTGTTCTACATGAACTTCCGGGACGACGGGCGGATCTACCAAAACGTCTATGCCGGCGGCGTCAACCTGGGCGGCATGACCCAGGAGGAGGCTGTGCTGGCCCTGGAGAGCGCCAGCCGCAGCTACGCCTCCACCGATATGGTGGTCACCCTGGCCCCCGCCGAGGGGCTGGAGGGCGAGTCCGTCACCCTGACCATCACCCCCGCCGACAGCAAGATCCAGGTGGACGCCGCCTCCGCCGTGGCCACCGCCTATGCCTATGGCCGGCAGGGCAATCTGTTTGAGAACGCCAAGGCCCGCACCGAGGCCATGACCACCGAGTTCCACATTGAGCCCATGGAGTATATCACCGTGGACGAGGCCTATATCCGCCGGGTGGCCGACGACACCGCCGACGCCTTCTGCCGGACCTTTACCGACAACCAGATCGAAAAGCTGGAGCCGGACCCCCTGCCCACTGAGGAGGAGACCGAGGACGAGGGCGAGACCGAAGAGGGCGAGACCGAAGAGGGCGAGACCGAAGAGACCGCCCCCGCCCAGGCCCCCTATAAGCTGAAGATCACCCTGGGCACCTCTGAGCGGACCTTTGCCGCCACGGATCTGTTCGACACCGTGATGGAGGGCTACGCCACCGGCAACTTCACCCCCCAGATGACCTACACCGGCAAGGCGGTGGAGCCCCTGGACGTGAACACCCTGTACGACACCTACTGCACCGAGCCCGTGGACGCCTACTACGACCAGAAGACCTTTGAGGTCTACCCCGATCAGCCGGGCTTCGGCTTTGACAAGGACGAGCTGGTCAAGCGTCTGGCCGCCGCCAAGGAGGGCGACGAGCTGGAGGTGGAGCTCCACGAGATTGAGCCCGAGGTCACCAAGGAGTTCCTGGAATCCACCCTGTTCAGCGACGTGCTCTCCTCTGTGGACACCCCCCACACCGCCATTGCCGACCGCACCAACAACCTGATCCTGGCCTGCCAGGCCATTGACGGCACCGTGGTGCTGCCGGGGGAGGTCTTCTCCTTCAACGGCACCGTGGGCGAGCGCACCGCCTCCAAGGGCTACAAGCCCGCCATTGCCTACGTCTCCGGCGGCGCCTCCAAGCCCGAGCTGGGCGGCGGCGTGTGCCAGGTGGCCTCCTCCATCTACTACGCCTGCCTGCTGGCAGACCTGCAGACCGTGGAGCGGGCCCCCCATATGTACGCGGTGACCTACGTGCCCATGGGCATGGACGCCGCCATCTACTGGGGCAGCCTGGACTACAAGTTCAAGAACAACACCCCCTACCCCATCCGGATCGAGTCCTCCGTCTCCGGCGGCGAGGTGCACATCACCCTGCGGGGCACCGAGTGGAAGGACTACACCGTGGAGATGTCCTACGAGGTGCTGGAGACCTACCCCTGGACCACCGTGGAGCAGGTGGTGACCGACGGCTCCTACCGGGCCGGCGACGTGATCTCCACCCCCTACACCGGCTACAAGGTGGCCACCTACAAGACCACCTATGACAAGAACGGCAACAAGATTGCCACCACCCAGGTGGCAGTGAGCACCTACAACAAGCGGGACAAGACCATTGCGGTGATCGGCAGCGGCGGCAACAACACGCCCACCTCCTCTGAGACCCAGGCGCCCACCTCCACCTCCGCCACACCCACCGAGTCCCAGGCCCCGGTCACGGAGCCCCAGCCGGACCCCGAACCCCAGCCGGACCCCGAACCCCAGCCCGACCCGGAGCCTCAGCCGGACCCCGAGCCTCAGCCGGACCCCGAGCCCCCGGCCCCCGACGTGCCGGAGGGCTGAACCCCAACCCATCCTCCCCGCCCCCCAAGGGCGGGGAGTTTTTTTGCCCTCACCGGGGGGACGGGATGCGTACACCCCCGTAGGGGCGGATGCCCACATCCGCCCATGCCCGGGCCGCCCGTCCCACCGGTGGGAATTGAAAATTGAAAATTGAAAATGGTGGTGTTTTCAAATTGCCATTTGAAAACATTTGAAATATGCCGGTTGCGGCTTGCACAATCTTCTCCGTAGCGGCCGCTCACTGAGCGGCCATGCCCAGCCCACCGTTTCCACCGGGGGTGCAGTGTGCGCACACGCTCTATCCGTAGTGGCCGCTCACCCGAGCGGCCATAAAAGCCCGCCGATCCCACCGGGGTGACGGGATGCGTACACCCCCGTAGGGGCGGATGCCCACATCCGCCCGTGTCCAGGCCAACCATCCCACCGGGGCAGCGGGATACGTACACCCCCGTAGGGGCGGATGCCCACATCCGCCCATGCCCAGCCCGCCGTTCCCACCG
>CAMOKD010000009.1:0-49203 GCA_946617435.1 uncultured Clostridia bacterium | reverse complement strand
ATGAACTACGGCACCTCTGCCAGAGCCTTCTTTGTGGCAGAAGGCAGAGCCGTGGAGGAGCAGTAATTCCCCCAAGAAGCCCCAAAGGGCCGCCGGAATCCGGCGGCCCTTCTTACAAGTAATTCTATATCCTTCCTGTGGGATAAGCGAATTGCACCTGATTATGTCAATCAATCTAATTATTCCGGCCTCAATCGGACAAAAAAGTAGAAAAATGCATTTTTGCGTCTAAAATATTCACACTTTCTTGAGGGTCAGTCCTTGAAAAATCAGATAGTTTGCAGTATAATGGAGGTGGGTGAGTGGGCCCAGTATAACCAGAAAGCAGGATATTCAACATGAAAGAGAAGAAGGCAAAATCCTCACAAAGCAAGGTTGGCACCATCCTTGGCGCGATCCTCTGCATCCTTCTGATTCCAATTTTGATTGTCAATGTCACCATGATTGTCAAGGGTTATGTTCACAGTGATCAAGTGCCCACCTTTGGCGGTTACGCCCCGCTGATTGTTCTCACTGATTCCATGTTCCCGCAGATTCAAAGCGGTGACCTTATCATCATCAAAACCGTTGACCCTCAAACCCTGGCAGAGGGTGACGTCATCTCCTTCTTTGATCCTGACGGCAACGGCACCAGCGTGGTCACCCACCGGATTGTAGACGTCCTTACTGACGGCGGCCTGCAGTTTGTCACCAAGGGCGATGCCAACAACGCCGAGGATCTCTCCCCGGTGCCCGCTGACTCTGTGGTGGGCCTTTACCAAACCCAAATCGCCGGGGCAGGCAATGTGGCCATGTTCCTGCAGAGCACCCCGGGCTTCTTCGTGTGTGTGGGCGCTCCCATTCTTCTGCTGGTGGGCTATGAGCTGATCCGCCGCCGGCGCTATGAACGGGCCAATAAGGCCGATACCGATGCGCTCCTGGCCGAGCTGGAGGCCCTTCGGGCGCAGCAGGCCGCCAAGGACAAGGACGAATAATCCCTGCCCGCCAATGTCTGTGTGTATTCTTCCCCTGGAAGCCACGCCGGGGGTGAATATAAACGTATTCTCTCCCCTGAGGGGAAGAATGATCCCATGCCATCCGGCAAATCATTAGAAAGGAGTTTTTCTAACATGAAGAAAAACACAATGCTGAGAATTGCTTCCATTCTTTTGGTCGTGACTCTCCTTTCCACCTGTGTCATCTCCGGCACCTTTGCCAAGTATGTTACCAAGGCTGAGGGCCAGGACCAGGCCCGTGTCGCCAAGTGGGGCGTCCTGGTCTCTGTAGAAGGCGGCGCTTTCGCCGACAAGTATAAGGCTGTTGATGAGGCTTACCTGCATGACGGCGGTGAGTACGCAGTTGTCTCTGTCAATGGTGACAAGGTTGTTGCCCCCGGCACCAGCGCAAAGGAAGCCGACATGGCTTTGGTCGCCACTGTGAAGGGCACTCCCGAAGTCGCAACCCGCTACACCCTGGAAGGCAAGGACATCAAGGACGTGGTCCTGCCCGCCGGCACCTACACCGACTACACCCAGCTGGTGAAGGGCGATAACGGCTATGGCTACACCGGCAAGTTCACCCTGGATAAGGACTATGCTCCCGTCAAGTGGAACCTGGTCATCGAGGGCAAGGGCAAGACTCTGAACGTAGCTACCGCTCTGTATGACAACCTGCCCGCTGCCAACCTGGCCCAGGCCGAGGCCTATGGCCTGACCCGCGAGGGCTGCTCCATCTTCGACGCCATCGCCATCATCCAGAAGGTGGCCGGCAACGAGGGCTACAAGAACATCGTTGAGGCTGCGCTGGGCAAGATCGTCTCCGGCGGCCGCAACTTCGAGCTGCAGGCTGACAAGGATGCCGGCCCCTTCAAGCTGTCCTACGACTTCGACCCCAACAAGGAAATGGACTTCACCTTCACCCTGGATTGGGCCTGGGCCTTTGAGCAGGAGAAGAGTGTTACACTGTATGACCAGGCTGACACCTTCCTGGGCAACTGGGCTGCTGTGAAGCAGGGTCAGGAGATCGAGGGCTTTGTGGAGCCCGGCGCTCCCGCCAGCGTTGAGATCAACGCAACCTTCATTGCCACCGCAACGCAGATCGACTAATCCGGCAACTGATACATAAATCCTGTCTTAGAATACACTCTGCCCCCCGTCCAAACGTGGCGGGGCGGGGGGCACAGCTGTTTCGCTGTGACAGAGGCCCACAGGCTCCTTGCGGGCTTCTGTGACCGTGAAACTCAGTAACAGGAGGAGAATTTGGCGTGAAACAGAACGCATCGAATCATACTCAACACAAAGGCCAATCCTCCCTTTGGATTGTGATAGCCATTCTGGCGGCGCTGGAGCTCTGCTCTGTGTCCATGCTGTTCAGCCAGATGGTGGGGTATTCCTCCCAGGAGCCCTGCACTGTGATCTCCCTCACCGAGGGCGGTCCGGAGAGCACTGTGGAGGAGCTCTCCGGCCCCAACGCCGTGCCGGAGCAGGTACTTGCGCTGCCTACCGTCGGCCAGACCAAGGCCCCCACCACCTATACCGGCCAGTTTGTCAACCCGCTGCCCAACAGCGACAAGACCGGCTTTGGCGTCCATGACGCCGAAAAGGCCTGGTCCACCGTCACTGACGTGGAGATTTTCCACCTGCGGTATGACAACAACGGCGACGGTGTGATTACCGTCAATTCCGAAAACACCGACAAGGTCTTTGCCCCCGGCACTGACAACACCTATCCCTTCACCCTTACCAACACCGGCCCCTACACGCTGAACTACTACCTGACGGTAGAGGCCTATTACGAGGGCACTGACAAGTGGATCCCCATTGAGGCCCGGTTTGTTGACTACAACAACCAGTATCTGGTGGGCAGTGCCGACCAGTGGCCCGACGTGCTGGAGCTCAACACCGTCAAGGTGAACCGCACCCTGGCCTCCGGCAACAATGCCAGGTATACCCTCCAGTGGCGCTGGCCCTTTGAGCGGGGCGACCAGATCCAGGAGGGCCTGTACAAGGGCGATTACACCGAAGACTTCTACGACACCGGCCTGGGCAACCTGGCGGTGGACCAGGATATGTTCCTGCACATCATCATCCGCACCTGGACGGAGATTGACGACAATCCCAGCGCCCCCGGCGGTGTGAAGCCGCCTTATACCGGCGACGGCAACCAGCCTGTTGTCTGGATCGCCCTGGCGGCGGCTGCGCTGGCCGGCCTGATTGTACTGCTGCTCCTGGCCCGCCGGGACAAAAAACGCAAGGCCGATGAAAGCTGAGCCGAAGCGCCGTGGCCGGCTGGCCCTGCGGATTGTGCTGATCGCTCTGGTGGGTCTGCTGGCAGGCAGCGCCCTGTACCAGCTTAACGCCCGCCGGGTGCTGCACAACGCCATGCCCATGCCCCTGGGGGTGGGCACCGCGGTGGTGCTCTCCGGCAGCATGGAGCCGGTCTTGTCGGTGAACGACCTGATTCTGGTTCGTGCCGCACAGGACTATGAGGCAGGGGACATTGTGGTCTACCAGTCTGGCAGCGAGCTGATCATCCACCGCATCATCGCCATCGACGGCGACCGGATCACCACCCAGGGTGACGCCAACAACGCCCCCGACGCGCCCTTTGACCGGGCCGCCATCAAGGGTCGGTTGAGCCTGCGGGTGCCCTACGTGGGGCTGCTGGTCCGGTTTATGCAGACCACCGTGGGCAGAATTGCGGTGATTGCGCTGGCCCTGTTCCTTCTCAACCGGTCCTGGACCAGAGAAAAATCCGAGGACGACAAAAAACTGGAGGAGCTGAAGGCGGAAATCCGTCGGCTGAAAGCCCAACAGGAAGAAGACGATTGATTTGACATTCCCAGCATGCGATTCAAATAAGAAGGAGAAACGATGACATGAAATCTGCAAACAGACCCAATATTCTTCTGTGTGCGGCCGGTGTGCTGTTCTGTCTCGTGCTGATCTCCGTACACCTCACCTCCGGCCTTTACGCCCGGTTTACCACCCGGGCCCAGGGGGCGGACAGCGGCCGTGCCGCGGCCTTCTACGCCTCGGCCTCTGCCGACGAGGAAGGCCCGCTCAGCGTAGAGATCCTGGCCGGGGATGCTTCTGTCGGGGCTTTCCCCCTGCGGGTGGAAAATCTGTCCGACACTACCGTCCGCTGCGACATTGTAGTGCAGTTTGAACGCCCGGAAGGGGAGACACAGCCCGCCCTGCCGGGAGAGATTCTGCTGGATGAAACCCCGCTGGAGCAGGACCAGGGCAAGCCGGAGCGCTTCCGCATCAATGATGTGGCTACGCTGGCCGCCGGGGAGCAGGATGAGTATCTCCTCTCCTTTGACATGGCCGAGGCCCTGTCTCAGAGCTCCGATTGGAAGGATTTCAGCAACGACACCATCAGCGGGGAAAGCGGAGCCTGTCCCTTCACGGTGCAGGTAGTCTTCACACAGGTGAACTAAGGGGGCAGGCAGATGAAACAGATATTCCAAAATCCCAAGGTCCAAAAGCTCCTGGGCACCGCCTGCGTACTGCTGGCTGTGGGCTCCTCCCTGGCGGGGGTGAGCTATGCCAAGTACAGGACCACCAGCCTGCTCACCGGGCAGCTCCAATATACCAACCAGCTGGCACAGAGCTTTGTCCTGATCCAAAAGGACCGCACTGTAGATCCAGACGGCGCCTACCGGGCCGATGCCGATACAGTTCAGCAGGTGGAGTACTTCCTGATTCCGGGCATCACCCTTCCCCAGGAGCCCAGGCTGCAGATTACCGGCAAGACGGAAATTCCCGCCTACCTCTATGTGGAGGTTCAGGCCGAAAACCTGGATGCCAAGCTCAGCTATCGACTGACTGGCGACTGGATCAAGCTGGATGGGCTCAAGGGGGCCCACGGCGGGCAGATGTATGTGTACAACCAGCTCCTGACCGATCAGAGCCAGGGCTTGGAGGACATTCCGATCCTGGACGGCGGGCTGACCCTGGAGGACGTACCCATCGCCGGCCAGCCGGAGACGCTGAGCTTCTACGGCTACCTGCTCCAGGCAACGGCAGAGGACACTGCCGCGGAGCTCTTCCGAAACCGGATCGGCTCCCCCGGGGAGAAAACTTGAGCGAGAAAGGCGAACAACATGAACAAACGAGTGATCGCTGCATTTCTGATATTGCTGTTGCTGGTGGTGCCCAACATCTCCGGCGTCTTCGGTGCGCCCGATGACTCTGCTCCGGTCTCCACTGAGACCGCGCCGGAGACCGTCGCCGCCACCGAGGCCGCACAAGCCCCCACAGAGACCACCCAGGCCGCCCCGGAGGAGACTGAGGCGCCGGTAGAGACCCAAGGGGCGACCCAGGCACCGGCGGAAACCACTGCGGCTGCGGAGACGGAGGCACCTTCCCCGGTGGAGGAAGAGACCCAAGCCCCCGAGGAGGAGACCGAAGCGCAGACCCTCCCGGAAGGAGCCCTGGCCCTTCCCGCTGCCGGCGGCGTGCTGGAGTCCGGAACCTATTTCCTCACCCAGGATCTGACCCTGCAGGCTGCCCTGGAGGTAACGTCGGGCAGCACCGTAGAGCTGAATCTGAACGGCCACACCCTGACCGGAGGGGCAAGCATCGAATATCTGATCTCGAACCTCAATGGCGCTGTGCTGAACATCCATGACGGCGCAATCCGTTGTGCAAAGCATGGCATTGAGAGCTGGGGCACCCTTTCCCTGACGAATGTGGATCTCAGCGCCCGGAACGATACCCTGAATCTCTATACCGGTACCATTGACGTGGCAAGCTGCCAGATCAAGGCCACCGCAGAATCTGGCGGTATGGCGATTTACACCAACAAAGACAGCAGTTGCGCCCTCACCATCCGGGACTGCCGGGTGGAGGCCTCCTGCAGAGCGCTCAACCAGTGGGGCACCGGCACGGTAGAGGCCTATCGCACGGTGTTTGTCTCCCAGGAGGAGGACGTTTTGGAGACGAACAATGGCACGGTTAAGCTGTTCGATCACTGCCAGGTGCTGTACGGCGACGTCCCCGGCAAATACGGGGGGAAGAAATCCAGCTTTGACTTTGACAGCACCACGGTCATCAATGAATCCTGGGATCTTTACCATAATTCAGATTGGCTTTCCTATGTAAAAGAAAAATATAACGCTGAAAGCTACCCGAATGGGATCCCCGCCAGCGAATTTGTTCGGGACGACGCCGCCAAGACCATCTATATCTATACTGCAGATGGATTTGCCTGGTGGGCATCCCTGCTGGATACAAATACCGAGTATAAGACGAATCTCCAAGACTATCGTGTGCTTTTGGAGCGGTCCATCGATTTGGGCTCCAGACCGTGGCGGTTCTCCCTGCAGACTGCCGATTTCCAAAACGGCTGTCTGGACGGGCAGAATCATACGATTTCCAATCTGACGGTGTACACCTCCCACAATGATGTAGGCACGGCCGGGTATGGTTTGATTGGAGATACCAGCAGCAACGCCGGCCCCATCACAATCTGCAATTTGCAGTTTGATAAGGCCAAGATCCGCGCGGTCACTGGCGGCGGCGTGGTGTTGGGTTACTTGAGCTGCCCCGGCACGCTGGAGAACATCCATGTCACCAACTCCTATGTGTACGGCCATATGATCGGCGGCCTGATCGGCAGCATTGATGACAAAGCGTCTGCCGCTGAGATTAAAAGCTGTACCGTTTCCGATGTAACAGTGGAAACCAGCGGCTGGAACGGCGGCGGCCTCGTGGGACGTTACACTGCCAGCGGCACGCTGACCATTACAGACAGCCACGTGAGCGATATCTCCATCAAGGCCTTGGTTCACGCAGGCGGCCTGCTTGGTTTGGCCGAGGTCAATTCCAAGGTGGTACTGGACAAGCTGACCACTGTTTCTAATGTGACCCTGTCCCGCAAGGGTGAATACATTGAAACTCATACCGTCAGCACCGGCGGCATCGGCAATGCCAACAATGTGCCCGACAGAAACGACTATATTCTGGACGGCACCTTCGCCGGTGGATATTACAGCAGCTGCGCGGCGGTGTCCTATGCCGAGTACTACATCAAGTCCTATTCCACCAAATGGGATGCCGCCACTTACCGCGGTTTTGTACAGGACGGTCTGTTTACCTATCAGCTCACTGTCCGCAATTCGGTGGTAGGCTACAATGAAGAGCGCGTAGGCTCCGACAATTACGATTTCACCACCCACGTCACCAAGCCCAGCGTGATCTATTACGCGGTGTACAACGACGGTACCAACAGCAGGGATGTGCTTTACGGCTACGAGTATGTGGCGACAAACGAGGCGGCCGCGGGCAAGACCCTGTACGGCGATCTGGACTGCACCCGGGTACCCTGGTACACCGACCGGGCCTGCACCCAGGCGTACGACCTGTCCACACCCGTCACCGGCGGCGTGACGCTCTATACCCCCCTGGTCCTGCGGGACCAAAACGGCCCCATCTCCGCTGATCGGCTGCAGGCGGTGGCCGGCGGTCTGCCCAAGCTGCAGGACAGCGACGGCGTGTTCCAGACCACAGATTGGACCGCCCTCCAGCAGGGAAAGACCTTTACCCCTGCCAACGCAGACCAGATTCCCGATATGTGCCTGGAGCTCTATGCCAGTGTAGACGCCATTGAGCGGACCCTCACCGTCACCCGCACCCAGGGCACCGGGGAGCAGAGCTTCTGGTATACCATCACCGGCGGCGGTCTGCGGCTGGAGGTCTGTATCCCCCAGGGGAAGGACAGCGTCACCGTCTCCGGCCTGCGGGCGAATGTGACCTACACCGTCACCGAGCAGACCGGCTGGAGCTGGCGCTACGCGGCTGACAGCGCAAAGACCGTGCGGTTTGAAAATGACCAGCTGCGGCAGACGGTCTCCTTTGCCGGCGGCCGTACCGCGGCGGAGTGGCTCAGCGGACTTGCGAGTCTTTTGAAGAGGGGTGGCTGACCATGAAAAAACAACGTAAAACCCTGCCCTTGATTCTGGCGGTCGTTCTGATTCTGGCACTGTGCATTTCCGGCCTGGCAGCGGGAGGCGTCTTCGCCTCTCTGATTGACACCACCTCCGGCGCCCAGTGGAATCTCCGTCCCGCCCAGGTGACCTGTGCTGTCCGGGACGATTACAGGATTGACAACACCGGCGATATCCCGGCCCTGATCCGGGCCAAGGTCATCGTCAACTGGACCCGGGACGGCGTGGTGGCCGCCGGCTGCAAGGACAGCTGGTCTCTGGACTACGGCGAGGGCTGGACCCAGGTGGGGGACTACTGGTATTACACCGGCATTGTCCCCGTGGGCGGCCAAGCGCCGGCCTTGATCACTGCCGTCTCCAAGGGGGGCAGCGAGTATGAGCTGGAGGTCCAGGTTCTGGCCGAGGCCATACAGGCCACCCCACAGCGGGCAATCGAAGAGGCCTGGGGCGTCAGCTACCGGGACGTCGTCCGGAGCGAATAACACACACCAAAGGGTGCGCTGCAAAATGATCCATTTTGCAGCGCCCTTTTTTTGCTCCGAAATATGGGACTTCATCAATTTTTAATCCGATTCCCACTTTCTTTTTCATCCTCTCCCGGCGTATAATAGGGCTAACGAAGGAAAGAGAGGAATGACATATGCCTAATATTCTGATCTGTGACGATGAGCAGGACATTGTCTCCGCACTGAAAATCTATCTCACCAACCCGGACTACCGCCTGTTTACCGCCGCCAACGGCCGCCAGGCCCTTGAAGTGATTGCCCGGGAGGAGATCCATCTGATCCTGCTGGACATCATGATGCCCGAGATGGACGGCATTACCGCAATGGCAAGCATCCGGGAGTTCAGCAACGTTCCCATCATTCTGCTCACCGCCAAAAGCGAGGACAACGACAAGATCCTGGGGCTGAACGTGGGGGCAGACGACTACATCACCAAGCCCTTCAATCCCCTGGAGGTCACGGCCCGGGTACGTTCCCAGCTGCGGCGGTATCTCAAGCTGGGGGCCGGCACGCCGGAAAACGAGACCTATACCCTGGGGGGCATCGCCCTGAATGACAAGACCAAAACCGTCACCGTGGACGGCGAGCCCGCCGCCCTGACGCCCAAGGAGTACGAAATTGTCAAGCTGCTGATCTCTCACCCGGGCCGGGTTTACGCACCCCGGGAGATCTACCAGCACGTCTGGCGGGAAAAGCCCTTTGGGGCGGACAACACCGTGGCGGTGCACATCCGCCATATTCGGGAGAAGATTGAAATCAACCCAGCCGAGCCCCGCTATCTCAAGGTGCTCTTCGGTCAGGGCTATGTGATGGAGGAGGTGAACCACAGATGAGAAGGTTTTTCCGTACCGTTCCGGGCAAGGCCCTGCTCTTTGTGGGCTGTATGGCCGGCCTGGTGCTGGTGGTGCTGTCTATTGTGGCGTCGGTGTCCATGTGGGCGCTGGAGTGCTACACCCGCCCGGAATCTGCGGTGTTTGACCGGACCGTGGGGGAACTGGCTGCCAGCGAGGCGGACGATCTGCTGACGCAGTGCATTTTTAACGACCAGATTTTCCCTGTGGACGCCCAGGCCCGCCCCATGCTTCGGTCGCCGAGGGAGGCCACTGCGGTGCTGCCGGATGACGGCACCAACCGGGTCTGGCAGCTGCTGGACCAGTCCGGCCGCATTCTGGCCCGGTCCCAGGGAGCGGAGGAGATCCAATCCTGGTACGAAACCTCCTGGGGAGTGCTGATGGACCGGGAGGGCTTTATCACGGATCTGTACCGCAGCTACGGCCCTGTCCCCGGTGAGAACGAACGGGCCACATATTTCACAGTCAAGGTCGGGTTGAAGCCCGGCTTGCCGGTCCAGGATGTCTATCAGCTCTTGGCCCGGGCCTGCCATCTGCTTTATGCCCTGCGCTATTGGATCTATCTCATCGGCCTGGGGGCCCTGGCCCTGGGGGTGACCTGCCTGATCAGTCTGCTCTGCGTCTCCGGCCGGCGTCCGGACCGGGAGGAGCTGGTGCCCGGCCTTCTGCACCGGGTACCCGGGGACGTGATGCTGGGCCTGTGGCTGGCGCCGGCCCTCTTCACAGCCTATCTGTTGGACAGAAACTGGCAGTGGGGGGATGTGACCACGGTGATTGTGTGCGCCTGCGCAGGTCTGCTGCTGGCCAATTTGAGCCTGGGCTTCTGCATGAGCCTGGCGGTGCGGATCAAGGACCGCTCCCTGTTCCGCAACACCTTGATCTGGCGGATTCTCCGGTGGCTCTGGCGGGTCTGCCGCTGGGTGGGCAGGGGGGTGCTGGCCTTCTGCCGGGGTATCCCGTCGGTGTGGCGCACGGCGCTGATTACGGCCGGGGTGTGCCTGCTGGAGCTGTTCCTCATGGCCTTGTGGGATCTGGAGTACGATGCCTATACCATTTGGTTTATGGAAAAGCTGCTCCTGGTGCCGGCAGTGATCTGGCTGGCCATCTGTCTGCGCCGGTTGGAAAAGGGGGGCCAGGCCCTGGCAAAGGGGAATCTCAACTGGCATACCTCCACCCGGGGGATGCCCTGGGATCTGCGCCGCCACGGGGAGAATCTCAACAGCATCGGCCAGGGCATGACCCTGGCGGTGGAGGAACGGCTGCGCTCCGAGCGACTAAAGACAGAGCTGATTACCAACGTCTCCCACGATCTCAAAACGCCCCTGACCTCTATCATCAACTATGCGGATCTGATCTGCGCCGAGATCTGTGATAACCCGGCCATTACCGAGTACTCCGAGGTGCTGCTGCGCCAGTCCCAGCGGCTGCGCCGGCTGATCGACGACCTGGTAGAGGCCTCCAAGGCCTCCACCGGCAGCCTGGAGGTCCATCTGGCCCCCTGCGACGCGCTGATGTTCCTGGAGCAGACCGGAGGAGAGTACGCGGACAAGCTCTCCGCCGCCAATCTGACCCTGCTCACCAAGCAGCCGGATCAGCCTGTGCGGATCATGGCCGACGGCCGCCGGATGTGGCGGATCTTCGACAACCTGATGCAAAATATCTGCAAGTATTCTCAGCCGGGCACCCGGGTGTACCTCAGCCTGGAGCTGATCTCCGGCCACGCGGTGTTCACCTTTAAAAACACCTCCCGGGAGGCCCTGGACATGTCCGAACAGGAGCTGCTGGAGCGCTTTGTCCGGGGAGACTCCTCCCGGAACACCGAGGGCAACGGCCTGGGCCTGTCCATCGCCAAGAGTCTGGCGGAGCTCCAGGGCGGAACTCTGCGGCTGCTGACCGACGGCGATCTGTTCAAGGTGATTCTCACCTTCCCCCTGATGTGATAAACCGGTTGCCATAAAAAACGGGATCTGTCCTGTGCAGGGACAGATCCCGTTTTCTACAGTGCCCGCAAGGCGGCCAGCTCCGCCGGGGTCAGGGGCCGGACCTGGCCCGGCGCCAGGGCAGGGTCCAGAACCAGGGGGCCGATTTGCAGCCGCTTTAAGTAGAACACATGGCCGCCCACGGCCTTTACCATCAGCTTTACCTGGTGCTTGCGGCCCTCGCAGATGGCCAGATACCCCTCCGTCACCGGGCGGTGGGGGTTCTTCATCAGGTGGTTGTGCTTTTTGGGCGGCAGCAGGGCCTCGTTTTGCCCGATGGTGGACCGGGCGCTGAGCCAGGCCCGGGCGGGCAGACTTTCATGGCCGGTGCCCTCCAGGGTAACGCCCCGGGCCATCCGGGCAAAGGCCTCCTCCTCCAGCCGGCCAAAGGCCTTGAAGAAGTAGAGCTTTTCCACATGCCGTTCCGGCCGGAGCAGCTGCCGGTCCAGCATCCCGTCGTCGGTGAGCAGCAGCAGGCCCTCGGTGTCCAGGTCCAGCCGGCCCACAGGGTGCAGCCCGGCCAGGGCAGGGGGGAGCAGCTCCATCACCGTGGGCCGGGTCCGGTCCCGCACCGCGGTGAGATAGCCCTTTGGCTTGTTCATCATCCAATACTGATCCATGGCGTGCCTCCCAGAGCAGATATCCGGATTATACATAATTTCTGTCCCGGACGCAAGGCTGCGGCGAAATTTTCTTTACTAAAGGGCCCGGGTGTGCTATAATAAATCCAACTATACACCCGGAGGAGTTTATGCCGATGGATACCCAATTTCTCTCCAGATTGACCCAAGCCCTGCCCGATCTGCCTGTCCTGGCCCGGGAGCCTCTTTGCCGCCACACCTCCTTCCGCATCGGCGGGCCGGCGGAGCTGTTTGTCTCTCCCGGCAGCCCGGCGGAGCTGGGAGCCCTGCTGCGCCTTTGCCGGGCCGAAGGGGTGCCTGTGCGGGTGCTGGGCGCCGGCACCAATGTACTGGCCCCGGATGAGGGCCTGCCCGGTCTGGTGCTGTGTACCAAGCGGCTGAACGCCATCTCCGCCGGCCCTGCGCACACAATCCGGGCCCAGTGCGGCGCCAGCCTGGCTGCCCTGGCTGTCTTTGCCCAAAGCCATGGGCTCACGGGCCTGGAGTTTGCCCACGGCATTCCCGGCACGGTGGGCGGCGGTATGGTGATGAACGCCGGGGCCTACGGCGGCGAGATGGTCCAGGTGGCCCGGTCCACCACCGTAATGTATCACGACGGCAGCCTGGAGGTTTTCCGGGGCGCTGACCAGGGGCTCAGCTACCGGCACAGCGCCTTTATGGGGCTGGATGCCGTGGTGCTTGAAACCACCTTCCGCCTTACCCCCGGGGACAAGGACGCCATCCAGGCCAGGATGCGGGAGCTGATGGACAAGCGCCGGGCCTCTCAGCCGCTGGAGCTGCCCTCGGCGGGCTCCACCTTTAAGCGGCCGGTGGGAGGCTATGCCGCCGCCCTGATCCAAAACGCGGGGCTCAAGGGCTTCCGCATCGGGGATGCTGCGGTATCCGAAAAGCATTCCGGCTTTGTGGTCAATCTGGGCAGTGCCACGGCTGCAGACGTGCTGGCCCTGGTGGCAGCGGTGCGGCAGCGGGTGCTGGAGGATTCCGGCATTGCCCTGGAGCCGGAGGTCCGGCTTTGGGGGGCGGAGGACAGCCCATGCAGGAACTGACGCTCATGACCTTCGGCCTGCTCTATGGCCTGCCCCCGGAGGCCGACACCGTGATCGGCACCCGGGGCCTGCCCAATCCCTATTATCTCCCTGCCCTGCGGGAGAAAACCGGCCTGGACCGGGAGGTCCGGGACTACGTGTTTTCCACCCCGGAGAGCGAGGCCTATTACCAGGCCGTGCTGACCATGGTGCGCCGGCGGGCGGAGCTGTATGACGGCTATGACAGCCCCCTCAAGGTGCCCCTGGTGATTGCCGTGGGCTGCACCGGGGGCAAGCACCGGTCTGTCAGCGTGGCCCTGCGCCTGGCCGCGGACCTGGAAGCCCTGGGCCGGCAGGTCCGCCTGGTCCACCGGGATATCCACCGCGGCCGGGAGGAACACAACGATTCTTCGGAGGCATAACCATGTCTTTTTCATCCAATGCCAAGGCGGAGCTCTGCCGCCAGGATCCGGAGCGCCGCTGCTGCGCCCTGGCGGAGGCCTGCGGCGTGCTGCTGTACTGCAATACCCTTTCCGGCAGCCAGATCCGACTGGTTACCGAGAGTGAGGATCTGGCCCAGCGCTTGCCCCGGCTGTTTGGTCGGGCCTTCCGGGTGGAGTTTGACGAGACCCAGACCGGAGCCAAATATACCTTTCTGCTGCACCGGCCGGAAAAGATCCGGGCGGTGTTTCAGGCCATCGGCTACACGCCGGAGGACAGCATCACCCTGCATGTCAACTACGCCCTTCTGGAGCGGGACTGCTGCCGCACCTCTTTTTTGCGGGGGGCCTTCCTGGCCGGGGGCTCGGTGACAGACCCTGCCAAGCGCTACCATCTGGAGCTGGCCACCAGCCATTACAAGGTCAGCCTGGAGACCTACAGCCTCCTGCTGGATTTGGGCTTCGCCCCAAAGCAGACCCTGCGCAACGGCTCCAGCATTCTGTACTTCAAGCAGAGCGAGGCCATCGAGGACTTTTTGACCTTCCTGGGCGCCCCGGTGGCGGCCATGGGGGTGATGGAGGCCAAGATCGAAAAGGAAATGAAAAATAAGATCAACCGGATTGTCAACTGCGACAACGCCAACACCTCCAAGGTGGTGGAGGCGGCCCAGGCCCAGATCGGGGCCATCCGCCTGCTGCGGGAGCGTGGAATGCTGGACAATTTGCCGGAGAAGCTCCGCCAGACCGCCCTTTTGCGGGAGGAGAACCCGGAGTCCAATCTCAGCGAGCTTGCCGCTCTGTTTGACCCGCCCTTGACCAAATCCGCCCTGAACCACCGCCTGCGCAAGCTGGTGGAGCTGGCCGGCGGGATTGACCGGTAATCCGGGAATACGCCGGCGCATACCGCCGCCGATCCACTCCACCCGTTGCCGGATAAGAAGAAAAGGAGATCGATATGTCCTTCGTTCATCTGCATCTGCACACCGAATACAGCCTTTTGGACGGGGCCTGCCGCATCGGGAGGCTGATGGACCGGGTCAAGGAGCTGGGGCAGACTGCCGTGGCCATTACAGACCACGGGGTGATGTACGGTGTGATCGATTTTTATAAGGCAGCCAAGGCCGCCGGGATCAAGCCCATCATCGGCTGCGAGGTGTACGTGGCACCCCGCACCATGGAGGACAAGGTCCACGGGCTGGACCGGGAGGCCAACCACCTGGTGCTGCTGTGTCAAAACGAAACCGGCTACCGGAATCTCAGCTATATGGTCTCCCAGGGCTTCCTCCGGGGCTTTTATGGCCGCCCCAGGGTGGACAAGGCCCTGCTCCGGGCCCACAGCGAGGGGCTGATTGCCCTGTCCGCCTGCCTGGCCGGGGAGATCCCCCGCCTGCTGCGCCAGGACGACTACGCCGGCGCGCTGCGCGCCGCCCAGGAGTACAGCGAAATCTTCGGGCCCGGGAACTTCTACCTGGAGCTCCAGGACCACGGCATTGCAGACCAGCGCAAGGTCAACCCGCTGCTGCTGCGCCTGGCCAGGGAGACCGGCCTGCCCCTGGTGGTCACCAACGACGCCCACTATATCCGCCGGGAGGATGCCGCCACCCAGGATGTGCTGATGTGCATCCAGATGGGCAAAACCGTGGACGACGCCAACCGGATGAAGTTTGAAACCGACGAGTTCTACGTCAAATCTGAGGCTGAGCTCCGGGAGCGCTTTCCCCAGCTGAACGAGGCCTTTGAAAATACCGCCCGCATTGCCCAGCGGTGCAATGTGGAGTTTGAGTTCAACCATTACCACCTGCCGGAATTCCGGGCCCCCGACGGGTCCGACTCGCTGACCTATTTCCGCCGGATCTGCAACGAGGGCTTTGCCGAGCGCTATCCCCAGGCCCCGGCGGAGTATCGTCAGCGGCTGGACTACGAGATGGGCGTCATCGAAAAGATGGGCTACGTGGACTACTTCCTGATCGTGGCGGACTTTATCCGCTGGGCCAAGGAGCAGGGCATCCCCGTGGGGCCCGGCAGAGGATCCGGCGCAGGCTCCATTGCCGCCTACTGCATGCACATCACCGAGATTGACCCCATGCAGTACGCCCTGATTTTTGAGCGCTTCCTGAACCCCGAGCGGGTGAGTATGCCGGACTTTGACACCGACTTCTGCCAGGAGCGCCGGGGCGAGGTGATTGACTACGTCACCGAGAAATACGGCAAGGACCGGGTGGCCCAGATCGTCACCTTCGGCACCATGGCGGCCCGGGGCGCGGTGCGGGACGTGGGCCGGGCCCTGGACATGAGCTACGCCGAGACGGACGTGGTGGCCAAGGCCATTCCCAACGAGCTGCACATGACCCTGGAGCTGGCCCTGACCCGCTCGCCTAAGCTCAAGCAGCTTTACGACGACGACCCCCGGGTGAAAAAGCTGATCGACACTGCCATGGCCATTGAGGGCATGCCCCGCAACACCTCCACCCACGCCGCAGGCGTGGTGATCACCAAGCTGCCGGTGTCAGACTACGTCCCCCTGGCCCGGAACGACGATACCGTGGTCACCCAGTACACTATGACCACCATCGAGGAGCTGGGCCTGCTGAAAATGGATTTTCTGGGCCTGCGGAACCTGACGGTGATTGACGACGCCGAAAAGGAGATCCGCAAAACCCAGCCGGACTTCTCCATGAAGCAGATCCGGGACGACGATCCCGAGACCTTTGCCATGCTGGGGGAGGGCAAGACCTCCGGCGTGTTCCAGCTGGAGTCGGCGGGAATCACCGGGGTGTGCGTGCAGATGAAGCCCCAGTCCATTGAAGATATGACCGCCATTGTGGCCCTGTACCGTCCGGGCCCCATGGAATCCATCCCCAAGTTTATCCAGTGCAAGCACCACCCTGAGACCATCTCCTATCTCACCCCCCAGCTTCAGCCCATTCTGAACGTGACCTACGGCTGCATTGTGTATCAAGAGCAGGTCATCGAGATTTTCCGCAAGCTGGGCGGCTACACCCTGGGCCAGGCGGACAATATGCGCCGGGCCATCTCCAAGAAGAAACAGAACGTCATTGTCCAGGAGCGCCAGGCCTTTGTCTACGGCGATGCCTCCAGGGGCATCCCCGGCGCGGTGGCAAACGGGGTGTCGGAGCAGGCGGCCCAGAAGATTTACGATGAAATCCTGGACTTTGCCAACTACGCCTTCAACAAAGCCCACGCCGTGTGCTACGCCAAGGTCAGCTACGACACCGCCTATCTCAAGTGCCACTATCCCCGGCAGTATATGGCGGCGCTGATGACCTCAGTGATCTCCAGCTCCGAGAAAATCGCAGGCTATATCGGCGCCTGCAAGGATATGGGCATTGCCCTGCTGCTGCCGGACGTCAACCGGTCTGAGGACGTGTTCGTGGTGGAGCCCGGCGGCATCCGCTTCGGTCTGGGCGCGGTGAAGAACATCGGCCTGGGGCTGATCCGCAAGATGACCGCTGCCCGGCGGGCAGGGGGGCCCTTCCGCTCGCTGGAGGATTTCTGCAAGCGGATGAACGAGACCGAGCTGAACAAGCGGGCCGTAGAAAATCTGATCAAGTGCGGGGCCATGGACTGCTTCGGCGCCCACAGAAGCCAGCTTCTGGCGGTGTACGAGGCGGTGATGGACTCTGTCTCCAATGCAAGCCGCCGGAACATCTCCGGCCAGATGGGCCTGTTTGACCTGCTGGGAGACCAGGCCGCCGCGGATGAGCGCATCGCCCTGCCCCAGATGGACGAGCTGCCCCGGGCCCAGCTGCTGCAGATGGAAAAGGAATCTGCCGGTCTGTACCTCTCCGGCCACCCCATGGACGCCTATCGCCAGGCCCTGGCCCGAACCGAGGCGCTGCCTCTGGTCCGCATTGTGGGGGAGGACGCCCAGGTGCGGGACGAGCAGAACGTCACTGTGGCGGGCATCCTGCAGGCCCCCCGGCTGAAATCCACCAAAAACGGCAGCACCATGTGCTATGTGATGCTGGAGGACGACACCGCCGCCACAGAGCTGATTGTCTTCCCCAACGCCCTGCGGCAGTACACCGACCTGATCCAGGAGGGCAAGGCCGTGGCCATCCAGGGCCGGGTTTCCATCCGGGAGGAGAAGGAGCCCCAGCTGGTGGTCAACCAGGTGCGGGATCTTGCGGAGCTTACGACCGCTGCCCGGTCTGCCCCGGCGCCTGTCACCCTGGCACAGTGCAGCAAGCTGTACCTGCGCCTGCCCGGAGAGGAGGGGCCGCTCTATCCCAAGGTCCGGGCCATTTTGAATATGTTCCCCGGCCAGGTGCCTGTGGTGCTGTACTTTGAGAACACGAAGGTTCGCCGGGGGACCACCGCCACCCCGGACCCTGAGATGCTGGATGAGCTCTGCCGGATACTGGGCAGTGACAGTGTGGTGACAAAATAAAACAAAGAATTGGAAATCCCATCAAAAAGTTTCAAAATTGGCTACACTTTTTTTCCATATTATGATATACTATCCTGAGAATCTGAACCAAGAGGGGAGGGACCCGGCCTGAAATTGCGTCTGCTTGTTCCGGGGCTGCTCTGCGCCCTGGCATTGCTGCTGAGCGGCTGCTTTGCCATGGAGGCCCAGCGGTTTTACGCCACGCCGGAGCGCTCCCCGGAGTATTACGACCTGCAAAAGGCGGTGGAGTCCGCCCTGGACGGGGGCAGCTACAGCGCCCCGGTTTCCGGCAACAACCGCCAGGCCATCCAGCGGGTGGACCTGGATGCCGATGGGGTGGAGGAGATCCTGGTGTTCTCCCGGGTGGAGCAGGACAAGCCTCTGCGCCTGCAGGTGCTGAAAAAGACCGGCGAATCCGGCTATGTTCTGATCTGTACCCTGAAGGGGGACGGCAGCGGCTTTGACAGCGTCCAATACGCCCAGGTGGACGACCGCCCGGGCATGGAGGTGCTGGTCTCCCGCCGGGTGGCGGACCAGGTCCAGCCCTTCTTAAGCGTCTATACCCTGTCTGAAGACAGTCTCAGCGAGCTGCTCAGCACCGGCTGCACTGCCTGGTCCCTGGCAGACCTGGACACCGACGGGCAGAGCGATCTGCTGCTGCTCCAGGCGGCCAGCGAAGGGGGCAACCCCTTTGCCGAGCTCTACCAGTGGCAGAGCGGCCAGCTCCAGCGCCAGGGAGAGGCAGCCCTCTCCGCCGGCACCGATACCGTCAAGCGAATCCTGACCGGCCAGCTCAGCGACGAGACCCCTGCGGTCTTCGTGGCCTCTGCCTACGGCACCAGCGAGCTGATCACAGACGTCTTTGTCAACCATGAGGGGCTGCGCAACATCACCCTGAACACCGAAAGCGGCAAGAGCATCCGCACCGTGCGCAACTACTACGTCTACAGCACCGACATCGACGGCGACGGCGCCGTGGAGCTGCCCAACACCCTGGCCCTTGACCCCATTGCCGGCGACCCCGCCTCCGAGGGGCAGTACCGAATCGTCTGGAGCGGCCTGCGCCGGGACGGCGAGACCACCGAGCGGATGAACACCTACCACAGCTTTGACGCCGGCTGGTACTTCATCCTGCCGGAGGACTGGGTGGAGCAGCTGGGCGCCACCGCTGTGGAGATTCGTGAGGGCAGTGCCGTGCGCTTTGTCCGCCACGATGCGCTCCGGGATGTGGAGCTGATGACCATCTACAGCTTTTCCGGCGACAATGCCGCGGCGCTTGCCCAGGCGGAGGACCGGGTGGTTCTGGCCCGCCGTGGCGGCACCTGGTTCAGCGCCCATTTGGCCCCCGGTCTGTCCATGGACAGCGAGGAGCTGAAAACCAGGTTCCGCTTTATCGCGGCGGAGCTGCTGCCCGATATTGATTGAATTGTCCGTTTTATCGGACTGTACATCTGCGATACTGTGACCGTAAGGGGCACGGCGCATCGCAAACACTTGGTCCCCCAGGCGGGACAGAAAGGTTGGGAACCCCCCTATGAAGAAGGTACTGATACTGGAAGACGAGGTCAATATCCGCAGCTTTGTGGTGATCAATCTGCGCCGCGCCGGATATGAGGCCATTGAGGCCGGCACCGGCATGGAGGCCCTGGAGCGTCTGAAGGAATATCCAGACATCGGCGTGGCCATTCTGGACATCATGCTGCCGGACATTGACGGCTTTGAGGTCTGCCGCAACATCCGTGCCACCAACAAGGTCATCGGCATCATCATGCTCACCGCCCGCACCCAGGAGATGGACAAGGTCACCGGCCTGATGACCGGCGCCGACGACTACGTCACCAAGCCCTTCTCCCCGGCGGAGCTCACCGCCCGGATCGACGCCCTCTACCGCCGCATCGGCGGCGACACCGGGGCCGATGCCGAGGTGCTGAGCCAGGGGCCCTTTGTGCTCAACACCCGCAACCGCACCCTGGAAAAAGAGGGCCAGCGCATCAAGCTGACCCAGGTGGAATACGCCATCATCAAGCTCTTTATGCAAAACCCCGGCCGCGCCCTGTCCCGCGAGGACATTCTCACCTCGGTCTGGGGCCGGGATTATGACGGCGAGCTGAAGATTGTGGACGTCAACATCCGCAGGCTCCGCATCAAAATAGAGAACGACACTGCCAACCCCACCTTTATTACCACGGTCTGGGGCTTCGGCTACAAATGGGGTGCCTAAAGCATGAAGCGACCCAAATGGCTTACCGGCGCCCACCGGGCCGGCCGGGGCCTGCAGCAGCGCTGGCTGAAAAATATTCTCAGCATCTTTGCGGCTGTGGCCCTGCTGGCGGGGATGGGCTTTACCGGGGCCAACGCCATCTACACCTACTCTGCCATGCGCTCCGGGCTGGAGGCCAAGGCCAAAACCACCACCTCCTTTCTGGGCAGCTACCTGAACCTGGACTACAGCCAGTGCTATGAGGCCTGCGTGATGCTGGCGGAGAATTTTGAAGACAAGGACAGCCTGGAGCTCCAGTTCTTCAACAACCGGGGCCAGCTGGTGGCCTCCTCCTACGGTCTGTTCAGCGTGGGCGAGCCCGGCACCCTGGACGTCAACCAGGCCCTGGAGCTGGGCGGCATGAGCTACTACACCGGGGGCAACATCGGCACCGGGGAGCGGGTGATGAGCATCTCCTCGCCCCTGGTCTATGCCGACGGCCGGGTGGTGGGCGCCCTGCGCTTTGTCACCAGCACCAAAAACGCCGACCGGTTTATTCTGCTCACCCTGCTGCTGTCGCTGGCCTTTGCCCTGGCAGTGGTGTTTATCGTCTACCTGAGCAACAAGTATTACTTCCGCAGCATTCTGGTGCCGGTGTCAGAGATCACCGAAACCGCCAAGCGGATTGCCGGCGGCAGCTACGGCGTGCAGATCCAAAAGAAGTTCGATGATGAAATCGGCGTCCTGGCCGACACCATCAACGATATGTCCAACAAGATCAGCCAGACCGAAAAGATGCAGTCCGAGTTTATGTCCTCGGTGTCCCACGAGCTGCGCACCCCGCTGACGGCCATCACCGGCTGGGGCGAGACCCTGCTGGCCGGCGAGGAGACCAGCGAGGAGACCCGGCGGGGCATCACCATCATCCTGCGGGAGGCCCGCCGCCTGACCTCTATGGTGGAGGAGCTGCTGGAGTTTACCCGCATCCAGGACGGCCGCTTTACCCTGAACGTCCGTACCTGCGACCTGCGGGCGGACTTTGAGGATATGATCTTCATGTACGGCAACCGTCTGCGCCAGGAGGGCATCACCCTGGACTATGAGGACAGCGACGACGACATCCCCGAAATTCCCTGCGATCCCGAGCGGATGCGCCAGGTCTTCCTGAACATTCTGGACAACGCCGCCAAGCACGGCGGTGACGGCAAAAAGATCACCGCCAGCATCAATCTGGAGGACCGGGCCGTGGTGGTCCGCATCCGGGACTACGGCCCCGGCATCCCCGAGGAGGAGCTTCCCCACGTCAAAAAGAAGTTCTATAAGGGCAGCTCCAAGGCCCGGGGCTCCGGCATCGGCCTTGCCGTCTGCGAGGAGATTGTCACCATGCACGGCGGCACCCTGGACCTGGCCAACGCCCCCGGGGGCGGCACCCTGGTCACCGTGCGCCTGCCCATTCCCGAATAACTGCTTGATACAGAGAGGAGTTTTCACATGCTGTTAGTGAACACCGATTACATCACCGGCAAGGAGCTGCAGATGCTGGGCCTGGTCAAGGGCAGCACCATCCAGTCCAAGCACATCGGCAAAGACATTACCCAGAGTCTGAAAACCATCGTGGGCGGCGAGCTCAAGGCCTACACCGAGATGATGGACGACGCCCGGGCTCTGGCCACCCAGCGCATGGTGCTTGAGGCCCAAAACCTGGGGGCGGACGCAATTGTCAACATCCGCTACGCCTCCTCGGCCATTATGCAGGGCGCGGCCGAGGTCATTGCCTACGGCACCGCCGTGCGCTTTGTGGAGTAATATTCCGAACAAAATACAGACCAAAGGAGGGAAGGCCCATGTCCAACGAAGCCTGTCCCGCAAAGGAACAATTTAAAACCATGATCGGCGGTCAGGCGCTGATTGAGGGCATTATGATGCGCGGCCCCGAGTCTATGTCCATTGTGGTACGGGGCAAGGAGGGCCTGGAGCAAAAGGTAGAGCCCATCGGCAAAAAGACCGGCATCCTCACCTGGCCGATGATCCGGGGTGTGGTGAACTTTACCGGTTCCATGGTCTCGGGGGTCAAGTCCCTGATGTGGTCGGCTGAAAAATCCGGCCTGGAGGATGACGAGCCGGAGGCCGAGCCCTCCAAGCTGGATCTCTGGCTGGAAAAGAAGGTGGGCACGGAAAAATTCATGCAGCTGGCCATCTACTTTGCCGTGCTCATCGGCGTGGGCTTTTCGGTGCTGCTGTTCTTCCTGCTGCCCATGGAGCTGGGCAACCTGTTCCAGCGGCTGACCGACTGCAGTCTGATCGTCCAGCACCTGGTGGAGGGTGTGTTCCGGATTGTGATTTTCCTGCTTTATATGTTCCTGGTCTCCAGGATGAAGGAGATGCGCCGGGTGTTCTCCTACCACGGGGCGGAGCATAAAACCATCCGCTGCTACGAGGCCCGCCTGCCTCTGACCGTTGAGAACGTACGCAAAATGACCCGCAAGCATCCCCGCTGCGGCACCAGCTTCCTGTTTGTGGTGATGATTCTCTCCATTTTGCTGTTCACGGTGCTGTCCTACATCCTCAACGCCCTGATCCCCGGCCTGGCAGCCCTGCAGGAAAGCCGCCGCCTGGTGTACAATCTGCTGATGATGGCCATTAAGATCGTGGTCATGCTGCCCCTGGTGGTGTCTGTGAGCTACGAGTTCAACCGCCTGGTGGGCCGGCACGACAACTGGTTCACCCGCATTCTCACCGCCCCCGGCATGTGGTTCCAGAACTTTACCACCTATGAGCCGGACGACTCCATGATGGAGGTGGCCATTGCGGCCTTGAAGCTGGTGCTTCCCAAGGAAGAGGGGACCGACCGATGGTAAAAAAATACGCCGAGCTGTTTCTCGACGCCCGCAAGGCCCTGCTGCCCTATGACGGCCAGGATGCCGCCCGGATGGCACGGGAGCTGCTGTGCGCCGCCACCGGCAAGACGCCGGAGGCCTTTATTGCAGACCGGGATCTGTATGCCTCCGAGTCCACCTGCCTGCAGGTGGAGGACTATGTCCGCCGCCACCTGTCCGGTGAGCCCATTGCCTATATCATCGGCCAGTGGGATTTTTACGACATGACCCTCACCGTCACCCGGGACGTGCTCATCCCCCGGGACGACACCATGGCGGTGGTGGAGCTGGCCATCAAGAAGGGCCTGTTTCTGCCCCAGAACCCCCGGATCCTGGACCTGGGCACCGGCTCCGGCTGCATCGGCCTGGCCCTGGCCCGGCGCATCAAGGACGCCAAGCTCACCCTGGCGGACGTCAGTCCCCAGGCCCTGCGGGTGGCCAAAAAGAACGTCACCGATCTGCGCCTGGGGGGCAGGGTCAGCTGCGTGCAGGCGGATATGCGCCAGCCGCCGGCGCCCTTCCTGGGCAAATTTGACATGATCGTCTCCAACCCGCCCTACGTCACCACCCGGGAGATGGAGGAGCTGCCGGATTCGGTCAGGCAGTTTGAACCCCACCTGGCCCTGTGCGGCGGGGAGGACGGCCTGGATTACTACCGGGCCATTGTAAAAAATTATACCCAAGCCCTGCATTCCGGCGGGTATCTCTGCCTGGAATTCGGCATGGGCCAGCAGGACGCGGTGTGCGACCTGCTCACCGAACACGGATACACCGTGCTGGAACTTCGGCAGGACAGCGGTCAGATCGACCGGGCGGTCCTGGCCCAATATAAAGTTGACAGAGAGGACGAAGACCATGGCAACGAAGAAAGCTTATGAGGCCCCCACGCCTGCCTCCGATAAGAAAAAGGCCCTGGACGCCGCCCTGCGGCAGATTGAAAAGAGCTTCGGCAAGGGCTCTGTAATGCGGATGGGCGACCGTCCCGAGATGAACGTGGAGGCCATTCCCACCGGCTCCCTGGCCCTGGACGCGGCCCTGGGTGTGGGCGGCGTGCCCAAGGGGCGGATCGTGGAGATCTACGGCCCTGAGTCCTCCGGCAAGACCACCCTGGCCCTGCATATTTTGGCCCAGTGCCAAAAGCGGGGCGGCACCGTGGCCTTTGTAGATGCCGAGCACGCCCTTGACCCGGTCTATGCCTCCGCCATCGGCGTGGACATTGACTCCCTGCTGGTGTCCCAGCCCGATACCGGCGACCAGGCCCTGGAGATTACCGACGCCCTGGTGCGCTCCGGCGCGGTGGACGCCATTGTGGTAGACTCTGTGGCGGCCCTGGTGCCCCGGCAGGAGATCGAGGGCGAGATGGGTGACCAGTTTGTGGGCCTGCAGGCCAGACTGATGTCCCAGGCCCTGCGGAAGCTGGCGGGCACCATTTCCAAGACCAACTGCGTGGTGATTTTCATCAACCAGCTGCGTATGAAGATCGGCGTCATGTACGGCAACCCCGAAACCACCACCGGCGGCAACGCCCTGAAGTTCTACGCCTCTGTGCGCATGGACGTTCGCCGGGTGGAGGGAATTAAAGAGGGCGGCAACGTCATCGGCAACCATGTCCGGGTCAAGGTGGTGAAAAACAAGGTGGCGCCTCCCTTCCGTGAGGCACATTTTGACATCATGTTTGGCGAGGGCATCTCCAAGTGGGGCGAGCTGGTGGATATGTGCGTCCAGTTTGACCTGATTCAAAAGGCCGGCTCCTGGTTCTCCATGGGGGACGAGCGCATCGGCCAGGGCAAGGACAGCGTCAAAAAGTATCTCATGGAGCACCCGGACCTGGCCGCCGACCTGGAGGAGCAGGTCCGCCAGAAGCTGCGGGAGGCCAATACCCAGGCGCCCAAGCCCGCCGCCCAGCGGGTGGAGACCGTGGGGGTAGGCGTCAGCGCCGCCGACTTTGACGATGAGGATTAAGGCTCTCCGCCCGCCCCAGCGGCAGGGAGCCAAGCTGCACATTGATTTTGACGACGGCACCGAGCTGAAGGTGGTGCCCTCTGTGGCCGCAGACCTGGGCCTGTATCCCGGCATGGAGCTGGACGAGGCAGACATGGAGCGGCTCCGCGCCGCGGCAGGTCTGGCCTCCGCCAAAAGCCGGGCGGTGCGGATCATTTCCGCGTCCGGGGTCTCCCGGGAGGATCTGACCCGCCGCCTGGTGCAGAAGGGCGAGCGCCCCGAGGACGCCCGGGCGGCCGCCCAGTGGCTCACCGACCTGGACCTGCTGGATGACGCCGAGACTGCCCGGCAGATTGTCCGCCGGGGGCTCAGCCGGGGCTACGGCGAGGCCCGCATCCGCCAGATGCTCTATGAAAAGCGGATTCCAAAGCAGTACTGGGAGCCGGCCCTGGCCGAGCTGCCGGATCTGTCCGACGCGCTGACAGACTTTCTTGCCAAGCGTCTGGGGCCCGACCCGGACGAAAAGCAGCGCCGCAGCGCCGTCAACGCCGCCATCCGCCGGGGCTACAGCTGGAGTCAGATCCAGCAGGCCCTGTCCCGCCTGGCCCAAGAGCCGGAATGGGAGGAATGACGGCCCATACCATTGATTTGTTGGAGGTATTCCATGTCCTATCGTGTTGGATTTGTGTCTCTTGGCTGTGCCAAGAATCAGGTGGACTGCGAGCAGATGATGTTCCTGCTGCGTCAGGCCGGGTACGAAATCGCCCCCGCGCCGGAGAACGTGGATCTGGTCATCATCAACACCTGTGGATTTATCGACGCCGCCAAGTCCGAGGCCATTGACCATATCATCCAGATCGGCCAGCGCAAGGCCGAGGGTCTGGTGGGCAAGCTGCTGGTCACCGGCTGCCTGGCCCAGCGCTATCAGGAGCAGATCCTGCAGGAGCTGCCCGAGGTAGACGGGGTGCTGGGCACCGGCAGCTACTACGACGTAGTCAGCGCCGCCGACAGTGTGCTGCGGGGGGAGCCCTTCCAGCGCTACGGCAGTATCCACACCCCCGTGGAGGAGACGGGCCGGATTCTCACCACCCCCGCCTATTACGCCTACCTGAAAATCGCCGAGGGCTGCGATAACCACTGCGCCTACTGTGTCATCCCCAGTCTGCGGGGCAAGTTCCGCAGCCGCAAGCTGGAGGACTGCGTCCGTGAGGCGGAGGAGCTGGCGGCCTCCGGGGTGAAGGAGCTCATTGTGGTGGCCCAGGATACCAGCCGCTACGGTATTGACCGCTACGGTAAGCGGATGCTGCCCGAGCTTTTGCAGCAGCTGTGCGCCATTGACGGTCTGCACTGGATCCGGGTACACTATACCTATCCGGATGAGCTCACCGATGAACTAATTGACACTGTGGCCCGGGAGCCCAAGATTGTCAAGTATCTGGACATCCCCATTCAGCACGTAAACGACACCATCCTCCGCCGGATGAACCGGCGGGGGAACAAGGCGTATCTGGAGGAGCTGTTCCCCAAGCTCCGGGCCCGGATCCCCGGTCTGGTGGTGCGCACCAGCCTGATTGCCGGCCTGCCCGGGGAGGGGGAGGCGGAGTTTGAAGAGCTCTGCGACTTCCTGCGCCGCCACCGGCTGGAGCGGGTGGGCGCCTTTGCCTTCTCCCCGGAGGAGGGGACGCCTGCGGCCAGGATGGATTACCCCGATGAGGAGATCGCCCGCCTGCGGGCCGACCGGATTGCCGAGCTCCAGTCCAGAATCATTGACGACTACAACGAATCCCTCTTTGACCGGACCCTGGAGATCCTGGTAGAGGACTTTGACGGCAGAGAATATTACGGCAGAACCTATGCCGATTCCCCGGGCATCGACGGCACGGTCCGCTTCACCGCAGACGCGGACCACGCGCCGGGCGAATTTGTCCGGGTCAAGATTCTGGGCGCCGAGGACGGCGACCTGATCGGCAGGGAGGAGGATGCGCAATGACAACCGCAAGCAAAATCACACTGATCCGGGTGGCAATGATCCCGGCCTTTATGGCGGCCTTTCTGTTCAGCCCCCAGGTGCCCTGGCTGAAGTGGCTGGCCCTGGCCCTGTTTCTGATTGCCAGTCTCACCGACTATGTGGACGGGCAGATTGCCCGCAAGTGCAACCAGGTTTCCGACTTCGGCAAGTTCCTGGATCCCCTGGCGGACAAGCTGCTGGTGATCTCCGCCATGTGCATTCTCACCCAGTGGCAGCTGTTCCCCGCCTGGGCGCTGATGATCGTTCTGACCCGGGAGTTTGCGGTGACGGGGCTGCGTCTGGTGGCCGTGGGCAACGGCAGGGTCATCGCCGCGGGCTGGTCCGGCAAGGTCAAGACCTTCTCCACCATGGTGGTGCTGCTGCTGTGGATCGTCACCTGGGATCTGAATCTGCCCCGGTGGATCAACTGGGTGTATATCCTGGTGATTGTGCTGCCCACGCTGTATTCCGGTGTGGAGTATTTCATGAAGAACTGGGACTGCCTGGGCCTGGGCAAATCCTCCGGCTCCAAACAGTAAAACAGAGGCTCCGGCCTGCGCAGCAGGCACAGGGGCCTGTGTACCCCTGATGCAAAGCCCGGGGAGGCAGACTGCCTCCCCGGGGGCTTAATTTCCCTGGGTGAGCTGGGTGCGCAGCTTGCCCAGGGCCTTTTTCTCAATGCGGGAGACGTAGCTTCTGCTGATGCCCAGGATTTCCGCAATCTCCTGCTGGGTGCGGCTCTGCCGGCCGTACAGCCCGTAGCGCAGGGTGACCACCAGCTTTTCCCGCTGGGTCAGGCAGGCGTCTACCGCCCGGTACAGGGCCTGGGCCTCCTCCTTCCGGGCCAGATCGTCAAACAGTCGCTCCGGTACCGCCACCACGTCCTCAATGGCCAGGGCTGTGCCGTCACTGCCGGTTTCCAGGCAGTCCGACAGGGACACGTCCCCCGCGGTCTTGCGCTGGGCGCGAAAGTGCATCAAAATCTCGTTTTCCACGCACCGGGCGGCATAGGTGGCCAGCCTCGCCCCCTTGTCGGGGTCAAAGGTGGTGATCCCCTTAATCAGCCCAATGGTGCCGATGGAGATCAGATCCTCCTGATCTGAGGCCTGGGTGTAGTATTTCTTCATAATGTGGGCCACCAGCCGCAGATTCCGCTCAATCAGGATGTTTCGGGCCTCCCGGTCTCCCCGGGCGGCCAGCTCCAGATAGTGCCGCTCCTCTTTTTGACTCAGCGGCTTGGGGAAGGACCCCGGGGTATCCAGCCGCAGGGAATAGAGCATTGTGCTCAGCATCATCAGTACCGCTGCACAGAGCATGGACTCACCTCCCGCAGACAGTGTATTCCCCTCCGGTTTGTCCAAATTCCAACCGGGATGCCCCGGCCCGGGACAATTCCCGCTTGCACCCAGGGCCGGAATGTGGTATACTCCCACCGAGAAAGAGAAAAGGAGGCCCAGATGATGCCTACCCTGCTTGTCACAGCCTTTGAACCCTTCGGCGGCCGGATGGAGAACGCCTCCGCCCTGGCCGCTGCCGCGATGCCTGCCCGGGTAGGGCAGTGGCAGCTCTGCAAGGCGGTGCTGCCGGTGACCTTTGGCGGGGCGGGGGAGAGGGCGGTTGCCCTGGCCCGTCAGCTGAGGCCGGACGCCATCCTCCTGCTGGGCCAGGCCGGGGGGCGGACCCAAATCACCCCGGAGCTGGTGGCCATCAACTGGCAGTATGCCCGCATCCCGGACAATGCCGGCGCCGCGCCCATGGATCAGCCGGTGCTGGAGGGGGCAGGGGAGGCCCGGTTTGCCACCCTCCCGGTGCGGGCCATGGCCCGGGCCATGACTGCCGGGGGCTATCCCGCGGCGGTGTCCTATTCCGCCGGGGCCTATGTGTGCAACGACCTGTACTTCCGGGTGCTCTACGCTCTGCCCCGGATCCCCACGGCCTTTGTCCATGTGCCGGAGAAGGAGGTCCTGGACCCCGCCCTTGCCGCCCGGGCCCTGGAGCTGGCCATTGCCGCCCTTCCCATTGGCGGAGGAGACAGAATATGAATATCCTGCATATGAAATACGCCGTGGAGGTGGCCGACGCCGGCTCCATCAGCAAAGCGGCCCAGCGGCTGTTTGTGGGCCAGCCCAATCTCAGCCGGGCGGTGCGGGAGCTGGAGACCTCATTGGGCATCACCATCTTTGAGCGCAGCGTCAAGGGGATGCTCCCCACCCCGGAGGGAGAGATCTTTCTGTCCTATGCCCGCAAGATCCTGGGGCAGATCGACGAGGTGGAGAACTATTACCGCGCCGGTCACCCGGGGCAGCAGCGGTTTTCCATCTCGGTGCCCCGGGCGAGCTATATCTCCCAGGCCTTTGCCCGCTTCTCCCACAGCCTGGCGGACGGCCCCGCCGAGCTGTTCTACCAGGAGACCAACTCCCTGCAGGCCATTGACAACATCCTCCACGCGGATTATCACCTGGGCATTGTCCGCTTTGCCGCGGACTACAGCCGCTACTACAAGGCGCTGATGGAAGAAAAGGAACTGGCCTATGAGCGGATCACCTCCTTCTGCTATGTGCTGATTTTCCACCGGCAAAGCCCCCTGGCCCAAAAGCCGGAGATTTATCTCCGGGACCTGGAGCCCCTGGTCGAGATTGCCCACGCAGACCCCTATGTGCCCTCCCTGCCCATGGCGGAGGTGCGGCGCACAGAGCTCTCCCCCCGGGTACAGCGGCGGATCTTTGTCTTTGAGCGGGCAGGGCAGTTTGACCTGCTCAGCCAGAACCCCCAGACCTATATGTGGGTCTCGCCGGTGCCCAAGGAGCTGCTGGACCGGTATGACCTGGTCCAGCGCCGGTGCGCGGACAACACCCGGGAGTACCGGGATGTGCTGATCCGCCGCCGCAGCTACACCCTGACCGACCTGGACCGGAGCTTCATTCATGAGCTCCGCCTGTCCAGAGACCGGAATCTCAAGCCCTGGCACCCATAGGTGCCGGGGCTTGCCATATCTCTGCAGGCAAGGGTCCCATGCCAAAGAAGCATTTCTCAAAGCCCGCCGGGGGTGCTATAATATCGATGCAATTGAATCGATAAAAGCATATCGATATGGGGCCTGCTTTTCGCATGGATCCAAGCACCCGTGCCGCGGCAGTCCCGGCAAAACAGAGTTTGACACTCAGGAGGACAGACAAAAATGGCAAGATTTACATTACCCCGTGACCTGTACCATGGAAAGGGCGCTCTGGAAGCCCTGAAGACCCTGAAGGGCGAGCGCGCCATCATCTGCGTGGGCGGCGGCGCCATGAAGCGCAACGGCTTTTTGGACAAAGCGGCCGACTATCTGCGCGAAGCCGGCATGGAAGTGGACTTTATCGAAGGCATCGAGCCCGATCCCTCTGTAGAGACCGTGATGAAGGGCGCTGCCAAGATGCAGGAGTTCCAGCCCGACTGGATCGTGGCCATGGGCGGCGGCTCTCCCATTGACGCGGCCAAGGCCATGTGGATCAAGTACGAGTACCCCGAGACCACCTTTGAGGATATGTGCAAGGTGTTCGGCCTGCCCAAGCTGCGGACCAAGGCACACTTCTGCGCCATCCCCTCCACCTCCGGCACTGCTACCGAGGTGACAGCCTTCTCCATCATCACCGACTACTCCAAGGGCATCAAGTACCCCATTGCCGATTTTGAGATCACTCCCGACGTGGCCATTGTAGACCCCGCCCTGGCCGAGACCATGCCCAAGAAGCTGGTGGCCCACACCGGCATGGACGCCATGACCCACGCCATTGAGGCCTACGTCTCCACCGCCAACTGCGACTACACCGATCCTCTGGCCCTGCACGCCATTGAGATGATCCAGAACGACCTGGTGGACTCCTACAACGGCGACATGGAAAAGCGCGGCGCCATGCACAACGCCCAGTGCCTGGCCGGCATGGCCTTCTCCAACGCCCTGCTGGGCATTGTCCACTCCATGGCCCACAAGACCGGCGCTGTGTTTGCCGACTGCGGCGCTCACATCATCCACGGCGCGGCCAACGCCATGTACCTGCCCAAGGTCATTGCCTTCAACGCCAAGGACCCCACCGCCAAGAAGCGCTACGGCAAGATTGCCGACCAGATGAACCTGGGCGGCAAGGACGACGACGAGAAGGTCGCCCTGCTGATCAAGTATCTGCGCGGCATGAACGACGCGCTGAACATCCCCCACTGCATCGGCCACTACGGCGCGGACAGCTATCCCACCGAGCAGGGCTTCGTCCCCGAGAAGGTGTTCCTGGAGCGGCTGCATGACATCGCGGTCAACGCCATTGCGGACGCCTGCACCGGCTCTAACCCCCGCCAGCCCTCTGTGGAAGAGATGGAAAAGCTCCTCAAGTGCTGCTACTACGACACTGAGGTGGACTTCTGATTCCAAAGACAGGAAATCCGGCAGAGACAGGGAAACCTGTCTCTGCTCTTTTTTGGATTTTATCCAACTTCCACAAAACAGGCGTTGAAAAATGACAGCTTATCCGTTATAATATAAGATGAATTCGAATGTTCACCGCAGGAGTGACGCCCTGCCCGACTCCGGAGGTACTATGGCAAGCTGTCTCACGCTGAAAAAATCCAACTGTAAAAACTGCTACAAATGCATCCGGCACTGTCCGGTCAAATCCATCCGTTTTTCCGGCAACCAGGCCCACATTATGGAGGAGGACTGCGTCCTGTGCGGCCAGTGCTTTGTGGTCTGCCCCCAAAACGCCAAACAGATCGTAGACGAAACCGAAAAGGTCCGGGTCCTGCTGCAAAGCGGCGCCCCGGTCTATGCCAGCGTGGCGCCCTCCTTTGTGGCCAACTATGAGGGCATCGGCATCCACGCCATGGACACCGCCCTGCGCAAGCTGGGCTTTGCCGGCGCCCAGGAGACCGCCCTGGGGGCCACGGTGGTCAAAAACGAGTATGACCGCCTGCTGCGGCAGGAGCACCGGGATGTGGTCATCTCCTCCTGCTGCCACTCTGTCAACCTCTTAATCGAAAAATACTTCCCCTCTGCCCTGGGAATGCTGGCGGACGTTCTGTCCCCCATGCAGGCTCACTGCGCCGCCATCAAGCGGGAGCACCCCGAGGCGAAAACCGTGTTTATCGGCCCCTGCGTGTCCAAAAAGGACGAGGCCACCCGCTATCCCGGCCTGGTGGACGCGGTGCTCACCTTTGAAGAGCTCACCGGCTGGCTGACCCGGGAGGGCATCGACCTGGTGCCCGAGCCCGAGGACACCGAAACCGGCAAGGCCCGGTTCTTCCCCACCACCGGGGGCATTCTCAAAACCATGTCGCTGGACGCCCCGGGCTACAGCTATCTGGCGGTGGACGGCATGGACAACGTGATTGCCGCCCTGCGGGATCTGGAGCAGGGGAGCATCCACAACTGCTTTTTGGAGATGTCCGCCTGCCCCGGCAGCTGCATCTCCGGCCCGGTGATGGAAAAATACCACCGCATTCCGGTCACCGGCGCCCTGGCGGTGGCCCGCTATGCCGGCCGGGAGGATTTCCCCGTGGCCCAGCCCGAGGCGGAGAGCCTGCGCAAGGAGTTCTCCTACCTGGCAAGACCCTCCGGCAATCCCTCGGAACAGGAGCTCATTGAGATCCTGCGCAAAATGGGCAAAACCAAGCCCGAGGACGAGCTCAACTGCGGCAGCTGCGGCTATGACACCTGCCGGGAGAAGGCCGTGGCCATCTACCAGGGCAAGGCGGACGTGTCCATGTGCCTGCCCTTCCTGAAGGAGCGGGCGGAGAGCTTCTCCGGCAACGTGGTAAAAAACAACCCCAACGCCATGCTGATTCTTAACGAGAATCTGGAGGTCCAGGAGATCAACCCCGCGGCCCTGCGTATGCTGCACATCCGCTACGCCAGCGACGTGCTGGGCGACCAGGTGGTGCGGATTCTGGACCCCGCAGTGTTTCTCCAGGTGCTCAAAACCGGGCGCAACGTCCGCAACCAGCGGGTGTACCTGGCGGAATACGACTGCTATGTGGAGCAGACCGTGGCCCTGGACAGGGAGTTCCATGTGCTGATCTGCATCCTCCGGGACGTCACCGAAGAGGAGGAGGCCCGGGTCCGCAAGGAAGAGGTCAACCGTCAGACCGCCGAGGTGGCCGACCGGGTGGTGGAAAAACAGATGCGCATTGTCCAGCAGATTGCCTCTTTGCTGGGTGAGACCGCCGCTGAAACCAAAATTGCCCTGACCAAGCTGAAGGAGACCATGTCTGATGAATAGCTTTTGCGCCGATGTCGGCTATATCAGCGTCAATCATTTCGGCGAGGAGCTGTGCGGCGACCATGTGGACGTGGTCCGTCAGGGGGACGACGAGTCCATGGTGATTGTCCTGGCCGACGGCCTGGGCAGCGGGGTCAAGGCCAGCATCCTCTCCACCCTCACGGCCAAGATCATCTCCACCATGCTGGCCCAGGGCCTGTCATTGGAGGACTGCGTCACCACCATTGCCGCAACCCTGCCGGTGGACCAGGACAAGGGCGTGGCCTATTCCACCTTCTCCATCATCCATCTGCAGCGCAGCCAATACGCCGATCTGATCCAGTTTGACAACCCTCTGGCCGTTCTGTTCCGGGACGGCGCCAACTACGACTATCCCTACCGGGAGACCAACGTGGGGGGCAAGCGGATCCTCCGCTCCCACATCCGTCTGCAGGAGGGCGACACCTTCCTGCTCATGAGCGACGGCTGCCCCTACGCCAACGCCGACCGGGCCTATAACAACAACTGGAAGCGGGAGGACATTATCGCCTTCCTGGAGCCCCTGGTCATGGTGGGCTACACCGCCAAGACCCTGGCCACCATGCTGGTGGATGAGTGCTACGCCCTCTACGGCGGCCAGCCTCTGGACGACACCACCGCCTGCGTGGTCCGCATCCGCCGGCGCACGCCCATGAATCTGCTCTTCGGCCCGCCCTTCAACCCCAGCGACGCCGAGCGGATGATGTCTCTGTTCTTCTCCAAAGAGGGCAAGCACATCATCTGCGGCGGCACCACCGCCTCCATTGCGGCGGGCTATCTGGGCAAGCGGGTCCGCCCGGGCCCGCCCTCCGACGCGGCGGACGTGCCCCCCACCTCCATCCTGGAGGGGGCCGACCTGGTTACCGAGGGCGTCATCACCATCAACAAGGTGACGGAATACGCCAAGGACTACCTGGAGGACAACCGTTCTTACGAGCACTGGAGCTTCAAGCACGACGGCGCGTCTCAGATTTGCCGCTTGCTGTTTGAGGAGGCCACTGATATCAACTTCTTTGTGGGCCGGGCCATCAATCCCGCCCACCAAAACCCGGATCTGCCCATCAACTTCAACATCAAGATGAATCTGGTCAAAGAGCTCTCCGAGTGTCTGCGCCGGATGGGCAAGCAGGTCAAGGTCAGCTATTTCTGAGTCACCCCCCTATCTTTAAAACTATTTCAAGAAGAGGAGAGAAAGTATATGCGCAAATTTGATACCAAGGTCCAATATCTGAAATACCAGGTTCTGCTTGAGGTAGCCAAGTCCACCTGGCGGGACACCCTGATGGAGGACACCCTGGGCATCCCCAAGACCATCGTCCCCGGCAAGAAGCCCACCATGCGCTGCTGCGTGTACAAAGAGCGGGCCATTCTGGGCGAGCGGGTCAAAATGGCCCTGGGCGGCCGGCGCTTGAGCAGCAATGTGATCCAGGTGCTGGACGTGGCCTGCGACGAGTGTCCTGTGGGCGGCTACGAGGTCACCAACGCCTGCCGGGGCTGTCTGGCCCACCGGTGTGAGGAGGCCTGCCGCAAGGGGGCCATTGTGCTGGACCACCAGTATGTGGCCCACATTGACAAGGACAAGTGCATTGAGTGCGGCATGTGCGCCAAGGCCTGCCCCTACACCGCCATTGTCAACCGCACCCGTCCCTGTCAGAACGCCTGCAAGGTCAACGCCATCTCCATGGACGAGGACAAGGCCGCTTTGATCGACGACGACAAGTGCATCGCCTGCGGCTCCTGCGTGTACCAATGCCCCTTCGGCGCCATTACGGACGTGAGCTCCATTGTGGACGTGGTAGAGCTGCTCAAGCGGGCCCGGGCCGGCCGCGCCAAGGTTTACGCGGTGGTGGCCCCGGCCATCTCCAGCCAGTTCACCTACGCCAAGCTGGGCCAGGTGGTCACCGGTCTGAAGAAGCTGGGCTTTACCCAGGTTACCGAGGCTGCCCTGGGCGCTGACATGGTGGCCCAGGCCGAGTCCAAGGAGCTGGCGGAAAAGGGCTTCCTGCTCTCCTCCTGCTGCCCGGCCTTTGTAAGCCTGGTGGAGAAGAACTATCCGGATATGGTGCAGTACATCTCCCACAACCTGTCGCCCATGGCCACCGTGGCCAAGTACATCAAGTCCACCGACCCCGGCGCCAAGGTGGTCTTCCTTGGGCCCTGCACCGCCAAAAAGCAGGAGATCCGCCGGCCGGAGGTTGCTCCCTATGTGGACGCCGTGCTCACCTTTGAAGAACTCCAGGCCCTGTTTGACAGCGACAATGTGGACATTACCGAGCTGGAGGAGAGCGGGCTGGACAACGCCTCCTACTTTGGCCGGATCTTTGCCCGCTGCGGCGGCCTGGCCGAGGCTGTGGCCGAGGGCCTGAAGGAGCAGGGCTTCGGCGACTTTGAACTGAAGGCCGTCTCCTGCGACGGCCTGGAAGAGTGCAAGATGAATCTGCTGAAAAAGAGCAAGGGCCTGCTGGACGTCAACTTCATTGAAGGTATGGCCTGTGTAGGCGGCTGTGTGGGCGGCGCCGGCTGCCTGACCCACGGGGTACGCAACCGGGTCCAGGTGGACAAGTACGGCAAGCAGGCGGGCAGCAAGACCATCCTGGACGTGCTGGAGCACCTGGAGCAGAAATAACTGCCGGATACCTTGGAAAGGGGAACACCTATGGAAAAAGTCAGAATCATCGAAATCAAAGAATCCGTCTTTGCGGACAACGACCGTGAGGCGAACCGGGTCCGGCAGGAGCTGAAGGGCAAAAAGACCTTTCTGCTGAATCTCATGTCCTCTCCCGGCTCCGGCAAGACCACCACCCTGATGCGCACCATTGAGGCGCTGAAGGACGAGCTCCGCCTGGGCGTCATGGAGGCCGACATCGACTCCGCCGTGGACGCGGAGAAGATTGCCACCACCGGCATCAAGTCCATTCAGCTCCACACCGGCGGCATGTGCCACCTGGACGCAGGTATGACCGAGCAGGGCTTGCGGGAGATCGGCACCGAGGACCTGGATCTTGTGGTGCTGGAAAACGTGGGCAACCTGGTCTGCCCGGCGGAGTTTGACACCGGCGCGGTGAAAAACGCCATGATCCTCTCCGTGCCCGAGGGCCACGACAAGCCCCTGAAATACCCCCTTATTTTCACCGTTTGCGACGCGCTCATCATCAACAAGATCGACGTGCTGCCCTACTTTGACTTTGATATGGACAAGGTGGTGGAGTACGCCCACATGCGCAATCCCAAACTGAAGATTTTCCCCATCAGCGCCAAGACCGGCGAGGGGATTGAGGCCTGGGCCCAGTGGCTGCGGGACCAGGTTGCGGAATGGAACCGGGATTGACCGGCTCAAACAATGACATTGGAGGAGAATTATGGCACAACTGAGAGAAAAAATCGTGAAGCTCTGTCACGTGGTGGGCGGTCTGACCGGCGTGGTCAACAAGATTGATGAAAACGCCCCGGAGTACTACTCCCTGGCCTCCATTCTGACCGATGAAGAGGCCGACGTGGCCATTGCCTGCGGCCTGCGGAAGGAGCGCACCGCGGAGTACCTGGCCAAAAAGACCGGTATGCCCGTGGACAAGGTCCAAAAGCTGGCGGAGCACCTGGCCTGGATCGGCGTGTTCCGCGTCACCACCGACCCCTCTGACGGCAAGGACCGGTTCTTTATGCAGATCTTTGCCCCCGGCATCATGGAGATGCTGGTAAACAACAAAGAACTGCTGGAAACCCACCCTGAGGTGGGCAAGGCCTTTGAGGAGTACACCCGCATCCGTATGGCCACCATGGCCCCCCTGATGCCCAACGGCTACGGCCTGATGCGCGTGGTGCCCATTGAGAGCTCCATCAAGGACATCCCCGGGGTGAACAACTACGACAAGCTGTCCTATTACATCAACAAGTACGACACCTTCTCCGTCTCCCCCTGCTCCTGCCGTTCCGCCCGCCGGACCATCGGCGAGGGCTGCGGCCACCTGGAGGAGGATATGTGCATCCAGATGGGCAAGGGCGCGGAGCACTATATCCGCACCGGCCGCGGCCGCCAGGTCACCCGGGAGGAGGTCTATGAGATCATCGCCCGGGCAGAGGCCAACGGCCTGATGCACGACATGCCCAACATCGAAGAGGCCGGCGAGAGCGCCGCCATCTGCAACTGCTGCGCCTGCGCCTGCTTCGGCCTGCGCGTGGGCCTGCTCTTCGGCGCCCGGGACGTTATCCGCTCCAACTTTGTGGCCAATGTGGACGAGACCAAGTGCGTGGCCTGCGGCCAGTGCGTGGAAAACTGCCCTGCCAACGCCCTGAAGCTGGGCCAGAAGCTCTGCACCAAGACCCCCCTGCCCAAGGAGCCCGAATACCGCAAGATGTCCGACTCCGTCTGGCGCAAGTCCGACTGGAACGTGGACTACCGGGAGAACCGGGAGGACACCGTTGCCACCGGCACCGCCCCCTGTAAGACCGCTTGCCCGGCCCACATTGCCGTCCAGGGCTATCTGCGCCTGGCTGCCGAGGGGCGGTATCATGAGGCCCTGGCCCTGATCAAGAAGGAGAACCCCTTCCCCGCGGTCTGCGGCCGGATCTGCAACCACCGCTGCGAAACCGAGTGTACCCGCGGCAACGTGGACGAGGCTGTGGCCATTGACGAGGTCAAGCGCTTCATCGCCGACTTTGACATGGACCCCAAGACCCGCTGGATCCCGCCCATGGTCAACCAGACCGGCAAGCCCTACGACCAGAAAATCGCCATCATCGGCGCCGGCCCCGCGGGCATGACCTGTGCCTACTACCTGGCCGAGAAGGGCTACAAGCCCACCGTCTTTGACAAGGCTGTCCGCCCCGGCGGCATGCTGACCAACGGCATCCCCTCCTTCCGCCTGGAGAAGGACGTGGTCGAGGCCGAAATCGACATCCTGCGCCAGATGGGCGTGGAGTTCCGCTGCGGCGTTGAGGTGGGCAAGGACGTCACCATCGCCCAGCTCCGTGAGCAGGGCTACCAGGGCTTCTACGTGGCCGTGGGCCTGCAGAACGGTGGCAAGCTCCGGGTGCCCGGCGAGGACGCCGAGGGCGTGCAGGCCGGCATCGACTTCATCAAGAAGGTCAACATTGAGGGCCCCCAGAAGCTGGAGGGCAAGGTGGTTGTCATCGGCGGCGGCGCCATCGGCGCGGACGTGGCCCGTACCGCAGTGCGCTGCGGCGCCGAGTCTGTGACCCTGTACTGCCTGGAGTCCTATGACGAGATGCCCATGGGCCCCGAGGACCGCCACGAGTGCGAGCGGGACGGCGTGATCATCAAGGCCGGCTGGGGCCAGACCGAGGTGCTCACCGAAAACGGCAAGGCTGCCGGCATCAAGTTCCGCAAGTGCCTGTCCGTGCGCAATGCCGAGGGCCGCTTCGCCCCCACCTTTGACGACGAGATCACCGACACCGCCGAGTGCACCACTGTGCTGTTCTGCATCGGCCAGCGGGTGGACTGGGGCAAGCTGCTGGAGGGCACCAAGGTGGAGTTCAACCCCAACGGCACCGCCAAGGCCGATCCGCTGACCTATCAGACCGCCGAGCCCGACATCTTTGTGGGCGGCGACGCCTACTCCGGCCAGAAGTTTGTCATTGACGCCATTGCCGCCGGCAAGGAGGCCGCCATCTCCCTGCACCGGTACGTGCATCCCGGCCAGACCCTGACCCTGGGCCGTGACCGCCGCAAGTATCGCGCCCTGGACAAAGAGAATATCATGCTGCCCTTGGAGAAGTTCAACGTGGACCACCGCCAGGTGCCCGGCTACAACGAGGCCAAGGAGAAGACCTTCGGCGACGCCCGCGTCACCTTCACCGAGGAGCAGATCAAAAAGGAGACCGCCCGCTGCCTGGGCTGCGGCGCCACCAAGGTGGATCCCTATCTGTGCATCGGCTGCGGCCTTTGCACCACCAAGTGCGCCTTTGACGCCATCCATATGAAGAAGGCCAGAGAGTGGCAGGCCGGCAAGTTTGAGACCATGCCCATCAAGGTGGCCGAGGGCTTGGTGAAGAAGACCGGCAAGATCCTGGCCAAGCCCTTTGCCAAGAGGTAAGCGGCGATGCATGAGTTAGGCATTGCCGATGCCATGGTCAAGACCATTGACCGGATTATGGCCCAGGAGCCGGACAGCCTTGTCCGCTCCGTCACCGTGGAGGTGGGGGATCTGTCCGGCGTGGTGGCCCGCTTTCTGGCGGACGCCTGGCAGGCGGTGATCCCCGGCACCCACTATGCCGATACCCGGCTGCTGATCCACTCTGTGCCGGCCACGGCCCGGTGTGAGGACTGCGGCAAAATCTTTGTGGTCAACCCCGAGAATCTGCGCTGCCCCGACTGCCGCCGGGACAAGCTGACCCCTCTGTCCGGCCAGGATCTCACCATTGCCGAGATCGAGGTCGCCGAGGAGGAAGACGAATAAACCAAAGGAACCCGGAGTGATCCGGGTTCCTTTTCTGTCAAAAAAGCCCATGGGGCCGGGGCAATGCCCGGTCCCATGGGTTTGCTGCAAGCCGGTGTTCAATAGGGCAGCAGGGGGGCGGAGCCGTCGTCCTGGGCCTGGACAATGGCCCGGATCTCTGCGTCGTAGCTGTAGCTGTCGCTGACCCTTACCGTGACGGTATCTCCCGTCCGGGCGCCCAGCACCGCCTTGCCCAGGGGGGACTCCAGAGAGATCAGCCCCGCGCCGGGGTTGGTGCGCACGGTGGAGACCACCTGGATCTCCATCTCCTCCTCGTCCTCCGGCAGCCACAGGGTGACCCGGTCGTAAAGCTTCACCGCGTCTGCGGAGCCTCGGCTTTCATCGATGACCTTGGCGGTTTTGATCATATTCTCCAGGTAGCGCATCCGGCTGTCGTTGCGCCGCTGGGCGTCCTTGGCCGCCTTATATTCGTAGTTCTCGCTCAGGTCGCCGAAGGCCCTGGTGCGCTTGACCTCCTCCATAATCTGGGGGCGGATGTTGCGCTGGCGGTCCTCCAGCTCGGCCTGCATCATTTCAATGTCTTTTTTGGTGAGTTTGTCGTACATGGTTTATTGTCCTTTGTTCAGTCTTCCGTACCGGGCAGTCATCTCCCGGATTTCCTTGGCCAGACGCTCGTCCGGCAGCTGGGTGAGCCGCCAGCTCCAGTTTTTGGCGCTGAGCTCCCCGGGGGCATTCATCCTGGCCTCAGCGCCCAGCTCCAGCCAGTCCTGCATCTGGGCCACAAAGATCCGGCTCACGGTGCTCATACCGCCCCGAAGCATTCCGCGGATCAGCCCCTCGGACTCGTGCAGCCCCAGATAGGCCTTTGCCTTGCCCACGGTCTGCTCGGATTCCTCATCCAGCCACTGGGCCAGGGTCAGGTTGTCGTGGGTGCCGCTGTAGTACACGGAGTTTTCCACAGCGTTGTGGGGCAGATAATCCCCGTCCTCGCCGTAGAAGGCAAACTCCAGCACCTTCATCCCCGGGAAGCCGGAGTCCTTGAGCAGCTGCTCCACCTCCGGGGTGGTGTAGCCCAGATCCTCCGCGATAAAGGCGGTGTCGGGCACAGCCCGGCGGATGGCACGCACCAGCTTCATGCCCGGGCCCTTGACCCACTGGCCGTTGCGGGCGGTTTCGTCGCCGTAGGGCACGGCCCAATAGCTCTCCAGCCCCCGGAAGTGGTCGATCCGGATCACGTCAAAGCACCGTGCGGCGGCGCGGACCCGCTCCTTCCACCAGGCAAACCGGGTGCGCTCGTGCTTCTCCCAGGCATACAGGGGGTTGCCCCAGAGCTGGCCGTCCTCGCTGAAGCCGTCGGGGGGGCAGCCTGCCACAGCGGTGGGGGCCAGGCTCTTGCTCAGCTGGAACAGCTCCGGGTGCATCCAGACGTCCATGGAGTCCATGGTGACGTAGATGGGCAGGTCGCCGATGATTTTGATGCCCTGGGCCGCGGCATAGGCGTGGAGCTTGTCCCACTGGGTATAGAACAGGTACTGGGCAAAGGCGTAGCAGGAAATGTCCTGCTTCAGCTCCTCCCGGTAGCGGGCAAGGGCGTCCTTGTCCCGGACGGCGGCCTTTTCGGGCCACTGGCTCCAGGGCAGCATGCCGAACTTCCGCTTCAGGGCCATAAACAGGCCGTAATCCTCCACCCAGGGGTTTTCGGCCCGGAAGGCGGCAAAGCCGTCCTTGCACAGGTCTCTGCCCCGGTCATAGGCCTTTTCCAGCAGAGGATTGCGGTAGTAATACAGGGCGGCGTAGTCCACCCGGCCGGGCTCACCCCAGTAGGCGTCCTTCAGATCCTCCTGCTCCAGCAGACCCTGCTCCAGCAGCAGGTCAATGTCGATGAAATAGGGGTTGCCGGCATAGATGGAGCAGCTTTGATAGGGGCTGTCACCGTAGCTGGTGGGGCCTACGGGCAGAATCTGCCAATAGGACTGGCCGGCCTGCTTTAAGAAATCCACAAAGGCAAAGGCCTCCTTGCCCAGCGTACCGATGCCGTAATGGGTGGGCAGGGAGGAGATGTGCAGCAGAATACCGCTTTCACGTTTCATTTTTGTGTCACCTCAGTTATGTAAGTGGTGGATGCTCTACAGGCAAGTATACCAAATCCGGCTGAAAATAGCAAGGGAAAACCCGATTTTTCGAAAAAAGAATCCGGCCAAAGGGTGAAAAAACCTGAATTTTTCTGCAAAAAATGTTTGACATTTGCCCTGTCCTGTGGTATCATGTACAGGCCGCATTGAAGAGGCTGTAAGCAGAGGTGCGCCCTCTCGCCTCAAAAGCGAGACTACAGAAAGGTAGAGATACACATGCAGGCTATTATTGTTACCGGTGGTAAGCAGTACAACGTCAGCGAGGGCGACGAGCTCTTCATCGAAAAGCTGAACGTGAATGCTGACGAAACCGTCACCTTCGATCAGGTGCTGGCCATTGTGGACGGCGAGAACTCCAAGTTCGGCGCTCCCGTGGTTGACGGCGCTTCCGTCGAGGCCAAGGTTCTGAAGAACGGCAAGGCCAAGAAGGTTGTCGTGTTCAAGTATCGCCCCAAGAAGGACAGCAAGTCCATCCGCGGCCACAGACAGCCCTATACCAAGGTCAAGATTGAAAAGATCCACGCTTAATTGCCATGATTGAAGCGAAGTTTTTCAGTCAAGACGGCAGACGGACAGGCTTTTCCGTCTCCGGCCACAGCGGCTCCGCCGCCGCCGGGGAGGACGTGATCTGCGCGGCAGTCACTGCCATTGTCCGTTATGCAGAGGCCACGCTCAATGACATTTTGGGCGTCGGCGCCAAAACCAGGGTAGACGAGCAAAACGCCGTCATCACCCTGACCCTTCCCGCCCGTTACGAGGATGAGACAGCAGTCCAGGCCATTCTGGACGGCATGATGCTCACCCTGGCGACCCTGCGGGATGAGAATCCTGATTTTATCGAAGTTATGGAGGTGTAACACATGCTGAACATCGGTTTACAGTTCTTCGCTCACAAAAAGGGCGGCGGCTCCACCAAGAACGGTCGTGATTCCGAGTCTAAGAGACTGGGCGTAAAGCGCGCTGACGGTCAGTTCGTGCTGGCCGGCAACATTCTGGTTCGCCAGAGAGGCACCCACATCCATCCCGGCAACAACGTTGGGATCGGCAGCGATGACACCCTGTTCGCACTCATTGACGGCAAGGTCAAGTTTGAGCGCCTGGGCAAGGATCGCAAGATGTGCTCCGTTTACGCAGAGCAGTAAGAACACACACGACCGGGACATACACCATGCCCCGGTCGTTTTTTTGCCTGCGGCAATATGCGCGGGGCAGACGCTCCGTTCCCGCCGCACTGCTTGCACGTTTTCATCCTGAGAATCTGCATCCTGGGTTCTCCCCCCAGGACGCAGGAACCACAGCATATACGGCACGGTACCGACCCGTGCGAAAATGGAGGTTGATACCATGTTTGTAGATAAAGTAAAAATCTTCGTCAAGGCCGGCAACGGCGGCAACGGCGCCGTGGCCTTCCACCGGGAAAAATATGTGGCGGCCGGCGGGCCCGACGGCGGTGACGGCGGCCATGGCGGCTCCATTGTGGTCCGGGTGGACGACAACCTGTCCACGCTGATGGACTTCCGCTACCAGCGCAAGTACCAGGCCCCCAACGGCCAGGACGGCGAGGGCGGCCGCAGGGCCGGCAAGCGGGGGGAAAACCTGATCATCCGGGTGCCCCGGGGCACGGTGATCCGTGACGCAGAGACCGGCCAGGTCATCAAGGATATGTCCGATTCCGAGGACTTTGTGCTCTGCAAGGGCGGCCGGGGCGGCTGGGGCAACAAGCATTTTGCCACCCCCACCCGGCAGGTGCCCCGTTTTGCCAAGGCGGGTCTGCCCGGCCAGGAGCACGAGGTCATCCTGGAGCTGAAGCTCCTGGCGGACGTGGGGCTGGTGGGCTTCCCCAACGTGGGCAAATCCACCCTGCTGTCCGTCACGTCCAACGCCCACCCCAAGATTGCCAACTACCACTTCACCACGCTGTTCCCCAACCTGGGGGTCATCTATGTGGACGAGGGCGTCAGCTTCGTCATGGCGGACATCCCCGGCATCATTGAGGGCGCTGCCGACGGCGCCGGTCTGGGCCACGATTTTTTGCGGCACATTGACCGCTGCCGGCTGATTCTCCACGTGGTGGACGTCTCCGGGTCCGAGGACCGGGACCCGGTGGAGGATTTTGAAAAAATCAATCGGGAGCTGGCGGAGTATTCCGCCGACCTGGCCGCCCGGCCCATGATTGTGGTGGCCAACAAGACAGATCTGCTCTATGACGGCAGCGACAATCTCAACCGTCTGCGCCAGTACGTCACCGCCAAGGGCCTGGAGTTCTATGAGATCTCCGCGGCCACCACCCAGGGCACCCGGCCCCTGATGCGCCATGTGGCCGAGCGGCTGCGCCAGCTGCCCCCGGTCACCTATTACGAGGCCGACTACGTCAAGCCCCTGGCCGAGGCCGGGGAGGCGGAGGACCTGCAGATCCAGCACATGGGCGACACCTGGATCATTTCGGGCAAGTGGCTGGCCCAACTGATCAACGACATCAACTTCGGCGACTATGAGTCCCGGATGTACTTTGACCGCCAGCTGCGGCGCTCCGGCCTGTTTACCCGTCTGGAGGAGATGGGCATCGAGGACGGAGACACCGTCAGCATCTACGATTTCGAGTTCGATTACGAGCGCTGATCCCGGACAAAAAGGCATCCATGACCCGCTGTACTGCAGGTGCATGGATGCTTTTTTACGGTGTATTTTGGGTGACCACCTGGACCTCCTGGGGCAGCTGGGAGGAGGGGTCCTCTGCGGGCTTTGTGCGGAACAGCAGCCCCACAAGAATCACGGCTGCCAGCACAAGCACCGCGGCCAGCAGCCACTGGCTGCTGCTCTTGCGCTTGCGATAGTGCCGGGCCAGGGCCGGGCTGTACTTTTGCTGGAATTCCCGCTGGGTCAGCTCCACCGGGCGATAGGCCGGCGCTTCGGCCCGGGGCGGCGCTTCTGTCACATTGGGCATCTGGGTCTGGCGCGGCTGCTCCAGCGGCGGCAGCTGGCCCAGATCCACCACCCCGTAGGATGTATAGTGGTGCCGGTGGTGCTCACTGTGGTGCTCGGTGCTGTGATGGCGGCTGCTGTGCTTGCGGAACAGGCCGCCTTGAGAGGAATGGTGCTGCATAATGACTCCTTACTGATCGTTCTACTGTCATTATAATGCAGAATGGTCGAAAAAGCAAGAACATTTTGTTCTAAGATATGTAATTCACACGAAAGCTGCTAAATCACACCGGGAAAGGAGTGATATCTTGCGTAAACTACTGGTTTATCTGAAGCCATACCGGGGCAGGATTGCCCTGGCCACACTGCTGATGGCTGTGTCCGCCATCTGTAATCTGCTGCTGCCCACCCTGATGTCCAACGTGCTGGACCAGGGGGTCTACGGCGCGCAGGAGGCGAACACCTTCGGCTTCATTCTCAAAACCGCCGGCTGGATGCTGGGCATCTCAGCCCTCAGCCTGGCCTCTGTGGCAGGGGGCTACTGGGTGGTGTACCATGTGATTTCGGGCTATACCTGGAGCCTGCGCTCCGCTCTGTTCCGCAAGGTGCACACCATGACCCTGGCGGAGGTGGGGCGCATCGGCGCCTCCAACCTGGTGACCCGCTCCACCCACGACGTCGGCACCCTGAACTGGGTGATCTCCATGCTCTGCGGCAGCATCATCACCATCCCGCTGATGTTCCTGGGGGGCGTCTTTCTCTGTATGCGGAAGGATTTTCGCCTGTCGCTGGTCATTGTCTGCGTTGTGCCCCTGCTGCTTGCGGCGGTGCTGCTGATGAGCAAGAGGATTGACAAGCTCTGGGAGATCTCTGACGAGTACTGCGACAAGCAGAACGACCTGGTGCGGGAGCGGCTGCGGGGCATCCGGGTGATCCGGGCCTTTGACCGGGAGCTTCTGGCCCACGGCCGCATCACCGACGCCACCCGGGTCATGGCGGATAACATCATCCGGGCCAACGTCCGCATGGCGATCATAGACCCCATGGCGGCCTTTGTGCTCAACACCGCGGCCCTGGTGATCGTCTACCTGGGCGGCGTCCGCATGGAGCGGGGCAGCGGTCTCACCCCCGGCGACGTCTTTGCCATGATCCAGTACATCAACATCATTCTGGGGGCCATTGTCTCGGTGTCCTTTGCCATTGTGATGCTGCCCCACGTGCGGGTGGCGGCCCGGCGGCTCAGCCAGGTGACGGAGTCCACCGGCCTGGAGGACGACCGCCCGGCCCGGGACCTGCACTTTGACGGGACCATTGACCTGGAGGGCGTCGGCTTCACCTATCCTGGCAGCGCCCTGCCCGCCCTGTCGGAGCTGAATCTCCACATCGGGGCAGGGGAGTGGGTCTCTGTCATCGGCGGCACGGGCTCCGGCAAGTCCACCCTGGCGGAGCTGCTGCTGGCCTTCCGAGATCCCACTGCGGGCACGCTGCGCTTTGGCGTGGCCGATGCCCACGCCGGCCCCTGGGATCGGATGCAGGACGCGGCAGAGCTCTCCCCCAAGGACGTCCGGGCCAACGTCTCCTGCGCCCTGCAAAAATCCATGCTCTACGCGGGTACCGTGGCGGAAAATCTCCGCATGGCCAAGCCGGACGCCACCGACGGGGAGCTCTGGCAGGCCCTGGAGCACGCTCAGATTGCAGACTTCCTCCGGCAAAAGCCCGAGGGGCTGAATTTCAAGCTGGAGCCCGCGGCCACCAACATCTCCGGCGGCCAAAAGCAGCGCCTGGCCATTGCCCGTGCCCTGCTCAAGGACGCGCCCATCTATCTGTTTGACGACTCCTTCTCCGCCCTGGACTTTATCACAGAGGCCAGGGTCCGCCGGGCCATCAATGAGCGGCTGGCGGGCCGCACCCGGATCGTCATCACCCAGCGGGTGGTCTCCGCCATGCACTCAGACCGGATCTTTGTCCTCTCTGACGGCGCCCTGGTAGGGGCCGGGACCCACGCAGAGTTGCTGGAGCGCTGCGCCATCTACCGGGAGATTTACACCTCCCAGACAGGAGGTGGGGCTGCGTGAGTACTGCAAATCACCCTGTAAAAAAGGAAAAGTCCCGCCTCTTTGACGAGACGGGCAAGCGCCTGCTCCGGGAAATCAAGCCCCTTTGGGGCTGGATTCTGCTCTCCGCCCTGCTCTGCCTGGTTCTGATCGGCTGCGCCGTGGCGGCCCCGGAGCTGCTGGGCGGCCTGGTGGACCGGCTTTACGCCTGGGTCAAGGCCCCCGGGCCCGGTCTGGCCAAAAGCCTGCTGCCCGGGCTGGGGCTGCTGCTGGGGATCTACGCCCTCCAGGGCGCGGTGACCTACGGCAACTCCTATCTGCTGAACAACGTGGTCAGCCGCTATTTCTGCGCTGAGCTGCGCATCCGCCTGTCGGCAAAGCTGTGCCGGCTGCCGGTGTCCTATGTGGACAAAACCCCCGCCGGGGACGTGATCGACCGGATGATGGAGGACGTGGGCAACATGGCCGACTCCATTTACGGCATTGTAGAAATCCTGCTCACAGGCTTTTTGCAGATGCTGGTGATTGCGGTGATCCTGTTTCTCACCGACTGGCGCATGGCCATCCCGGTGGTGCTGCTCTCGCCCCTGTCCGTGCTCCTGTCTGCCAAAATGGCCACCCTGGGGGAAAAGCACTGGGACAAGCACTTCAACCTGGGGGGCGAGCTGACGGCCCTGGCAGAGGAGGCCTATACCAACTACCCCACCACCAAGGCCTTCAACCGGGAGGCGGCGCTGCAGGAAAAGTACGACGAGCTCTCGATGCGCCACCAGCGCAACGGCATCTTCGGCAACTTCCTGTCCGCCATTGTCCAGCCTGTCATCGTCTTTGTGGACGCCCTGGCCTATATCGCTGTGGCGGTGCTGGGGGGCTGGCTGATCGTCCACCGCAATCTCCCCATCGGCACGGTGGTCACGGTGATCTTCTTTGCCCGGCAGCTCTCCGCCCCGCTGGAGCGGATCGCCTTTGGTCTGAGCTTTGTGCAGCACGTCAAGTCCGCCGCCAAGCGTGTATTCACCCTGCTGGACCTGCCGGAGGAGCATGACCCTTCCGGCACCGTCCAGGCCCCCATCCGGGGCAGGGTGGAGTTCCGCCATGTGGATTTCTCCTACGATCCGGACAAGCCTCTGATCCGGGATCTGAGCATGGACGTGCGCCCCGGCCAGAAGGTGGCCATCGTGGGCCCCACCGGCGCGGGCAAGACCACCATTGTGAATCTGCTCATGCGCTTTTACGACATCCAAAAGGGGCAGATTCTCATTGACGGCCGGGATATCTCCCAGCTGTCCAGGGCCGAGACCCGCCGCCTGTTTGCCATGGTCCTGCAGGACACCTGGCTGTTCAAGGGCACCGTGGCAGAGAACGTCTGCTACGGCAGCCCGGAGGCCACCCGCGCCCAGATTGAAGAGGCCTGCGACTGTGCCTACTGCGACCATTTCATCCGCCGGCTGCCCCAGGGCTACGACACTGTGATCTCCGAGGACAGCACCGCTGTCTCCTCCGGCCAAAAGCAGCTGCTCACCATTGCCCGGGCCCTGCTGGCCGACCGCAGCCTGCTGATTCTGGACGAGGCCACCTCCAACGTGGACACCCGCACAGAGCTGCTGATCCAAAAGGCCATGGACCGGCTGATGGGCGGCAGAACCTGCTTTGTCATTGCCCACCGGCTCTCCACCATTGTGGACGCCGACGTGATCCTGGTGATCCGGGACGGGCAGATTGTGGAGCAGGGCCGCCACCGGGACCTGCTGGCGCAAAAGGGCTTCTATTACGAGCTCTTCACCAGCCAGTATCAGATCTGATCCCACCCCCCGCCGCAGCTGCGGCGGGGGCTTTGTCTTGGGGGAGAATTTACAATTTCTTCTTTTCTTGCGGGGGAAGATGTGCTATAATATATGAAAATTGCTGTGGAGGGCCCGCCCCTCCCGGAAAGGACCGAATATGGGACTGCTGCAAAAGCTGTTTGGTACCACCTCCGAGCGCGAGGTGAAAAAATTAAATCCTCTCATCAGTAAAATCGAGGCCCTGGAGGCCCCCTACAAAACCCTGTCCGACGAGGCCCTGCGGGCCAAGACCCCCGAGCTGAAGCAGCGCCTGGCCCAGGGCGAGAGCCTGGACGACATCCTGCCCGAGGCCTTTGCTGCCGTGCGGGAGGCTGCCTGGCGTGTGCTGGGCATGCGGCCCTATCGGGTGCAGCTCATCGGCGGCATCATCCTCCACCAGGGGCGCATCGCCGAGATGAAGACCGGCGAGGGCAAAACCCTGGTGGCCATCCTGCCGGCCTATCTCAACGCCCTGACGGGGCAGGGGGTGCACATCGTCACCGTCAACGACTATCTGGCCAAGCGTGACTCCGAGTGGATGGGCAAGGTCTACCGCTTCATGGGGCTGAGCGTGGGCCTGATCATCCACGACATGACCCCCGATGAGCGCCGCCGGGCCTACCAGGCGGACATCACCTACTGCACCAACAACGAGCTGGGCTTTGACTATCTGCGGGACAACATGGCCCTGTACAAAAAGGACCAGGTCCAGCGGGGCCACGCCTTTGCTATTGTGGACGAGGTGGACTCCATCCTGATCGACGAGGCCCGCACGCCCCTGATCATCT
>CAMOKD010000008.1:0-57897 GCA_946617435.1 uncultured Clostridia bacterium | reverse complement strand
CGTGCTCCATCTCCTGGTCCCAGACCATATAGTCGTTGCCGCGCAGATCGCCCAGCTGATCGCTGTCCTTGTCCCAGATGCCGGGGTATTTGGTGAACACGTCCTCCATGGTCAGGGTCTTGTCGATGTGCATCACATCGGTTTTGCTTTTCCCGGTGTTGCCGGGGATTCTTGCCGCGTCGCCCCAGATCGGCAGATGGGGCAGGTTCTTGTCCAGTCGCATGTGTTACTCCTTCCACACAATCAGTTCTTTGAGCTCTTCGATGGCCTGCTCCAGCTTGTCCGGGTCGATGGGCAAAAAGCCCATGTCCCGGAAATCCGCCAGGCCGCCGCCGGAGAATTCGGGGTTGTTTTCCAGTGCCATGCCGCCCAGCACCGGAGTCAGGCGCATCAGGATCTCCATTGCGTCCTTGTTTTTCGCCAGCGCGCTGAGCGGGGTCTTCTCGTCAAAGGTCTTGCGGTAGTCGCGGTCGGGCCGGTAGCGGTAGTCGTAGCTTCCGGCCAGGAGCCGGATCGGCGCTTTGCCGCTGCGCGGCAGGTGCAGCTCGGCCTCGCAGCCGAAGGGGACCTCCACGTGCAGCTCCAGCATGCCGTCCGGGCAGATGCGGGTTTCGGTCACATAGCGGCCCGAGACCGAATCGTAGGAAGCGCGGATCCAGCCCAGCCGTGCGTCCGGCTCCGGGGCGAGGATCGCCTTCCGGTAGCCCGGGCAGGCCGGACGGATGCCCGCGGCATAGGCATAGAGGAATTCCATCACGCTGCCGTAGGCGTAGTGGTTGAGCGAGTTCATCCCGGTGTCGGAGATTGTCCCGTCCGGGCCGACGCTGTTCCAGCGCTCCCAGACGGTCGTGGCCCCCAGATTGACGGCGTAGAGCCAGCTGGGGAAGCCCTCCTGCAGCAGGAAGTCGTAGGCAAGCTCCGTCAGGCCGTTCTCCGCCAGCACCGTGCATAGCAGCGGCGCGCCGACGAAGCCGCAGCGAATGCGGAAGCCGTCCTTTTTCAGCCGCTCTATAAACTGGTTCACGAGCCGGTCCCGGTCGATCCAGAGACCGAATTTCAGCGCCACCACATAGGCGGCCTGCGTGTCCAGGGCAAAGCGTCCCTTCGGCGTGAAATATTCCTGCAAAAGCGCCTGCCGGATCGCGTCGCGCAGGGCGCCGTAATGGGCGGCGTCCTCGGCATAGCCCAGAAGCTGGGCCGCCTCGGCGGTGAGCTTCGTCGACTGATAGTAATAGGCGGAGCCCAGATAGTCGTCATCGGTGCCGCCCTTGAAGCTGGTCTCGCTGGGACCGTCCAGGCCGAGCCAGTCTCCGAACTGGAAGCCGGGGCGGAAGGTATGGCTGCCGTTCGTGTCCTGCCGCTCCATGTAGTCGACCCAGCCCTTCATCAGCGGGTAGGCCGCGCGCAGCTCCGAACGGCTGCCGAAGGCCCGCCAAAGTGTCATCGGCAGGAAGGTTGCGATATCGCCCCAGGCGCTGGTGGCGTCCGTCTTGTGGCCCATGTTGGGCACATAGTTCGGCACTGCGCCATCCAGGAAGGCCTGCTCATCCATGAGGTCCTGCTCGAACTTCCGGAAAAAGGCGCGGGTGTCGCAGTGATAGCTGGCCGTGGGGGCAAAAATCTGCGCGTCGCCGGTCCAGCCGAGGCGCTCGCTGCGCTGCGGGCAGTCGGTGGGCATGTCGATGAAATTGGAGCGCAGGCCCCAAAGGGTGTTTTCATAGAGCCGGTTGAGCTTGGCGCTGCCGGTCTCGATCCGGCCGATGCGCTCGAGCCGAGAGCTGAGCACGCAGCCGCGGAACTGCTCCTTTTTCAGCTCGCCAACCCAGCCCTGCACGCGCACATAGCGGAAGCCGAAGAAGGTAAAGTGCGGGCGGACCGTTTCCCGCGTGCCGCCGGAGATGTACTCAAAGCGGGAGCGGGCGTCCCGATAGTTTTTGTTGTAGAAGTTTCCCTGCTGCAGGATCTCTCCGAAGTCCAGGGTGATTTTGGTGCCGGCAGGGAAGTCGGCGTCAAACTCCGGGAAGCCCGCGAAGTTCTGGCCGAAATCGAGAACGGTTTCTCCGGCGGGCGTGTGCAGAATCTGCTGCACGGGGAGCTTCTGCAGCACGGTAATCGGCAGGCTCAGCCGGTCGCACAGGTGGGCTTTGCTCAGATTTACGGTGTCCGGATCCTGCTCGGGCGCAGAGAGGACCTCCACGGGCTGCTCCTTCTCCGGCGCTTTGCTTCGGTCGATGCACTCGCCCCAGTAGATGCCGCTGTCCACGATCTGCGAGGGCGCCCAGGTGAAGCTGCCGTCGGTTTTGAGGCATTCGCTTGTGCCGTCGGCGTACTCCAGATGCAGCTCGCCGATCACGGCCATGCGGCTGCCGTAGTTGTTTGCCTGGTTGTCCAGGCCGAACACGCCCATGTACCAGCCCTTGCCCAGCAGGAAACGCAGCTCGTTTTCACCCTCATGCAGCTTCTGCACAGGGAAGGTGATCGTCTGGATGCGCATTTCGTAGTTGGTCACGCCGGGCAGCAGGTATTCCTCGCCCAGCTTTTCGCCGTTCACATAGGCTTCAAACAGTCCCACGCCCGTGGCGTAGAGCCGCGCGCGGACCAGGCCGGCTTTGACCGAAAAGCGGCGGCGAAGCAGCGGATGGCAGTCCGCCGCTTTCGGCGCGGCGATCCAGTCCGCGGTCCAGGGCTCGTCCATTTTGCCGGTCTCAAAGCAGGTCTCCGCCTCGGCGTGATCTCCCGCATCGCCGGTGACGCTGACCTGCAAACGATAGGCGCTTCTGGGCTGCAGCGGCGCGTCCAGCAGTACGCCGGCGGGATCGAGCTCCTTTCCCTGAAGTTCGGTCAGAATCTTACCTTGCGCGTCCAGAAGCCGAATCGTGATTCTCTCGGCGTGCTTGCTCTCCGTCTCACGCACCTTGAAGGAGGCTTCAATCCAGGGCAGGGAAGCGCCCATAGGCTGAGGAATGCCGTTGATGTTCAGTGCTTCAATTTTCATTCATAGTCCTCCCAACGCCAGGAATCCAGCCAGTGAATAACGGGTTTTTCCCCCTCGAAGGTAATCGGCAGCCAGACATAGTCTGCGATGGCGGTATTCTCCACCACCTGCTCGCCCATGCGGGAAAAGTCAAATTCGTTCATCCTGCCGGAGAAGATCAGCTCGAACATCTGCCGGTAGACGGGATACTGCTTGTCCATTGCCTCCGGCAGCCAGCGGTCGGCGCAGGCAATATACAGATCCTGCTTGCCGGGGACCTTGAAGACCGAGGAGATCTGCGAATGGAATGAGGTCAGGCTCTTGTCGTCCGGATGCGGGTTGCCCAGCACGGTATAGGGCCCGTGCCAGGTGTCCGCGATGGCGGCCTCGGAGGGGTTCGGCAGATAGCCGGTGGTCCCTGAGGTGATCAGGTAATGCTTGCCGTTACGGAGGAAATGGGCTGTGGCCTCGCGCACATAGGGCGGTCCGGCATGCGGAAAGTGGGTGCTGTAATAGCCGGTGACGTCGGTGTAGTCGTCGGTGAGGTCGGCGCAGATCGTCTCGCTGTGCACCCGCTCAAAATAATAGTATGCCTTGCCGTCGTCGGCCACGGCCAGGTCGAAATCCCCGGCGCTCATGCCCAGCGGCCGCAACCCCTCGCGTACCTTGGTGTAGGGGCCGAGCAAATGATCGGCCGTCAGCACCGTCTCGGTCTGGGTCCGGTCCCGGTTCATGATCTTCAGCCAGCAGACGAATTTCTTCGTGCGCTTGTTGTAGATGATATGGGGACGGTCCATACAGGCAGAGGGGTGCAGGGACGAGTCCGGGTTGTCCGGCTCGGGCGGGATAATGATGCCCTCGTCCTTCCAGTTGTAGAGATCCGTGGAGCTGTAGCAGCGCACGCCCCAGTGCCAGATCCCGTTTTTGCCGTCAGTTTTCTCCTTGTTCTCGCCGTACCAGTAGTAGCAGCCATCCCAGAACATCAGGCTGCCGCCGTGGGCCTGGATCCGTTTTCCCTCGGTATCCAGCCAGACCCGGCCGGGATAAAAAGCATCATAGCGCATCGATTTTCTCCTTTACAGGGGGAAGACCGTTCCCTCGGTGATGCCGGATTCGTTGAAGGCGTCCACGCGGACCCAGACCGGCTCGCCCTTGGTCAGGGCGCCGATCTTCCGCTCACAGGCGCCGAGGACCATATAGCTGTGATAGAGCTTGTCCGGCGCGTAGCCCCAGAGAACGTTATAGCCCACGGCGCCGGTGTCGGTCCAGGAAACCAGCATGTCCAGATCGCCGAGGCGCTTCGCCTCTGCCCGGGGTGCTTCCGGCAGCGCACCCTCCGCCTTGCCGAAGACGCGCAGGCCGGAGACGCAGATCCGCTGCCGGAAGGGCAGCTCCGCCACGGTCAGCCTCAGATAGCGCACGCGCACGCCGGCCTCGATCAGCACAAAGTCGTTGCCAAGGTCCTGCGTTGCTCCGCGTTTATCTGCGATAGGGAAGTAGTGCTCGCCGTCTTCCGATCCCTCGAGCAGCCAGCGGCTCACGCGCTTTTCCGTGTCGATGTAGCGGATCTCGTGGGCGATGAGCCGGTCGACGCCCTCGGGGATCTGCGCGTCGATGCCCTCGTCCGCCAGGTTGATCTGAATGGCCCGGACGTCCTGCACAGAGCCGAGATCGACCTGGCACCATTCGTTTTCATTCCCGTCTGCCCGCCACCAGTCGCGCACGTTCTCATTGGTGACCTTCTCGGCACCGCTGCCGGAGGAAACCGTGACAGGCTTTCCGTAGGACAGCAGCATGAATTCCGGCTTTGCGAAGGCGGGCGCCTCGACGTTGACCGGCCAGTCGCCGTAGCGCTGGTCGCACCAGAGCTCGCCGTCGGCGTCGAAGCCGGCCTTCCACAGGCCGAGCCGGCGCTCCATGTCATTGTTCACAGAAATGGACATGCTGGCGGTGTGCCAGTAGCAGCCGTTTTTGTCCGCGATGGTGGAGCCGTGGCCGGCGCCGTTGATGAAGCCGCCGGGCTTGTAGGAGAAGGGATTGTTCTTCGCAAAATGGTAGGGACCCAGCGGCTTGTCCGCCACGAGGACCGCGTCGCCGTAGACGTTCAGCTGCGTGGCAGGGAAGGCATACTGCAGATAGTATTTTCCGTCGTGCTTGGTCACATAGGCACCCTCGATGTAGGGATCGTCCCCGGCAAAGCCTCTGGCCAGACGGCGCACGGCGGCCTCGTCGGTGAGTCCCTCCTTTTCCCTGAGCGCCGCGGGCATCTGCATCAGGCTCTGGAACATTTTTTCGGTCTCGGCCTCGATGTCGATTCCCGCCTTGGGGCTCACATGGTCCATGCCGACGCGTTCATAGCCTCTGGTCTTGTTGTCCATCGTGAACATGACCTGCTTCTCTCCGATGGGCTGCATGGTCGCAGGGTCGAGCTCCACGCCCCAGATCGGGGTGATGTTGGAGCAGCCCCAGTAGAAATAGAAGCGGCCGTCGTCATCTACAAAGAGATCGGGGTCCCAGAACGGGAAGGTCCCCTGGATTCTCTCCCATTGTCCGCCAAGGGGGTCCTTCGTCCGGTAGAAGTCGCAGGGCTCGCTGCGCTTGCTGGCGCAGAAGTAGAGATAGTCTCCCGCCGCGCGCACATCCGGCGCGTAGTCGAACACCGGGATCGGCGCTTCGAGCGGGTGGTATTCCCAGCTTACCATGTCGTCCGAGACATAGAAGCCGCGGGTCATGGAAGGAAACAGGTAGTGTCGGCCTTGGAACAGCACCAGCGTGGGGTCGGCCGCCTCGCGGTAGACCGACAGCTTTGCCTCACCTAGCCCGGGCATATTGGGCTGCTGGAAATTGTATTTATAAGGTAGGTTCAGCGGATTGCAGTAATACTTGCTCATCATATGCTCCTTTTTACTCTGTGAAAAAACAGATCGTTTTCAGTTCCAGTTCTCCCTCCCCGGCAAAGCGGAAGTAGAGGGCCTGTTTTCCCTTCCGGGGCGTGATGGGCAGCAGTACCATACGCCACACCGGTGCGTTCATACCCAGTTCCAGTTCGCCGATGGGGTCCTTTCCTTCGGTGTCGTGTGAGACGCTCACCGTGCCGGAGAAGCTGCCGCGCAGTTCCAGCCCCAGCAGGTCGGCGCCGGAAAATTCAAAGTATTTATAACCGACCACCGCGCCGTCGCGGATGGATGTGATACAGCTCACATTCTGGCGCTGCGTGACGCGGATCTGTGTCTTCATCCTGGGATCGGCATAGTCAATGCGATCCGTTACGGTCGGATCTGTCAGGTGACAGGCAATGGCGGCAGGATAGCTTCCGGAGGCCGCAAGCGCTCCGCCGTTGAGACCGCAGCTCGTAATCTCCGCCTGCGGAATGCTGCCGTCGGGCAGGATCGTCACGCGTTCCGCGCAGCCCTGGCGGGAGAACTCCGTACCGTTGGTCTGCCGGTGATAGAAGACATAAAACGCATCGCCCACCTGCACAAGTCCGCCATGATTGTTGCCCATGGGATAGACCGGCCTCTCCCGGCCGTTCAGTCCCACATCTCCGTTGGATACCAGTGTCCCGCCAAAGACAAAGCCCCCGTCCGGCCGGTCGCTGACGGCATAGCAAAGCTCATGGCTCTTGTGGCTGGAGTAGACAAAGTAATACTTCCCGCGTATCTTTCGGATCGAGGAGGCCTCGAAAAAGCCGTGGCCCTCATAACCGGTGCCTGCTGTGTGATGGCCGCCTGGGATCAGCACCTTCGGCTCACCCTTCGTAGTCAGCATATCAGGCTCGAGTTCCACCACCATGGCGTTTTCTCCAAAGGTATAGGAAGAGATTTCCCGCACCTTTTTCTGAACCTCCGGCGGCATCTTCGCCAGTTCCTCGTCCGTAAAGTTCGGTGCGATAAACTCCTTTTCGCACGCGGGGGCAAAGCCATAATAGAGATACACCCGCCCGTCGTCGTCCGTCAGGACCGCCGGGTCAAACACCATGTCCTCCTGCAGCAGTTTTCCGCCCAGAATGTGGGACGGATAATGGACGTGGCCCAGATACACAAAGGGCCCGGCGGGACTGTCGCTGACCGCCACGCCGATCTCCGGATGAAAGCTGAAGCAATAGTAGAGATAATATCTGCCGTCCGGTCCCCGGGTCACGTCCGGAGCCCAGAGCTGTTTGTCATCGTCGGAGTTGCTGGGATCCTGATCGCGGCGGTAGCTGACGCCCTCGCAGCGCCAGTCCCGCAGATTCTCCACCGGCGCGGACCAAACACAGTAGGGATCCTCACAGTAGCGCTCTCCGTTCGCACGGTCATGGGAACCGTAGATATAGAGCCTGTCCCCAAACACGTGGGGTTCGCCGTCCGGAATATACTCTGTCAGCGGCAGATAGGGATTAAACACCTGTTCCATCGCCGTAAAATCCTCCTTGCAAACAAGCTGTTCGCGGCAAATCAAAGATTTTCGCCGTTGGATGCGATCACCGTTTTGTACCACAGAGCCGAATCCTTCACGGTGCGCTTTTGCGTCCGGTAGTCCACATAGACCAGACCGAAGCGCGGATCATAGCCGTCGGCCCACTCAAAGTTGTCCAGAATGCTCCAGTAGGTGTAGCCGAGAACGGGGATGCCGTCGTCCACGGCGCGCCGGAGCTCCAGCAGATAGCGGTGCATCCAGTCCTGCCGTTGGGGGTCGTGGACCTTACCGTCGAGCATCACATGGTCGGTTCCGGCGTAGCCGTTTTCGGTGATCAGCACGGGCAGACCGTAGCGCTCATACCAGAACTTGCTGGAGTAGTACATTGACTGCGGGGTCAGGTTCCAGTCAAAGGCGCTTCTGGGGCAGCCCTGATAGGCGTAGTTGTCATAGCCGTCGGCGGGAGGCGGATAATCCAGCGTGCCCTGGTAGCAGTTGTAGCCGTAGAAGTCCAGCTTCTGGGACACGGAGCGCCACTCCTCCTCGCTCAGGCGGTACATCCGGTCGCCGAAGAGCGCCTCGGCCTCCTCGGGATAGCGGCCCAGGAAGATCGGATCGGCCCACCAGGTGGTGGACATCACGAAACCGCGCCGGATGGAAAGCGAGCGCTGCCGGGCCTTCTCCACCTCGGCAGGGGAGTCGTCCTTCGGCAGGAAGCAGTCGCCGGTGGGCGCGAGGCCGATCAGGGCGGAGGGGCAGTTTTTCCGCAGCACCGAGACCGCCCTGCCGTGGGCAAGCAGCAGGTTTTTGGTCACGCCGATCAGCGTGTCCTCGTCGTTCTGCTCAAAGGGAGCGTGCACGCCGATCTCCATGCCGAGGCCCACAAAGACCTGGAATTCATTGAAGGTCATCCAGGCATGGACGCGATCGCCCAGCGCCTTGGAGACCACCTCGGCGTATTCCTCGAACCAGGCAGGGCTCTCCGGATTTTTCCAGCCGCCCTTCTCATACAGCGCCATCGGCAGATCCCAGTGGTAGAGCGTGACGAGCGGCTTAATGCCCGCCTCGATCAGCGCGTCGCACAGATTGCGGTAGAAGTAGAGTCCCTGTTCGTTGACGCGGCCGGTGCCTTCGGGCAGCACCCGGGACCAGCTGACGGAGAAGCGGTAGCTCTTGAGCCCGAGCTGCTTCATGATGGCCACGTCTTCCTTCCAGCGGTGATAGTGGTCGCAGGCCACGTCGCAGTTCTCCCCGTGCTTGACGCGGCCACCCGCGTGCACCAGGGTGTCCCAGATGGACGGACCTCTGCCGTCCTCATTCCATGCGCCTTCGATCTGCGGCGCAGCGCTGGCCGCGCCCCAGAGGAAATCCTTTGAAAAAGCCATATAATCCTCCAAAATATAATAATCAGTCGTCCGTCTGCTCTTCCGATTCCGCATCCTCCGGCGTGAAGCGCCGGAACTGGAAGCGCAGAAGCTGTGTGTTTACAAAGGCGGTCAGCGCGAAGCCCGCCACCAGCCACAAAAAGCTGATGCGCAGGAAAACAGCCGTGTGCCGCAGCAGCAGATACAGCGGCAGCAGATTCAGGGCCGTCACCGCCAGCGCGATGGGCGGGTTGTTCAGCGGCAGCAGCACTGCATTGCGCAGCATGTTGCCGAGGCCGGTTTCATACCAGGCCAAAAGCGGCCAGACGTAGGAGCTCACCACGCCGATGATCCCCACGGCGACCCAGCAATAGCTGCGCAGCCAGGCCAGACTGTCCAGCCCGCCGGAGAGACCGAGGAAAAGATAGAGCACCAGCAGCGCCATCGGCAGCAGCAGGATCAGGGAGATCAGCAGCGATTTTTTGAAATTCTCTTTGAAGGCCTTGAAAAAGTCCGGCAGAATGGTCGGGTCCTCGTGCCGCGCCATCTTCCGGGTGACGGTGTACATGGCGGCGGTGGACGCGCCTGCGGTCAGCAGCGGCGCCGAGCACAGAAGCCAGAGGATGTTCAGGGCGATAAAGGACGCCGCCGTGCTGAGGATCTGATAGATCCTGGAATCCGGGTCAAACAGTCTTCTCATCTAAGCGCCCTCAGACGTCAAAGACCATGCGGTCCCCCGGCTGACGCCAGGGCGCCCAATGCGGCAGACCCGGCCCGTTGGGCGACCCGGTCTTGATGAAATTGGTCCAGTAGTCCAGCATCCGTTCGGAGAGCGCATGGTCGGCCTCCGTCATCGGCCGCCAGCAGCGGTCCAGCGTGCCGAACATGTACCAGAGCTCGGCGGAATGGAAGGCGCCGGCATCGTTGCCCGGCAGCTGCCGGACGAAATCATAGGCATAGACCCGGTCGTCGCCATGATTGACCCGGGCTTCCGCCCAGGCGTCCACAGCGTGGTAGACCTTGCCGCGCTCTCCGCGGGCGAGCGCCTCCGGATCGACTGCAATATCGTTCAGGTTCGATCCGATGAGATAGGGCACGGCGGCCACATGGCCGGCGTCGCGCGCCGCGTTGTAGCCCTCCTGCAGCACCCGGCCGTCGATGACCGGCGTGAAGGGCAGCTCCATCGTGGCAAAGCCCCGCATGATGATCGGGCCGGCGCCCTCCATCAGCTTCTCCAGCGGCAGCGTGCGCAGCTGCTCGAGGCTTTGGACGCCGAGATTGTCGGAGATCTCCTGCCCCTCGGCCACGGCCTTTTCCAGGCTGTGGTCATAGCTCAGACCCAGGCAGCTCTGCAGGATGGCCCCTTTGATCATGCCCTTTGTCAGAGGCGAGCTCACGAGCGTCTGCACGCTCATGCCGCCGGCGCTCTGGCCCATGACCGTGATGCGGTCCCGATCGCCGCCGAAGGCCTCGATGTTCTCATAGACCCAGCGCAGCGCGGCGATCTGGTCGAGGATGCCGTAGTTGCCGGAGACGCCGCCCTGCTCTTTGGAGAGCCAGGGGTGCGCCAGGAAGCCCATGGCGCCCAGACGGTAGTTGATGGTCACGAGGATCACGCCGCGCCGGCAGAAGGCCGCCCCGTCAAACTCCTTTTCGTGGCCGAAGCCGCCCATGAAGGCGCCGCCGTGGATCCAGAAGGCCACAGGCAGCTTCTCTCCGGCGGCCTTTGCCGGGGTCCAGACGTTCAGATAGAGGCTGTCTTCGCTGACCGGGGTCTGATAGGACGCCTCATCATAGAATTCTTTATCATAAAAGGGGTCCTTGTGGACCTCCTGCAGGCTCCGGTTCGGGAAGTGCACGGCCCTGCGCACGCCCTCCCAGGGCTCCGCCGGCTGCGGCGGACACCAGCGCAGCGCCCCGACCGGGGGCTTTGCATAGGGAATGCCCAAAAATACGGTATATTCATCATGCCGGATCCCTTCCAGGATGCCGGCCTTTGTGTTCACTTGCAGCATATCATTTCTCCAATGGTTTAGAATAACAGAAAAAGGACGCACCTATTTGTCGTCAAACAAATACGTGCGTCCTCCCTTCTGATACAGTGAGTTTATCCCTTCACAGCGCCCATTGTGATTCCCTTGGCAAAGTATTTCTGGAAGAAGGGATAGAGCACCAGGATCGGCAGGATGCCGACCACGGCGATGGCCATACGGACGGTCGTCGTCGGCAGATCGGCAAGGTTCACGCCCGATGTGGCGTTTGAGGCCAGGAAGGCGATGTTGTCATTGATGTTGTTCAGAATGTTTTGGATGGTATACAGGTTCTTGCCTGCGTCGTTGAGGTAGTACAGGCCGTTCTGCCAGTCGTTCCAGTAGGCGATGCCCATCATCATGCCGACCGTCGCAAGGATCGGCGTGGACAGCGGCAGCGCGACGCGGAAGAAGGTCTGGAACTCACTGGCGCCGTCAATGCGCGCCGCCTCATACAGATCCTGCGGGATGCTGTTTTCAAAATAGTTGCGCACCAGCATCACAAGGAACGCGCTCAGCAGCAGGTTCGGGACAATCAGGCCGAAGATGGTGTTCTTCACAGCGAAGGTCTTGACGTACATGATGTAGGTCGGGACCAGGCCGCCGTTGAAGAGCATCGTGAACACGACGTACAGATTCAAAAAGCGCCGGCCGGGCAGGTTCTTGTTGGAGAGCATGTAGCCCAGGAGGGCCGTGATGATGACGCCGACCGAGGTGCCGATGGCGGTGACCAGGATGGTCATCAGATAGGCGCGGCCGAGCATGGAGGCCTGTCCTACGATGTACTCATAAGCGCTCAGGGACCATTTTTCGGGCAGATAGCTGTAGCCGTTCAGCAAAGCCACCGTCTCGTCGGTGAAGGAGGCGATGATCAGCAGGACGAAAGGCGCCAGCGCCAGGAAGGAGCAGAGCACCATCACAATATTGGCTACGACTTTCCAGCCTTTTCCGGTATTGACCATGTGTCGTTCCTCCTTCCTTAGAACAGCGCGCTGCTCTTATCGAGCTTGGAGACAACCTTGTTGGCTCCGACGATGAAGAGGAAGCCCACGATAGACTGCACAAAGCTGGCAGCCGAGGACATGCCCACATCGTTGTTCTTCAGCAGGGCGCGATAGACGTAGGTGTCGATGGTCTGGGTGACGCCGTAGAGCGCGCCCTGGTTCATGGGCACCTGATAGAACAGACCGAAGTCGGAGCGGAAGACCTGGCCGAGGCTCAGGATCAGCAGCATGACCACGGTGGGGATCAGCAGCGGGATGGTGATGTTCTTGTGCTGCTGCCAGCGGGTGGCGCCGTCGAGGGTCGCGGCTTCGTACAGGCTGGGGTCGATGCCCAGAATGGTGGACATGTACAGGATCATGCCGAAGCCCAGGTTGCGCCACTGGTTGACAAAGGTCAGGATAAAGGGCCACCACTTGCTCTCCTGATAGAACGCCGGCGCGGTGCCGGTCAGACGCTCGAGCCATTTGGTGAACAGGCCGGCGGTAGGGGAGAGGTAGGCGTAGACCAGATAGGCGATGACGACCATGCTCATGAGGTAGGGCAGGAGGATGGCGGTCATGTAGAATTTCTTTTTCAGCTTACCGACGACCTCGTTGATGAGGATCGCAGCGGTGACGCCGACGATGGCGCTGAGGATGATCCAGGCAATGTTGTAGCACAGCGTGTTGCGGATCATGATCCAGGAGTCGGCTGTGCGGAACAGGAACTTGAAGTTCTTGAGACCGACCCAGGGGCTGTCCCACATGCCCTTGGTATAGCTGAAGTTCTTGAAGGCGATCTGCAGACCCGCAAGGGGCAGATAGTTGTTGATAAACAGGTAAATCAAGCCAGGCAGACCCATGAGGTAAAACGGGATCCACTGCTTGAAATTGCGTTTTTTCTTCTTGTCCTGCTTCATGTGCTTCCCCTCTTTTCAGATTTTCTTACCAGTCTGATTGCAATTCAGTATCATAAGGCTTCCCGCCAAGGGGAAGCCTTATGATGATGTTTGAGATCTGCAGTTACTTGTTTTCAGCCAGCCATGCGTCCAGAGCGGCCTGGTTGGCGTCGATGGCGTCCTGCATGCCGGCGGCATTCAGAGCGGCAACAAGCTCGTCGACAGCGGCGTCCACGTCGGCGACCTGGCCGGCGTTCAGGGCGGGCAGATGCTGCTCGAGCAGGCTGCCGATGGCGCCGGCCTCGGCGCTGAACTGTGTGCCGTCAAAGGTGTAGCCGAAGGTCAGGGAGTACTTGGACTCGTTCTCGAAGGCCTTGATCTCGTCATAGAAGCTGTCGGTCAGAGGGGCGACGATCTTGATCATGGTGGGATCGCCGTAGTGCACGAAGGAAGCGTAGTAGCTGTTGTGGTCGGCGTTTTCGGTGCCGTCATAGGTGATGACGTTCTGGGTGCCTTCCACAGGCACGTAGTCGGTGCCCTCGATGCCGTACTGGAGCAGGTTGGCAACGTCGGCGTCGGTGTAGATCAGGTTGATCAGATCCATGGCCTTGTCGGGCCGCTTGCAGTTGGCGGCGATGCCGAGCATGAACTCAACGGCGCCGGCGGTGGAGATGCTGGGCTCGCCCAGGCGGACGATGCCGGTCTCAAAGTTGGGGTTGAGCCAGACAGCGATCTGGCTGGGGGTGTAGGCGGTGGAGGTGCCGAAGATGTGCTGCTGAGAGAAGTACTCCTGCACGGAGGTGGTGTCGGTCAGCTGGTCGGCAGGCAGATAGCCGGCGTCGTTCCAGCTCTTGACCATCTTCCAGTAGTCACGATACTCCTGAGAGTCAAAGACGTTCACAACCGTAGTGGACTCGGCGGGGTTCAGGATGCCGCCGAAGGCGCCACCGGTGCCGAAGTAGTCGCCGCCCCAGAGGAACTTGTAGTTGAGCTGGGAGCTGGAGCCGAAGGTGGTGAAGTACACGCCGTTTTCCGCGCACTTCGCGGCGGCTGCGGTGAGCTCCTCGGCGGTCATGCCGTCGTGCATGTCAATGCCGTACTGATCGGCCAGGGTCTTGTTGTAGACAAAGCCGCCGGACATGGCTGCATAGGGATAGCCGCTGACGGCATAGGTGACGCCGTTGATCTTCTGGGCGGCGGCCACATGCTCGGTCACGGCCTTGACACCCTGGCCGCGGGTCTCGAGCAGATCGTCCAGAGGCAGCAGGATCTCGTTGTTCACCATGGTGTCCAGGGGGCTGGTCAGACCGGCCACAACGATATCCAGCTTTTCGTCGCCGGCAACACCCAGAGAGGTGGTGGTGGGCAGGTCGCCGATGAACACGGGAACGATGTCCACGGTGCAGTTGATCTTTTCCTTGGTGATGGCGCTGAGGGCGGCCTCGACGTTCGCGATGTCCTTGTTCTCCTCGAACAGGCCGACGAACTGGATCGAGACCTCATAGGGCTCCTCGTCGAAGTTGATGGCGGCGGGTTCGCCGTCGGCTGCCGAAGTGTCGGCGGCGGGGGTTTCGGGGTTGGTGTTGCCGCCGCAGCCTGCCAGCAGGGTCGCCAGCATCAGAACGGCAAGCAGAAGTGCCAGAGCTTTTTTCATAAAAAATATCCTCCCATTTTTTTTCCGTGTTTTTTCGTTGAAAAAGCCGGTTTGCTGCATTCATTATACCGATCCGACCTGCTTTTGGATAGCAATTTTCGGACCAGATTCTAGCACGATTTTGACTTTTTCCGCAATCACGTCAAAAATGAGAGGGCATTTTTGTGCAATTCTTACAAAAAATAGGGCGTTTCGTTGGGGCTGCCGCCCTGTTGGCGGTATTCCTGCGGCGTCATGCCAGTCTCCCTTTTGAACAGGCGGGCAAAATAGGAGTAGTTGTCGTAGCCGACGCTGTCGGCCACCCGGTTGATCGGATAGTCGGTGCGCAAAAGCAGCTCCCTTGCCTGGCGCAGCCGTTCCCCTGTGATATACTCCAGAACAGACAGTCCGGTCGCCTTCTTGAACAGGCGGGCCAGATACTGCTCGTTCAGATAGACCTGCTCGGCCAGCTTGGACAGATAGATCTGCTCCTGCAGATGATTGTGGATATAGTCCTTCACCGTGGCGACAGCGCTTTCGCCGGAACGGCTCCGATCCTCGTCGGCCAGCCGGTCCAGCACATGGGCCGGGACGCTGCTGTCGGCATTCCCTGCTGAGGACGATACCTGCTGCGCAGCTCGTTTCCGAAGCCGCTGGGTCACGGTAACCAGAATCCGGTCCAGCTCCTCATAGTCGATGGGTTTCAGGATATAGTCCGCGCTGCCCAGCTGCATGGCCTTGCGCATATATTCATAGTCCGGGTGGCAGGTGACGAAGACGCACTCCACCGCGGGATAGTGGGTTTTGACCCAGGCAAACAGCTCCAGCCCGCTCCCCTGCGGCATCTCGATGTCACAGAGCATCACCTGAATGTCCTTTTGGGAAAACAGCTCCTGCGCCTGCTGCATGGAGTATGCGATAGATACCTCTTCTACACCGTATCCCTTCCAGTCCACCCGCCGCTGCAGCGCCTTGACCGCCACGGCCTCGTCGTCCACCAGAATCACATTCATTCGCTTTGGGCTCCTTTCTCCTCCAGTGTCTGCGGTCTTTCGCCGATCTCGCCGATCCGGCTGTGCACCGTGATCATCGGCAGCGCGATCTCCACCGCCGTTCCGCCTGTTTCTTGTCTGCGCAACGCCACGCTGCCGCTGCCGCCGTAGAGCAGCTCGACCCGGTCGACGGCGTTTTGGATGCCGATGCCCAGGCCCGGGCGGAAGGTACGGTCCTTCCGAAATTCCTCGATTTTCTCCAGCACCTCGTCGGAGATGCCGGCTCCGGTGTCGGTCACCCGCAGAAGCAGCCGGCCGGCCTCGGTTTTCTCGGCGCTCACCCGGATCTCTACAAGTGATTCGGGCACCAGCGCGTATTTGATGGCGTTCTCCGCGAAGCTCTGCAGCAGCAGCGGAGGGATCAGGCAGTCGGAAAGATCCTCGTCGTATTCCACAACCGCCTCAAAGGTTTTGACAAAGCGGACCTTCTGGATCTCGAAATAGTTGCGCAGATGCTCCATCTCGTGGCCGAGGGGGACAAAATCCTGATAGGCGTTGACCACATATCTGAAATATCTGGACAGATACAGGATCATCCTCTGGATCAGCGGGTATTCCTCCTGCTCGTAGCTGTAGAGAATGTTCAATGTGTTGAGAATGAAATGCGGCTTGATCTGCTGGGCCAGGAAGCCCATCCGGATCTTCTGCGAGTTGAGCTGCTCCTCATACACGCTGATTTTCAGCTCCTCCACCTGATCCATCATGTGGTTGAAGCTGCGGTTGATCCGGTTGAACTCGGTGCCCTGCTCCTTTTCCGGGATCCGGTAGTCCAGATCGCCGCCCTCCACGATGCCGATGGCCTTGTGAAGCCGTGAGACCGGGCCGACCATCCAGTGCTGGATCGCCAGCAGCAGGATCGGCAAGGCAACCAGCGCCGCGACGGACAGGATCTGCAGCATACGGATTGCAAAGGGCAGTGAGCCGCTGATCTGCCGGTCCGGCACAAGCTCCATAAGGCACAGCTCCCCGGAGAAGGCCCTGGCTGTGGAGATCAGGTAGCTTTGCTTTCCGAGCTTGACCCGCTCTGTGTCCGGCTCGAGCTGCTCCGGCACAGACGCCGTGGCAAACAGGACGCTGCCGTCCCGGTCGGTAAAGGCAAGGATGCGCTCCTCCTCGAGCGGGATCTGCCAGGCGAAGCCCGGCAGCTCGATCCAGGCGCCGTACCAGACGCCCCGGTGCCGGCTCATGCTGACGAGCGCGGCTCTGCCGTCCAGGGAGATCAGCTGTGTCCGCCGCCACGGATTGTCCGGATCGAGCTCGATCGCTCCCAGGATCTGGCTGCGCACCTGGGCGCTTCGGTAGTAATCACTCTGCGCAAACTGATCCTTTTCCGGGAAATACGCATACAGTCCGCTGGTCAGAAACTCATCTTCCTTTCTCTTTTGCAGGCGCACCTTCAGATCCACCACGGACTGCAGCTGACGGTAGCGCTCCTCTTCGTTGTTGATCGGCTTGTCCCGCAGACGCAGATAGTCCGGATCGTCGATGGACAGAAGGGCCAGATAGGTGTCCGCCCGCTCCAGAGCGTCGTCGGCCAGCTTCAGGTAGAGCTCCAGCGTGTGCCGGATCTCCATGGTGGTCTGCGCCTCGGCGTCCGCGATGACCCTCTGGCCGAGGACCAGCGTCAGCAGGTTCAGGGGGATCAGCACCGCAAAAATCAGAAACACAACGCGGTTGATCCAGGAAGAAAAAAATCGTTTGATGTGCTTCACACGCCGGCCCCCTTTTTTGAGTGAATAGAGAATAGGGAATAGGGAATAGGGAATAGGAAAGGTGTTTTCCAAATCGGCGATTTGGAAAATGGATTGATATTATCCCGAGGGGACACTGACCTCTTCCATTATAAATCGGATCCCCGGATTTGTCAATTTTCGAGGGGGAGGCCGCGCTTGCATTCTTTGATTTTTTCTGATACAATCAGGATACGAAATAAACCGCGATCCGCGCTGAACAAGGAGGACTTCCGCATGAAACACACATTCCGCTGCGATGCAGGCACCGCCCTCATCCGGACCGAACGCGGTCTCGTCAAGGGCTACGAGCACGACGGCCTGCTGATCTTCAAGGGCATCCCCTATGCCAAAGCCAGACGCTTCCACGCGCCGGAGCCGGTCAAGCCCTGGGAAGGCGTATTCGACGCCAGCAACTACGGCTTCGTCTGCCCGCTGCTCACAAACGACCGGCCGAACGGCGAGCTGCATGTGCCGCACCGCTTCTGGCCGATGGACGAGGACTGCCTGAATCTGAACATCTGGACCCCCGGCACGGACGAAAAAAAGCGCCCCGTGCTGTTCTGGCTGCACGGCGGCGGCTATGAGGCCGGCTCCTCCATTGAGCATCTGGCCTACGACGGCGCAAACCTGAGCCGTCAGGGGGACGTGGTGGTCGTCTCGATCAACCACCGGCTGAACATCCTCGGCTACTTTGACCTCTCAGACTACGGCGAGGAATACGCGAACTCCGGCAACGCCGGCGGAGACGACATCATCGCCGCGCTGCGCTGGGTGCACGAGAACATCGCCCTGTTCGGCGGCGACCCGGAGAATGTGACGGTATTCGGTCAGTCCGGCGGCGGCGCCAAGGTCACGACGCTGCTGCAGTCGCCGGCGGCGGATGGGCTCTATGCAAAGGGCGTCGTGATGAGCGGTGTGATCGGCCCTGTGCTGTCAGACGCAGTCGGCAGCGGCCGCGATCTGGCGGAAGCCTTGATGTCAGAGCTCGGACTCTCCTCTGTCAAAGAGCTCGAAACCGTGGACTACCATCTGCTGGCCAAGGCCTACGGGAAGGTCAAGCCCGCGCTGGAGCAGGCGGGCGCGTATACGGGCTGCCGGCCGCATCCCAACGCGTTCTACCTCGGTGAGCCGGTTGCGAACGGCTTCCGGGAAGAGACGAAGCACATTCCGCTGCTGGTGGGAAGCGTCTTCGGCGAGTTCACCTCGTTCCTGCCGAGTCCCTATGAGCGCTCCAACATGAGCGAGCAGGCGCAGAAGGACGCGATTGTGGAGATGCTAGGGCAGGAGGGCGCAGACGAGCTGATCCCGCTGTTCCGCAAGGCCTATCCGGAGCGGCATCTGGTCGATCTGCTGCGGCTCGACTTCATTTTCCGTGGGCCGGAGATCCCCTACATTGCCGCGCGCAGCCGCCTGAACGACTGCACCTGGTCCTATCTGTTCAACATGGACCAGCCCATCGACGGCGGGAATACTCCCTGGCACTGCAGCGATATCCCGTATTTCTTCCACAACATTGACCTCGTGGAGTACCCCCACGGGCCGCAGGCGGACCCCGGTCTGTCCGAACGGGTCCAGGCGCTGTGCGCAGGCAGCCTTCTGCGCTTTGCCCGGACCGGCGACCCCGCCGGAACGGCGCTCCCGGACTGGAAGCCGTGCCGGGATGGCGAGGAGCTGACGCTGCTGATCGACGAGAACCCCCGCGTTCTGCCGAATTTCGACCACAGCCTGCTCGAAGCGCACAGCCGGATCATGGGCCCGGTCATGACCAGGATCATGCAGGCGCTGCACGAAAACATCCAGCATTGAACGGCCTCTGTCGGCGTGCGCGGGACAGGCGTTCCGCAGCGATGGTTTTGTTTATTCCATGTACTCTCGCAGGTAAGCGGATAGAATCCGGCCGAGTGTTTCGCGGATCTGCATCCTGCCGTCGGTCAGGCACCATTCAAAGACGCAGCCCTTCACAATCGTGCAGATATCCATACAGATCTGATGCGCGTCGGCATTCGCTTTGATCACACCTGCCTGTTTCGCAAGAAGCAGATCCGCTTCATTCCGTGCCATGACCGTACCCTTCGGAAACACGCCCTCGTGTTCGCCGAGATAGGCAGAAAGCGGCTTGTTTCCGGTGGAATAGAAGTTCTTCATAAAATCGAGCCCCAGCTCCATGTACCGATGGATCAGCAGCAGATACAGCTCCACGGATCTGGCCGCAGGCTCATGGATCGGCGTCGTCAGCTCGCAGGTTTCAAACGGCATTTCACGGAGGAACACCATGAGCAGGTCGTCCTTGTTCTGAAAATGGAAATAGAACGTACCGGTGCTGACGTCCGCTGCCTGACATACATTGCGAACGGTAACCGCGTCCGCGCCCTTTTCCCTGATGATTTTGATCGCCGCGTCGATGATCTGCTGACGGCTGGCCTCTGCGTCGGCCTTCGGCGGTCTTCCGCTTTTTCTCGGCATAGGCATCCTCCTAATAGAATTTGTTCGATTACTATTGACATTTTAGCACAAAGGGTGTATACTGTCAAGCAGTTAATAGAACACATTCTATTATGAGCAGGAAAGAAGGATTCCCATGAAAATCACATACTGGTCGGATTATGCATGCCCCTACTGCTACATCGGAGAGGCGAGATTGAAGAAGGCGATCTCGGAGCTTCCGGAGATCGGCGACGTAGAACTGGAGATGAAGGCGTTTCAGCTCGACCCCTCCGCAGGCGAGCACGCGACGGGCGATACTCTGACGCGATTTGCCCGCAAATACGGACTGTCGATGGAGCATGCCGCCCGGTCCATCGAGCATATCTCTCAGATGGGCAGAGACGAAGGCCTTGATTTCAGATACGCAACGACGCTGTTCACAAACACGATGGACGCGCACCGTTTGACAAAGCTTGCGCAGAGCAAAGGCCCGGAAGCATCAGACCGGGTGATCGAGGCGCTGTTCAAGGCGTATTTCACAGACAACAAAGAGCTGGCAGATCAAAAACTGCTGCAGCAGATCGGCGAGGACTGCGGCTTGGACGCGGACGAAGTCAGGGCGCTTTTGACCTCGGATCAGTACCGGGAGGAAGTGCTCCTCGATGAACGCGAGGCGGCAAGATACGGCATCCACGCGGTTCCCTTCTTCGTCGTTGGGAAATACGGGATCCCCGGCGCCCTCAGTGTTGAAGATATGAAGAAAACGCTCCTGAAGGTCATGGAAGAAGATCAGGTCGTCCCGGAGGGCGGCATGCGCTGCGGGCCGGACGGCTGCAGATTTGGGTGACGGTATGATCGCACAGGTTCCGGTAAAGGGCTATTTTTCAGAGAACTGCTTTTTCTACATCGACGATCAGACGAAGCACGGGTTTCTCATCGACCCCGGAGCACAAGCCGGAGGTCTTCTCTCCCTCATTCGTGAAAACGGCTGGGTGATCGAGAAGATCCTTCTCACACACGGTCACTTCGACCATATCGGCGCGGTAGACGAACTTCGCACAGCGCTGGACATTCCGGTGCTGGCGTATCACACCGCCGATGACTACCTGCTCGACGCAGGGCGGAATCTGTCGGCACTGTGCGGGTCGGCCATTCTCGTGCGCGGCGCGGAGCGTCTGAACGACGGAGATCTGATCCGCCTTGCCGTCCATCCGTCGTTTTCTCTGCGCGTCATCTATACGCCCGGTCATACGACGGATTCGGTCGTCTACTACTCCGAACAGGACCGCGTCGCCTTTGTCGGAGACACGATCTTCAAGGGCAGCATCGGCAGTGATCAGTATCCTGGCGGCAATCTCCACGAGCTGCGGCGAAGCATCGTCGAGAGAATCTTTACGCTCCCCGACGACACCGTGCTATGCTCAGGGCATTCGGCGCAGACAACGGTTGGAGCTGAAAAAAGAAGGTACATGTGAACAGACAATGTCATTAAGTTAAGATGACACGAAAGAATACCTCGTATCCAAACAAGGGTACGGGGTATTTTTTTAGAAAGAACGTTCATAGGATTTGATTTCTGACGCGCTGCATGATAAAATACAAAAGCATCACATTGCTGTTGAAAGGAAACATCCTGTGTGTTATATGCTCTATGGGGCGGTCAACAAGGAAATCTCGCCTACGGACTACCAAAAGCGCAGTGCCTTTTCCCGGTTTTTCATCCGGCCAGGAACGAAACAGGCGCTGGGCCTGTCCATTGAACGAGACGAGGCGGACTTCCGGCTGACCACCCGGCCCTGCGACTGCGATTCGCCCTTTGGGACCGGGAAGGCGGATGCGGAGGAGCTGATCGAGCTTTCCCGGCAGATCCATGCCCTGCGGAGCGCCCGAAACGCCAAGTGCGTCTGGCTCTGCAAAACCTGGGCAGGCACCCGAAACAAATCCGAGGAAACCCTCCACATCGACGACGTGGATCTGCCGCGCTTCCTGGCCGCCGCAGAGACGGACTGCCTGTACCGGATCGACCTGTATCAACGCTACGGCACAGGAGGAAGCAAATGATTGCTGTGTCAGATTTCAGTACCTCATTGACAAAAGAAGCTGTGTTGAAGAACACCCCAAAGACGCCCAGCGCTTTCAGCAAGCGCCCTTCGTGGACCGTCCCGCTGTCAGTACCGGTTTGCTCAGACTCACGCCGGAACAAGTGATCCAATTTCAGCAGGCGATTGCAGAGCTCCCGCCCTGTTTCACCAAAGCCCAAAGCCGGGAGATTTTCGCACGCCGGGACCTGCTCTCCTGCTTCGGCCCACCGCCCGGGAACTACGCCTTTCAATGTTGGCATACTCTCTGGGAGTTTGACGAGGAGGATCACGCTGTCTACAGGGAGCCTGTGTTGGTTTCGGTACCACAGGAATAGGTCCGTAACGCAAAGGAGAATGGAATAAAGATGGACCATAATCAGATCATTCAGGAAATAGCGCGGGAACACTTGATCCCACTCGGCGTATTCCAGAAAGGCCGATCCAGGTGCTTTATTGACGACAACGGTTGGTTTTTTACCGTGGTTGAGTTTCAGCCCTCTGCAGCAAAGGGAACGTATCTGAACGTGGCAATGCATTTTCTATGGAAATCCCCGCTGCGGGAATATCTCAGCTTTGATTATGCTGTAAATGGCAGCCGAGTAAAGGGTCTGCTGGTTTATGAAAATGAGCATCAGTTCCGATCCGCTTTTTCCGAATATGTGGACGAAGCGGAAAAGCATATTCTGTTCTACAGAAGCCTGCGGGACCGTGAAGCGGCAATTGCCTATGCGAAAAAAATGACAGAGCGCCGAATTTTTACCACTTATCCCCATGGTAGTGAAATCTGGGCAGAATTCATCAATCTGTCTGAAGACTCACTCAATGCAAACGTTGCGGCAGCCAGGCAATACTGGAGCAGCAAACCTTCAATGAAAAACATGAGATTGAACGAGTCACAAAGCGAACAAATGAGAGTATTTTGAAGAATAAATATCTTAAAAGACTTGACTTTTACCCAACGTAAAAGTGTATGATTCCTCTCGAAGGGGGGATTCACCAATGAAAATGAAGACTGTTTGCGAGCAAACCGGGTTGACAGACCGAGCGGTGCGGTATTACATCGAAGAGGGATTGGTTACGCCGGAGTATACCGAAAACTATCTCGGACGGCGCTCTTACGATTTTTCTGAGGAAAACGTTGCCGTGCTGAAGGATATTGTTGTACTGCGAAAGTACGGCTTTGCGGTGGCGGAGATCCGGGAAATGCAAGCAGAACCGTCCGTGATTCCCGGTTTGGTCCAAGCAGTCAAGGAACGGAAAAGAGATACTGTAGCCGAGGAACAGAAACTGCTGAATGTACTGCTGTCGATTCCTGCCGATGCCGAGACCAGCATCCGAAGCTTGAGTGACGCGCTTTCTGCCGTGGCCGATCAAGTGCCGATCCCGGCGGAACAGCCGAGACTCAATTCCTACGAGCTGGCGTATCGGCTGTTTTGCAGAGTGGTTCCACTGCTGCTGGCCTTGGCAGAGCTGTTGGGTTGTGCAGCCATTGTCTGGATTAGCTGTATGGACTATCATTATCCCAAAGGTTCCACGCTTGCTAGGGTATTGACGCTGGTGCTCTTGATTCCTGCGGTTCTGACACTGACCCTTCCTCTCCTGCACAGCAAGCGCACGGGTTTGCATAAGCTGCGGAAGGTCGCCTCAATTCTATGCGTGCTATGCCTGTTGCCAAGCTTGTTCTTTTCCATTGGAATTGTAAATCGTTCAGAGACAGGCGATATCGGGGACTATCGGCGCTTTGACGCGGATTGCATCGCATCCAGGAGCCCGATGCTGCAGGATCTGTTTCCGCTCTGGGCACCCACGAAAGGGAGTCCGTTATACCATTATCGCTATCTTCCTGGTTTTGATGAAACATATGATGTTTATGCGGAGTGGTCTCTGGATACAACCGAGTTTGAAAAAGAGGTCGAACGCGCAAACAATGTTATGGAAGCGCATTCTTCAGAGTCATATGATCTTCTGACAATTCAGAAGGGTCCGTGGACTTGCCTGTTCTACTCTTACAAGGGCTATGCTCCATATACATCGCGCGGTGACGGTCCTTTCGGCCCAATTCATTCGAGTTATGATTACACTGTTTTTGCCTATGACCCGATCAGGCTCCGGGTTCGGTACCTGAACGGATACAGTCTTGAAGACGGTGCCTATGAACCGTATTACTTGAAAATTGACTGGGAATAATAGCTTGTGTATTCCGATAGTGTCAAACAACCATGGGCAAAAATTGCCCCATAAGAAATAATTGTCCCGGCCCTCTTGACAGGGGGCCGGGATGTGATATAATACTTCTACAATCTTGAATACCCACGAGGGAGTAGTACCGTCCTTCCGGACGGGGGCCTGCCGTCAACCCGCAGCTTCGCTGCCGGTGCGCCCTGAAACACGAGACTCATGCACGCAAGCGTGTGTGGGTTTTTCTTTTTCGGAAAGGAGAACACAATGAAACCTCTTGCACTGCTCCCGGTTCTGCTGACCCTGCTGCTGACTGCCTTATGCTTTGTGAAAAAGGCGAAGCGCACAGCCGCGGAGGGGGAGAAGCTCATGAGCCAGCCCTTCTTTGTTGCCATGGCAGGGATGCTCTCGGCAATCTTCTGCATTCCGACGGCCCTCCTGCTCTGGCAGGGAAAATGGCTTGGCCTGGTCTTCCTGGCCTTTGCCGCTCTGGGTTGGATTCTGGAGCTGGCCTACTGTAACTGTTGGGTCCGATATGACGCCAAGGGCTTTACCCACAGCAATCTCCTCGGCTTGGTGAAGCGTGTTTCCTATGAAGACGTCGCTCCTGTCTCCAAGCCCAGGTTCAAGCAGGCCCTGGCCGGCCACGACCTCTGGATCAAGGCAGGCAGCCGCCGCATTCTCATCGATGCCGAGAACCGAAACCGCGTGGACTTCCTTCTGACCCTGTCCCGGCGTCTGCAAAAAACCCAGTGGACGAATGACGCCCCTCGGGGCTGGGACCCTTACAACCACAACGTTCCCCAGCCCGACGGCTGGTTCCTCTTTGTCGTCACACAGCTGCTGACCATCTTCATAGTAGGGCTGACCTGCTGGATGGTATATGATTATTTTACGCCTGCTGAGACTGCGGTGACCACCGATCACCTGGTTCTCTCCTTCTCGGACTATCAGGAGCACAAGGGCGACTGGGATCTGACTGCCTCCGACGGCGAGACCTACTCTCTGGACATGAACACGAAGCGGGTAGGCGCAGATCCGAAGCTTCTGTGTGACGGAACAACGCTCTACGACGTCTATCTCTATCACGGACTGCGCTCCATTGCTGCACTCCGCTGCCGGACCGGTGAGGACGTTTTGACCTTTGCGCAGTCCAAGGCACTGAGCAACCGGGAGACCAGAATCTATGGCCCCTTTCTATTGCTGTTCGCGGCAACGATGGTTTGGGTCGATATCGGCATGATCCGCACCGCCCGGCACCCGGAGCGTTACTCCCGCCGTTACCGCCGGTTCTTCTGGCAGGACCATTATCTGCTCTCCGATCTCGAGCTTCCCTCTGCCCGATTCCACCGGAAAAGGAAGAAATAATGCGATAAAAACGTGCAAGAAAAACGCTGCATCGCCCATTGGAGGATGACGCCCGGCAAGGTGAACTGGTCCAATGTGGACACAAAACAGGCCATCGGTGTGTCCCTCTGCTTTGCTGTGATTGCCGTCCTCCTTGCCCTGGCCGCCCTGTTTACGTAAAGGAGTGTTCCCATGCAAAACCGCAAGAAAACGAAACAGCATCTGCAAAAGCAGTCCCGCCGTCTGCGTCGGCAGCTTCTCACCGCCGCCTCGCCGGTACTGATTTGCCTGGCAATCTCGCTGCTGCTTGTGGGCCTGGTGCTGTTTCGCATGTACCGCCCGACAAAAGGGCCGGTGGAGTTTGCTTACGCCGACAGCTGGTGGGAAGGCAGCGGAAGATACGGACGCGATCTGGTGATTGAGACCTCCGAAGGGGTCCAATACCGTGTTGCGGCCTTCTTCTCCAAGGAACTACAGCAGGACATTCACGCCGGAAGCCTATCCTCCGGGGACCGCCTGACAGCCCAGCTTCATACCGGGCTCCTCCGGGATCAGATCGTCGCGCTGTCCTCTGGGAAAAAGACCTACGCTACAGTTGAGGATCATCTTGCCCTTTGCAGGAGGAACCTTTCGGCGGCGCTTGTGACTTCCGCGGTCCTGACAGGCCTGGGGCTTGCCCTCAGCATCGTTTTTTTCCTCCTGGACCCCCGGGAGCTGCGAAATACCCTCCGGCTGCGCCGCAAATACAAGGCCCGCCTGCAGGAGGATGAAACAAAGAAGAAGGGACACAAATGACAGATCGGAAGGCTTTGCCAAGCTGTTAACATTATGGACGGTCATAACATCAGGGACGGTTTCCGCGTCACGCAAGTTAACATAAAAACGTGACAGCGAGAACCGTCCCTGTTGGCATGAGTCCGCGTGCCCTGATAAAAAAGCTGCATTCCGCAGTTGCGGGATGCAGCTTTTTGCGCGCCTGTCCGGGGCGGCAGCCCGACGGTGTAGGTCTGTTGCGGACGCCGAAAGGCCCTTTGCCGGTCAAGACGCGGATGGCACTGTGAAAGGGCAGGGGAGAGCAGGTTCCTCCCGCGGGAGTGCTGCCTGAAAACAGTGCGTTTCCTCATGAAGGTGCTGCCCGGGACCCGGCGCATTCCAGGAAGCGCTATCGATCAATATAAAGACCGGTGAAAATCTCTTGGGGGCCTGCCATGCCGTAGGTCAGCACATAGGGATCGAGACAGACCACCAGCTCGCCTTCTGCCGAGATGTAGTAGGGCAGGTTGTCCTCGTTGTACTCGTTGACGGCAGCGCGCAGGTCTTCCACGATCGCGGCGTCCTTGACGTGCTCATAAATCCTGTCACGGATGACCGAAAGCACCTGGTCAGAGGGCGTGGTGAACAGGTCAGACAGGTTGGCACGGGCGCCGGTTTCCACATTGTAGGTAGCGCCGTCGATGCCGCCTACAAACACGCCGCCCATGTACCACTCCGAATGGTAACGGAAGGAGACAATGCCGCCGGTGTTCCAGGTTACTTCGGAATAACAGCTGTCCATATAGTTGTATTCCGGGGCATTGCTGGTGTCCAGAGAGGGGGCAATGTCCATGAGCCCATCCACATAGCGCTCATAGCGGGCGGAGAGCGCTGCATTGATTGCTTCCACCTGGGCGTCGCTGCCCTCCAGCTGGGGCAGGTCATAGACCGCCTGGCAGTACAGCGCGCCATTATCGGCATAGATGGAATGGTCCTTCTGCTGGATGCTGACGGGGACCTGGCCGGGCCGCAGCACCACAATTGCCGGCACCCACTGGTCACAGGAAATGCGCGTGTTCCATACCGTGCCGTCTCCCGCGGCAAGCCGGGGCGTCAGCAGAACCAGGCGGCCGTCCCTGTCCAGAAAATAATCCAGCGTCTCGGGCCGGAAGTCCTCCAGCGCCTGGTCCAGGAATGTGGTGATCATGGCGCCGGAATTGTCCCGCTGATAGACGATCTCATTGTAGGCGGTGTCGGATATCAGGTCACAGCTGTCCGGAAACAGTTCCGTCCAGGACAGCAGCTCCCCGGTCACCAGGGAAAAGGTCATACCGTATTCGCAGTGGTAGTCAAACACGTAGTGCCCCGTGAACAGGATGGAAAGGACACCGTTGGCGTTGTAAGAGACCTCTGCCGTGACCTCGCCCGGGAAGAAGTTGGCATCCGGCGCGTCGTTTTTCAGATAGGGATACATCCAGGCGTGGCGGGGGCGGTCATAGTCCCAGAACTCTGCATCCTCAGGGATGGTTTCGATATAGGCCTCGCCTGCGCTGCAGAAGTCCAGGTAGTCGGCGTACAGGGCCTCGTTGATTCGGTCAATGCCCTGCCCCTCGCCTGTCACATGGGGGAGCATATAGTGCAGCATGGTTTCTGCGCCGGTCTGCGCGCCGGTGTAAACGTAGTCCAGCTGCTCCATAGTCACCTGGACGGCGCCGAAGCTGTCGTAGAGCTCCGCCTGCCGGTCAAGCAGGGTCTCGTCCTCACTGGTCCGGTAGCCGTCCTGCAGCACCTGCACGGCAGCGCTGAGGTCGCCCTCCCGCAGACAGACGTCTGCCAGATCCCGGTAGTTGTCCGGCACCGCGGGCTCCAGGGAGATGCAGGTCTCGTAGTCCTCCCGCACACTCTGGAGCAGTGCGCTGTCGGGGGAGGCATCGTACAGCTGCAGCCGGGCCCGGGCTCGGCCCTGATAGGCCTCTGAGCGGGCGTTGTCAATGGCAATGGCCTGGCTGTAGAGATCCACGGCCTCTGCGTATCGGCCCTCGTCCTGGAGCTTCTGCGCCGCCTGGAAGCAGGCCTCCCAGGTCTCGGTGTCGGTTCTGACCGCGCCTGGCCGCTGCATCTCGATGCTGTCAGCGGGCTTCCCGCCGCCCAGCAGATATACCACCAAGGCGGTGATGCCGCCCACTAACACCAGAGAAAGGGCAATCATCAGGGCAATTTTGCCGCCCTGCTTCTTTGGCGTTGGCTGTCCGGAAGACTGTGGAGCGGGCTGGGCCCGCAGGGGTTGTTGGGCCACAGGAACCGTCAGCTGCTGTCCGCAGCCCTGACAGAATCTGGCATTGTCGGGAACTTGGCGTCCACACTGAGAACAATACATCGAATTCCTCCTTTTCACCGCAAACCGATGTGCGGTTACGCGCTGTGTGAGAAATTATACCATTTGCGGCGAAAAGATGCAAGAGGACAATCCGCCCTAAGCTGGAAATGAAGGTCGGCTGCCCGGGCAAAGCAAAAGGACCGGTATCCAATTGGATATCGGTCCTTTTGCAGGCACAGGTTTATCCTTCCAGATCGGCGGGGTCGTAGGCATAGCCCTCGTAGGTCTTCACGGCGCCGTCCTTGTCGGTCACGGTGAGGATTGCAGCCTCGCCGTCCACAGACAGGGCCATGGTGTCGCCCACCTGCAGGGGGACTTCGTAGATGTCATAGTTCAGCTCGTTCTCATCCACAGCGCCCACGTCGTACAGGGTTTCGCCCTCCACGGCAAAGCGGTCGAAGTCGATGTTGACTGAGGAACCGGAACGGATCGGCGCATAGTTCACGCTCTCGCCCCAATCCTCCAGTTCGCTGCTGGGGCTGACAAACACGCCCTTTACCTCAGCGTCCAGATCGTTCCGGAATTTGACGCTGTCACTGTCACCGCAGGCACAAAGGCCCACTGCCAGCGCCAGCACCAACAGGATGGCAAACAGCTTTTTCATAGTCTCTCCTCCCATTCATTCCCGGGCTTGCGCCGGGTTGTGACTCAATTATAACAGGGCAGAAAGGTTCTGTCAAGGGCCGGAGAAAAAAGCCTGCCGGTTCCGAAGAACCGGCAGGCCAAGGCTTGCGTATCATCGGCAGCAGGGGGATCAATACATCCCGCCCATGCCGCCGCCGGCACCGGCCGCAGCTGCGGCCATGGCAGCGTCCGCCTGGGGATCGGGCTTATCCACCACCAGAGACTCGGTGGTCAGCACAGAGGCGGCGATGGAGGCGGCGTTCTCCAGGGCGCTGCGGGTCACCTTAGTGGGATCCACAATGCCGGAGGGGATCATATCCACAAAGACGTCCTTGTAGGCGTCGTAGCCGAAGCCCTGCTTGCGGCTGTTCTTGATCCGCTCAAAAATCACAGAGCCGTCCACGCCGGCGTTCTCGGCGATCTGGCGCACAGGAGCCTGCAGGGCCCGGGCGATAATCGCAGCGCCGGTCTTCTCGTCGCCGGAGAGCTTGGCAATGAGCTTCTCCACCGCGGGGATGGCGTTGACGTAGGCGGTGCCGCCGCCGGCCACAATGCCCTCCTCCACAGCAGCGCGGGTAGCGTTCAGGGCGTCCTCCACGCGGAGCTTCTGCTCCTTCATGGCAACCTCGGTGGCCGCGCCTACGCGGATGACCGCCACGCCGCCGGCCAGCTTGGCCAGCCGCTCCTGCAGCTTCTCGCGGTCGTAGTCAGAGGTGGTCACCTCAATGGCGGCCCGGATCTCATGGACTCTGGCCTGGATCTCAGCGGGATCCCCCATGCCGTCCACGATGGTGGTGTTGTCCTTGGTGGACTTGATCTGACGGGCACGGCCCAGATCAGCCACGTCCACGTCCTTCAGGTCCATGTTCAGGTCGGAGGCAATGTAGGTGCCGCCGGTGAGAATGGCGATGTCGCGGAGCATTTCCTTGCGGCGGTCGCCAAAGCCGGGGGCCTTGACGCACAGGCAGGTAAAGGTGCCGCGCAGACGGTTCACCAGCAGGGTGGCCAGGGCGTCGCCCTCCACATCCTCGGCGATGATGACCATCTTCTTGCCGGCCTGGACGATCTTCTCCAGCACGGGCAGAATCTCCTGGATGGCGGAGATCTTCTTGTCGGTAATCAGGATATAGGGGTCGTCAATGACGGCTTCCATCTTGTCGGTGTCAGTGACCATGTAGGGGGAGATATAGCCCCGGTCAAACTGCATGCCTTCCACAACCTCCAGACCGGTCTCGGCGGTCTTGGACTCCTCAATGGTAATCACGCCGGAGGAGGTGACCTTCTCCATGGCCTCGGCAATCAGCTTGCCCACTTCCTCGTCACCGGAGGAGATGGCGCCTACTCTTGCGATGTCCTCAGAGCCGTTAATGTCCTGGCTGTTGGCCTTGATGGCCTCCACAGCGGTCTGCACAGCCTTGGCGATGCCCTTGCGCATGACCATGGGGTTGGCGCCGGCGGTAACGTTCTTCAGGCCCTCGCGGGTGATGGCCTGGGCCAGCAGGGTGGCGGTGGTGGTGCCGTCGCCGGCTACGTCGTTGGTCTTGGTGGCAACCTCACGGATCAGCTGCGCGCCCATATTCTCAAAAGCGTCCTCCAGCTCCACATCCTTGGCGATGGTGACACCGTCATTGGTGACCAGGGGAGCACCGTACTTTTTGCCCAGCACCACGTTGCGGCCCTTGGGGCCCAGGGTGACCTTCACAGTATTTGCCAGCTGATCCACACCAGCCTGCAGCTTCTTTCTGGCTTCTTCGCCGTAAACGATTTGCTTTGCCATTGTGATTGCCTCCTAAATTATTCTACGATTGCCAGGATATCGCTCTGGCGGACGATGGCGTATTCCACGCCGTCCAGCTTGACCTCGGTGCCGGCATATTTTGCCACAACGACCTTGTCGCCGGGCTTCACGGTCATTTTCACCTCATTGCCGTCTACGATCCCGCCGGGGCCTACAGCGACAACCTCGGAGATCACAGGCTTCTCTTTGTTGGCAGTGGAGAGGATGATGCCGGATTTGGTGGTTTCTTCGGCCTGTGTTGCCTTCAGCAGCACACGGTCAGCCAGGGGTTTTAAAGTCATTAGGATAGCCTCCTTAAAAATATATTACAACCCAAGGGGCGACAAAAAACGCCCGGAATTAGCACTCTTTATTTCTGAGTGCTAAACGTATTATAGCATGAAATATCCGATTGTCAACCATTGATTTGTAAATTTTCTGTGTCACCCCGCCCTGAAGCCCGGGTTGCAGGCGAATTCCGTGAAAAGCGGCGGGAAATCACGGGATTCTTTTACGTTTTTTCCTGTTTCTGCTTGCGTGAACCCGGTCAGACATGATATAATAAAAAAAGCGTGCTTTGAAAGGAGAACCCAAAGTGATTCCCGAAGCGTTTCTTTCCAGGATGAACACCCTGCTTGGGGCGGAGTATCCTGATTTTCTCGCGGCCCTGTCTCTGCCCCGGGCGGTGGGCCTGCGGCTGAACCCCCGCAAGCGGGTGGACCCGGCGCTGCTGCCCTTCGGTCTCAGGCCGGTGCCCTGGGAGGAAAACGGCTTTTATTATGACCCTGCCGCCCGTCCCGGTCTGCATCCCTGGCATGAGGCGGGGGTGTACTATCTCCAGGAGCCCAGCGCCATGGCGCCGGTGGCGCTGCTGGATCCCAGGCCCGGCGAGCGGGTGCTGGATCTGTGCGCTGCCCCGGGAGGCAAGACCACCCAGATTGCCGGCCGGATGGCAGGGCAGGGGCTGCTGGTGTGCAATGAGATCCACCCGAAGCGGGCCAGAATCCTCTCCGGGAATATCGAGCGGATGGGGGTTTGCAACGCCCTGGTGCTGAACGAGCACCCCGCCCGTCTGGCGCAGCGCTTTCCCGGCTGGTTTGACAAAATCCTGGTGGACGCCCCCTGCTCCGGTGAGGGCATGTTCCGCAAGACAGACGCCGCCGGCGAGGACTGGAGCCTCGAAACCGTGCAGATGTGCGCCCAGCGCCAGCGGGAGATTCTCCGCTCCGCGGTGCAGATGCTACGGCCTGGCGGCAGACTGGTGTTCTCTACCTGCACCTTCGCACCGGAGGAGGACGAGGGCAGCGTCCAGTTCCTGCTGGACACCTTTCCGGACCTGTCTGTGGAGCACCTGCCCGCCCCCTGGTTTGCCCCGGGGCGGCCGGACTGGCTAGAGGGTGGCAGCCCCCGGCTTGCAGATACCTTCCGCCTGTGGCCCCACCGGCTTTCCGGTGAGGGACATTTTGCCGCGGTGCTGCGCCTGGCAGGGCAGACCCGGGCGGAGGGCCCACGGCCGGCCAAGGCCCGGTCGTTGCCGAAGTCTGCGGCGTCCCAGCTTGCAGACCTGGGGGCGGTGCTGCCCGAAGGCCTGCCGGTCTGCTTTGGCGATACCTGGTATCTGGCCCCGGCGGAGCTGCCGGAGCTGGCGGGGCTGAAGGTGCTGCGCCCCGGTCTGGAGCTTGGCACCCTGCGCAAGGACCGGCTGCTGCCTGCCCACGGGCTGGCGCTGTATCTGGCGGAGGCGGCCTCCGTCCTGGACCTGGAGCCGGAGGACCCCCGCACCGCCGATTATCTGGCGGGCCGGGAGCTGGCGTCTGACGCGCAGGGCTGGACCCTTGTGCGGGTGGGCGGCCAGTCCATCGGCTGGGGCAAGGGCTCCGGCGGCCGGCTGAAAAACCACTATCCCAAGGGGCTGCGGCGGATAACCTGAATCGTTAACATAATTTATTCTTTACAATTCCGCCTTTTTATGCTATAATACAAAAGTTACCAAAGTGTTTCCTGCGCAATCGACAGAAATTCTTCCTGCGAGGGTAAATCAACTATGACAAAATATATGATTCGCGGCGGCAAGCCGCTGCAGGGGACCGTGCAGATCAGCGGTGCCAAAAATGCTGCCGTGGGCATTCTGCCGGCCACACTCCTGGTCAAGGGCACCTGCCGGATCGACAACGTTCCCGATATTTCCGATATCCGTCTTCTGCTTGAAATCCTGGACGAAATGGGCGCCCGGATTCGCCGGCTCAGCCCCAATATTATTGAAATTGACTGCACCCGCGTCACCGATTCTGTGGCACCCATTGAGCTGGTGCGGCGGATTCGTGCCTCCTACTATCTCATCGGCGCCCAGCTGGGCCGGTTCGGTCACGCCAAGGTGGCCCTGCCCGGCGGCTGCAACTTCGGCCCCCGGCCCATTGACCAGCACATCAAGGGCTTTGAGGCCATCGGCGCCAACGTGGACCTGGTCAACGGCTACGTCATTGCCACCGCTCCCGAGGGCGGCCTGGTAGGCGCCCGGGTGAACCTTGACGTGGTGTCTGTGGGCGCTACAATGAATATTATGATCGGCGCAGTGCTGGCCAACGGCACCACGGTCATTGAAAACGCGGCCAAAGAGCCCCATATTGTGGACCTGGCCAACTTCCTCAACGCCATGGGGGCCAAGGTCTCCGGCGCAGGCACCGACGTCATCAAGATCCGGGGCGTGCGCAGCCTTCACGGCGGCGCCTACTCCATCATTCCCGACCAGATCGAGGCCGGCACCTATATGGCGGCGGCTGCGGCCTGCGGCGGCGACGTGCTGGTGCAAAATGTGATCCCCAAGCACATGGACTGCATCAGCGCCAAGCTGCGGGAGATGGGCGCTCGGGTTACCGAGTACGACGATGCCATCCGTGTGGTCAGCACCGGCAGGCTCCGCCGCGCCAACGTCAAGACCATGCCCTATCCCGGCTTCCCCACAGATATGCAGTCCCAGGTGGCGGTGTGCATGGCTCTGGCCAAGGGCACCAGTATCATCACCGAGGGCATCTATGACACCCGCTTCCGCTACTGTGCGGAGCTGGCCCGGATGGGCGCCTCCATCCTGGTTGACACCAAGGTTGCCGTGATCGACGGCGTGGAGCAGCTCCACGGCTGTGCGGTCAAGGCCTGCGACCTGCGGGCCGGCGCTGCCATGGTCATTGCCGGCCTGGCTGCCGACGGCACCACCTTGGTAGAGGATGTCCACTATATTGAGCGGGGCTATGAGTGCATGATTGAAAAGCTCCGCGGCCTGGGTGCGGATATCCGCCGGATTGAAGCCCCCGACCACCAGACCACCCGCAGCGCGGGCTGAGTCTGGCAGCGTAAACAGACAACACTGGTACACCGGTCGGCCTGTCCGCGTCACTGTGCGGCAGGCGCCTGGGGCGGGCCGGCTGTTGTCTGTTTTCGTTCTATCCGGCTCTTTTACAGATAAATGCATACAAGGAGGTACTGGCATGAAGATTTTAAACTTCGGCTCCCTGAACATTGACCACGTCTACCATCTGCCCCGGTTTGTCCGCCCCGGAGAGACCGCCCCCTGCACTGCCTATGAAAAGGGCTGCGGCGGCAAGGGGCTCAATCAGTCTGTTGCCTTGGCCATGGCCGGGGCAGAGGTCTATCATGCCGGGCTGATCGGTCCGGAGGGCGGGTTTCTGCGCACCCGTCTGGCCGAGAGCGGGGTGGATTGCAGCTACATCTATCACACCGAGCTGCCCAACGGCCACGCAGTGATCCAGGTGGACCGGAGCGGGCAGAACTGCATTGTGCTCTATCCCGGCAGCAACCACGGCCTCACGCCCGAGCTGATCGACCGGGTGCTTGTCCACTTTGGCCCCGGGGACGTGCTGCTGCTGCAAAATGAGACCAACTGCATCCCCCAGCTGATGCGCGCCGCGGCGGCGCGGGGCATGGACGTCGCCTTTAACGCCGCCCCCATGGGGCCGGAGGTAGGGGAGTACCCGCTGGAGCTGGTGCGCTGGCTGCTGGTGAACCAGACTGAGGGCGCTGCCCTGTCCGGCAGGGAGGACCCGGAGGAGATTGCCGCCGAGCTGCTGCGCCGCTGGCCCCAGCTGGAGCTGATACTCACCCTGGGCACTGATGGCGCCCTGTATCGCAAGGGGGAGCTGTCCCTGTTTATCCCGGCCCGCCGGGTCACGGCCGTAGATACCACTGCTGCCGGGGATACCTTTACCGGCTTCCTGCTTGCCGCCCTCAGCGACGGAGCGGACGCGGCCTATGCCATGACCCTGGCCTCCGCCGCCGCGGCCCTGGCGGTGCAGCGCCCGGGGGCAGCGGACTCCATCCCCTCCCTGGAGGAGGTTCTCAAAACCCTGTAACACAGGAGGAAACGCCATGGAAGAACGACCCATTCCCGTGCTGCTGGACTGCGATCCCGGGCACGACGACGCCATTATGATGGTTCTGGCCCACGCCAGCCGAAGGCTGCGGATCCTTGGGGTAACCACCAGCTGCGGCAACCAGACCATTGAAAAGACCACCTACAACGCCCTGCGGGTGGCCACCCTCATCGACCTGCAGGCGCCCATTGCCATGGGCAGCCCCAAGCCCCTGGTGGGCCGGCCCATGCCCGCCTCCAACATCCACGGCCAGTCCGGCCTGGACGGCCCCTGCCTGCCGGAGCCCGGGGTGGCCCTGTGCGGGCTCACCGCAGTGGAGCTCATGGCCCAAACCCTGGCCAGGAGCGACGAGTCTGTGACCATTGTCTCCACCGGGCCCATGACCAACACCGCGGCCCTGCTGCTGGCCCACCCGGAGCTGAAGCCCAAAATCAAGCAGATCTCCATGATGGGCGGGGGCCTGGGCCACGGCAACTGGACCCCTGCTGCAGAGTTCAACATTCTGGTGGACCCTGAGGCGGCAGACATCGTCTTCCGCTCCGGAGTGCCCATTCTGATGGCGGGGCTGGACGTCACCCTGAAGGCCCTGATCACCCAGGCGGACATCGAGCGCATCCGCGGCCTGAAGGGGGAGGTGGCCCGGGTGGTGGCCCAGTGGCTGGACTTTTTCTACATTTTCCACCGGAACATCGGCTATACCGGCGCGCCGGTCCATGACGCGGTGGCAGCCGCTGTACTGATCCGGCCGGAGCTGTTCACCATCCGGCCCATGTATGTGCAGATTGAGACCGCCGGGGAGTACTGTCGGGGCGCCACCGTAGGGGCGCTGCCCGGCACCGACGAGGAATATGCCCCCAATGCCCGCTGTATCCTGGACCTGGACCGGCAGGGCTTTGTAGACCTGCTTGTGGAGGCGGTGAAGACCTATGAATGAACAACCTTATTTCATCTGGCTGGACTGTGACCCCGGCATTGACGACGCCGCGGCCATCCTCTGCGCCAACGCCCTGCCGGAGCTGGAGCTGGTGGCCCTGTCCACAGTGTGCGGCAATGTGGAGCCGGAGAAGACCTATCGCAACGCCCTGCGGCTGAACCGGCTGATGGGCACGTCCTACCCGGTGTACCGGGGGGCGGACCGGCCATGGCTGGTGCCGGTCCATCACGGCTACGCCTACCACGGAGTGGACGGCCTGGGCGGAGTGGAGCTGCCTCTGCCGGAGCAGTTTCCCCAGACCACCGAGCCTGCCTGGGACGCCCTGTACCGCACCGCCCTATCCCTGGAGGGACGGCTGGAGCTCATTGCCACAGGTCCGCTCACCAACGTGGCCACCGCCCTGACGCTCCACCCGGATCTGGGGCAGTATCTGCGCCGGATTGTGATGATGGGCGGCGCGGCCAGGGGCGGCAACTGCACCCCGGCGGCGGAGTTTAACATCCATGCCGATCCCCACGCCGCCCAAGTGGTGTTTGAGGCCGGTATCCCGCTGACCATGTGCGGCCTGGACGTGACCAACCAGGCCACCTTCACCCAGGCGGATCTGGAGGCTGTGGGGGCCAAAGGCAGTGCTGCGGCCCGCCTGTTCCACCTGGGTCTGCTCACTCCGCTCCGGGCCCGGCAGGGGGGCGGGGTAGTGCGCCTGCATGACGTGGTTGCGGTGCTGTATGCCGCCCGGCCGGAAATCTTCTCCGGCCGCATGGCAGGCGTCCGGGTGGAGACCCGCGGGACCGTTACCCTGGGCAAAACCGTTACCGACCTGTATTCCGACAAGAAATTTGAAACCCGGAACGCCTTTGTGGTTCTGGGGCTGGATCATGAGCGCTTCCTCCGGGAGGTCTCAGAGCTGATCCTGTCTTATGAATAGGGGAGAGAATATGGAACAGAATATCGGCTTTATCGGCTGCGGCAGCATGGGCTCCGCCCTGGCCCGGGCCTGTGCAGGCAGGGGCAGGCTGTATCTTGCCAACCGCACCCCGGAAAAGGCAGAGCGCCTGGCGGCAGAGCTGGGGGCGATTGCCTGTGACAACCAGACCGTCGCCCGGCAGTGCCGGTTTATCTTCTTGGGGGTCAAGCCCCATCTGATGGCCGGGATGCTAAAGCCCCTGGGTGAGATTCTGGCAGCCAGGGAGAACCGCTTTGTGCTGGTGTCCATGGCGGCAGCCCTCACCACACGGGACATTCAGGCTCTGGCCGGGGGAGCCTACCCGGTGATTCGCATCATGCCCAACACCCCGGTGCTGGTGGGGGCTGGGGTGATCCAGGTCTGTGCTGCAGACTGCGCTGAGACGGAGCTTGGGGAGCTGTGCGCCATGCTCTCCGGCGCCGGTCTGGTGGACCGGATCGACGAGTCTCTGATGGACGCCGCGGCAGCGGTGTCCGGCTGCGGGCCGGCCTTCCTCTGCCTGGCTATGGAGGCCATGGCAGACGGTGGCGTGGCCTGTGGCCTGCCCCGGGAAAAGGCCCTGCGCTACGCGGCCCAGACCCTTGCGGGCACGGGCCTGCTGGCGCTGCAAACCGGCGAGCATCCCGGGCCCATGAAGGACCGGGTGACCTCCCCGGGAGGCACTACCATCCAGGGCGTGCGGGCCCTGGAGCAGGGCGGCGCCCGCTCCGCCTACTTTGAGGCGGTCATTGCTGCCTATGAGAAAACCAAGGAAATGGCAAGATAAACAGGCCATGCCTGTCAGGAAAGGTGCCCTTTCGGGAAGGAATCTACAATGAAAAAGATACTGATTCTCATGCTGGTGCTGGCCCTCCTGTGCGGCTGCGGCCTTGCGCCTTCCGCACCCGAGACCCCGGGAATCTCTCCCACGGCCGAATCCACCCAGGCGGTGGAGATGCTGCCGGAACAGGCGCCTGCGGGAGCCGGACAGCCGGAGGTTCGGAGCCTGGCCTGGGCTACCGCCTTCCGCTCCAACAAAATGCCCGAGGGGGCCGTGCGGATGGACGAGGTGGCCTTTTACTCTGCCGACGAGCTGGGCCGGGCACAAATCGTCAATGTCTCCAAGGCGGAGCTGGAGGCTGCCGCCCAAGCCCGGCAGACCCTGCCCCGCAGCCGGTACTTTGAGCAGTACCTGGACCCTGCGCTGCACAGCCTGCTGCCGGTGCTGGACTATGCCCTGGAGCACAGCTGCAGCCGCATGTGCTGCCCCACCACAGAGTTCAGCGGCGGCCTCATCAACACCCAGGCACCCTTCCTGAACCGCATATATCGGGCCAACGGCAGCGGGGTCCAGGCCCTGTCCGTGTGTACGGTGGAGGACAACGGCATTGCCTACGACTGCGTGCTGGTTACCATCCCCGGCATGGAAAAGCAGGGGGTTATGAGCAAGTACCGGCAGGGGCTTGACGCCGCCCGTGACATCGTGGACGGAATGCCCCGGGATCTGAGCGAGCGGGAGAAGGTCACTTATCTGTACAACTATCTGACGGAGCATGTCCGGTATGATTATGAGGACTATTACCTGTCCGAGTACAGTATGCTCTATGACGCCCTGGTCAGAGAGCGCACGGTCTGTGCCGGCTATGCCGAGGCGATGTATTATCTTTGCAGTCTGGCAGGGGTGGAGTGCCTGGTCCAGTACGGCTGGGTGAAGGGCTCCGTCGGTACGGGAGCCCATGCGTGGAACATCATCCGGATCGACGGGCAGTGGTATCTCTTTGACGCCACCTGGGACGAGGGGGTACCGGAGGACAGATACCTGTTCTTCGGCCTGTCCGACCAGTCGCTGCAGCGCATCTCGGAGCGAATCGTCTCAGAGTTTGACCTGGAACACGATCCCGCCTGCCCCGAGGACCTGCCCCGGACCTGAGACAGTATTACAAAGAAAGGATCTGATGATTTGCAGCCCCACGCCTATGTACACCGCGTGCACTACTATGAAACCGACAAAATGGGCATCGTCCACCACTCCAATTACATCCGCTGGATGGAGGAGGCCCGGGTGGATCTGCTGGACCGCCTGGGCATCGGCTTTGCGTCCATGGAGGCCCTGGGAATCCTCTCCCCGGTGGTGGAGGTGCGCTGCCGCTATTTACACCCCTGCTGCTTTGACCAGCGGATCACCGTTCTGGTCTGGGTGGAGGAATTCCGGGGGGTCCGGCTGCGCATTGGCTACCGGATGGAAGACGACGCCGGCCGGATCGTGGCCGAGGGAGCCTCGGAGCACTGCTTTACCGACGCAGCCGGGCGTCCCTTGATTCTGCGCAAGCGGTACCCGGAGATTGACGCTGTGCTCGCCTCTGCGGCGGCACCTGCACCGTGACGGGCTGAAAAATGCTTCAAAGCCAAAGCTCCCTCTTGACCTTTTTGCCGGAATCAGATATCATAAGAAGAGATACTGCGTGACCCCAAAGCGAGCTTTTATGATGCCATTACAAAAAGGAGGACGCCCTATGAAGCGCACGAAGATCATCTGCACCATCGGCCCTGCGTGCTCTGACGAGACCACCCTGGCCAATATGCTCCGGGCGGGGATGGACGTTGCCCGTCTGAATTTCTCCCACGGCACCCATGCTGAGCATCTGGAGCGGATTCAAATGATCCGCCGGCTGCGGCAGGAGCTGGGGCTGCCGGTGCCCATTCTGCTGGATACCAAGGGCCCGGAATACCGAATCCGCACCTTTGCCAACCACCGCGTCCGTGTGGAGGACGGGGCGGACTTCACCTTTACCACCCGCGAACTTGAGGGCGATGAGACCCGGGTCTCCGTGTCCTACAAGGGCCTTGCCGCGGATCTGGAGATTGGAGATATCATTCTGGTCAACGACGGTCTGGTCAAGTTCCAGGTTCGGGAAAAGACCGAGACGGACCTGATTTGCACCACGCTGATCGGCGGCGAGCTGTCCGACCGCAAGAGCATGAGCTTCCCTGATAAAGTCCTCAAGCAGGTCTACCTCTCCCAGCAGGACAAAGAAGACCTGCTCTTCGGCATTGAGCAGGACGTTGACTTTGTAGCCTGCTCCTTTGTCTCCTGCGCCCAGGATATTCTGGATGTCCGCGCCTTCCTGGATGCCAACGGGGGCCGTGAAATCTCGCTCATCGCCAAGCTGGAAAACCGGGCGGGGGTTGACAACGCAGAATCCATCCTGGCCCACTGCGAGGGGCTGATGGTGGCCCGGGGCGACATGGGTGTGGAGATCCCCTACGTGGAGCTGCCTGCCATCCAAAAACGGCTGATCACCATGTGCCGGCTCAAGGGCGGGCTTGCCATCACTGCCACAGAGATGCTGGAATCTATGATTTCCAAGCCCCGGCCCACCCGGGCGGAGATCTCCGACGTGGCCAACGCGGTCTTTGACGGCACCTCTGCGGTGATGCTCTCCGGCGAGTCTGCTGCGGGCAAATATCCGGTAGAGGCAGTCCGGGCCATGGCCAGCATTGCCATGGAGGCCGAAAACAACATCAACTACGTCCACAACTTTGAAACCCAGATTTTCCAGTTCAAAAACAACATTGACGCCCTGTCCCACTCCACCTGCCAGCTGGCCATTGACACCAAGGCCACCTGCATTGTGGCTACCACCCGCACAGGGCTCATGGGCCGGATGATCTGCCGGTTCCGTCCCCCGGTTCCCATCATCGGCATGACCACCAGCGAAAAGGCCTACCGTCAGCTGGCCCTGAGCTGGAACGTGCTGCCTGTGGTAGTGGACGAGTTCACCTCCACCGACGTGCTGTTCTACCACGCAGTGATTGTCTCCCGCCAGCTGGGCCTGGCCAAAAAGGGAGACACCGTGGTCATCACCGGCGGCATTACCAACGGCGCAAGCGGCAACTCCAACATCATCAAGGTGGAGACCCTCACAAAATAAACAGCTTTACAAATTAAAGGAGAAGCATAGCACCATGAAATTAGGTATCGTGGGTCTGCCCGGTGTGGGCAAGACCACTCTCTACAACGCCCTCACCGGCGCCAAGGCGGAAACCGGCGGCTACGGAGCCGCCAACAAACCCAACATCGGCCAGGCCAAGGTGCCCGACGAGCGCCTGGATTGGCTGGCGGAGTATTATCACCCCAAAAAGTATTCCCCCGCCACCATTGACTTTGTGGATGTGGCCGGTGTCAGCAAGGGCTCCGGCCGGGGCAATTCTGTGCTGCAGAATATCCGCCAGACCGACGCCCTGGTCCATGTGGTTCGCTGCTTTGACAATGCCGTTCTCTTCACCGAGCCCGCCGACGCCCGTTCTGACGCCGAGAGCCTGGACCTGGAGTTGATTCTGGCGGACATCGAGGTGGTGGAGCGCCGACTGGAGAAGGCCAAGAAGAATCTCAAGGGCGGCGACAAGAAATATAAGCGGGAGGCCGAGATGTGCGAGGCCCTTCTGGCCCATCTGTCTGACGGCCAGAGCGCCCGGACCTTCCCCTTTACCGACGAGGACAAGGACATCCTTCAGGACGGCGGTCTGCTTTCTACCAAGCCGGTGATTTACGCTGCCAACCTGGACGAGGACGGCATGGCGGACTACCGCAACCATCCCCAGTATCAGGCCCTGTCTCAGCTGGCTGCCGAGCAGGGGGCCGCGGTGCTGCCCGTTGCCGCCAAGTTTGAAGAGGACATCATGGACATGGATGCTGAGGACGCCCAGATGTTCATGGAAGAGCTGGGTCTCACCGAGCGGGGGCTGGATCGCCTGATCAAAACCTCCTATGAGCTTTTGGGCTATGTCTCCTTCCTTACCGCCGGGCCGGACGACGTCCATGCCTGGACCATCACCCGGGGCACCAAGGCCCCCAGGGCTGCCGGCAAGATCCACTCTGACATTGAGCGGGGCTTCATCCGGGCGGAGGTTGTGGCCTTTGAGGATCTGAAGGCCTGCGGCACCATGGCCGCGGCCAAGGCCAAGGGTCTGGTCCGCAGCGAGGGCAAGGAGTACGTTATGAAGGACGGCGACATCGTCAACTTCCTGTTCAACGTGTAAACAAATAAACAAGGGGCGCTGCCGGTTTGGCAGCGCCCCTTTTGTGTGGGGATTATTCAAAATAGGGCTGGGTGAGGGTGGCAATCTCGGTGATCTTGTTCTTGGCGCCGTCGGTGGTGACCGGCAGGTTGCACACCACACTGATCACATAGAGCCGGCCATTGGTGTTCATCACGCCTGCAGCGCAGATGCAAACGCCGTCCTCCACGTCGCACACGAAGCCGGCAGTGGTGCCGTCCTCCAGGGCCAGGTCAATCTCAGAGCCGCCGGCAAAGAGGATGTCCAGCATTTTCTTGTCCATCTCGGGGCTGACCAGCTCACCCCGGCAGAGCTTATCCAGCACCAGGGCTGCCTGCTGGGCGGTGACGTAGTTCTTCTGGTCGGAGGCGCCGGCGATGGACCGGTTGTAGCCCACCTTGCTGCCCACGGCAGCGGCGAAGTCCTTCACGGTCTGGCGGCCGGTTTCCAGGCTGCCGCCGCCCACCAGCTCGGTCAGGCGGTCGGTGGCATCGCTGTCGGCGGAGGAAATCATTGCAGTGGCATCCTCCAGCACCTGGTCTTCGGTCAGGGTGCCGTCGGCCACCTGCTGGTAGGCGGTGCCCAGCACATACAACCGCACCATAGAGTTGGCGGTCATCCAGGCGTCTACCTCACAGTTGGTGGTAGAGGTTACCCGGCTGTCGTGGTTGGGGTCCTGCACGACCACCTGCCACTCACTGGTCAGCCCATCCAGGGCATTGTCCAGGTCTGCCTTCAGCCCCACCTCGTCGATGGGCTCGCCCATTACAACGGGGGCTTCGGTTTCCACAGGGGCAGTCTCGGTTTCGCCGGTGGCGGCGGAGGCAACGGTGTCGTCGGCAGTGTAGTAGGAGGGCTCGGTGCTGGCAAGGGTGCTGTCCTTACCGAAGGTGATGCCGGTTTTTTGTACATAGAGAATCAACACGCAGAGCACTGCTGCCAGCACCAACAGGAACATGGTGATCCCAAGGAAGATATCGGGCTTTTTTGTTTTCATGAATTCCACTCCAATTCAGTTAGATTTCGCAGTGGGCAGACGGACCAAATCGGGGATAAACCCAGTCCGCCCGGCATAGGATGGAAGGAAGGTGGAGAGCCTTCGATCGATATTAACATAATATTAGCATAAATTCAGCGTTTCGTCAATGGGTTTTCACCCGGAACAGGAGGAGAAATGAAAACAGCGTTGTATGCAGGCCTGCTTGCCATTTTGCTGATCACCGTCCCGCCCCTGGCGGCAGCCGGACAATCCGGCCCTGCCCGCCTGCAGGAGGAAACGACTGACCGGACAAGCCCCGGGGCCACCCTGCCCGCCCCGGAGGTGGAGACTGCGCCGGGCTCCTATGACCGGAGCTTTCGGCTGCCGGTTTCCACGCCGGACGGGGTGCAGAGTTTCACCCTGCACGACTATCTCACCGGGGTGCTGCTGGCGGAGCTGCCCTCCGACTTTGCCCCCGAGGCGATGAAGGCCCAGGCGGTGGCCTGCCGGACCTACGCCCTGCGCCGCTATGTGCACCGCCGCCATGATCCTGCAGCGGTGTGCACCGATTCTGCCTGCTGCCAGGCCTGGACGGACCCTGCCGGCTGCCCGGCCCAGGCGGTGGCCCGGGCGGAGCAGGCGGTGGATGCCACCGACGGACTGGCAATTTACTACGACGGGGCCCTGATTGACGCCACCTTTTTCTCCTGCTCCGGGGGCCGGACAGAGGCGGCTGTCGCCGTCTGGGGCAGCGACGTGCCCTATCTCACAGCGGTGGACAGCCCCGGGGAGGAGGATGCGGCCCATTATGAGGACCGGGTGGTCCTCACCCCGGCGGAGTTTGCCGCGGCGCTGGCAGACCGCTGCCCCGGCCTGGACCCGTCCGCAGACCCTGCCGCCTGGCTGGGGCCCGTCACCTATACCGACGGTGGTGGGGTGCAGACCATGGTCCTGGCCGGCACAGAGCTTACCGGCAGCGAGCTGCGCAGCCTGTTTGGCCTGAACGCCACGTCCTTTACCCTCGCCGTGGAGGATGGGAACCTGGTGTTCCAAACCCGCGGCTTCGGCCACCGGGTGGGCATGAGCCAATACGGGGCGGACGCCATGGCCCGCCGGGGCAGCGATTATCTGGAAATATTGCAGTGGTATTACCGGGGCGTCACTGTGGCCCCCTGCAGGATCGGCGGCTGAACAATCCGCAGCCCGATGGGGATTTGCGGTTGCAATCCCGGCCGGGCTGTGGTAGAATAGCGGTGCAGTTCTGAAAAGAGAGGTAGTCCGCCATGAGAAACACAGCCATTTATCCCGGCTCCTTTGACCCCTTCACCAACGGCCACCTGGACATTGTGAAAAAAGCGTCCAGGCTGTTTGCCCGGGTGTATGTGGTGGTCAGCGTCAACAGTGCCAAGCGCCGCAGCTACAGCGCGGAGGACACCTGTCTTGCCATCCGCCGCACCCTGGAGCGGGAGCGGCTGGACAACTGCGAGGTCTGCATCTGCCGGGATCTGGTGGCGGAATTTGCCAAGCAGCGCCAGGCGGGCTATATGATCCGTGGCCTGCGCAACAATCTGGACTACAACTACGAGGAAAACCTGGCGGAGATTAACAAGCTCATCAACCCGGAACTGGAGTACGTCTATTTCCGGGCGGAAAACGTGGCCCTGTCCTCCTCCATGGTCAAGGAGTTGTTCTCCTACCACAGCGACATCTCCCGCTATGTGCCCCAGGCAGTGCTGGAGCTGATGGAGGGCGAGGCGCCGGAGCAGACGGACGCCGACAACTAATACTGAGCTCCCATAGAAACCTTTCATCTGTTCCGGCAGGAATTGTGCCATACTTCGTTGTCGTCCTTGCCGGGCGTCAAGCCCGCCTGCGTCCTCCGCCTCGTCTGGCGCAATTCCTGCACGGAACATTCTTCAATCTTTCTATGGGAGTTCAGTATAACCATTCTCAGGTCTCGGGCGGGGTCTCCTGCCCGAGACATTTTTGCAGCAGCCGGGTGTACTGCTCCACCACGTCCTCGGGGCTGAGCAGCCGGATACGCCCGCCGAAGCCGGCTACCCAGCCTAAAAAGGTGGGGGACACCCGCACCCTGGCCACGCAGATGAAGGAATCCTCTCCGTCCGGCACCAGGGTCACGTCCCGGCCGAACTGGTCCAGAATCACCCCGGCCAGCCGGTTTTCCACCTGCATGCGCACGTTGCGCAGCTCGCCGCCGAACATACTGAACACCTGCCTGCTGTAATCAGACAGGTTCAGATTCTTTGTCTCCTCGGTCTGCACCCGGGGCAGGGAAGTGAGATTGATCTGGTTCATCTTATCCACCCGGAAGTGGGTCAGCCCATGCTCCTGGGTGTGGGCAATGAGATAGTAACAGGCGTTGTCCCAGCAAAGGGCGTAGGGGCTGGCCTTGCGGGTGCCGCCCCGGTAGCTGCGCTCCTTTTTCGGGGTCCAGTCAAAGTAGCGGAAGGTAATCTGCACCCCTGCGGCAATGGCCTGGTGGATCGTATCCACATTATATAACACGCTCTCGTTCATGCTTTTCACCCGGCCGGTGACCACCAGCTGCCTGTGCAGCTGCTTGGCATTGTGGACGCTGGTCAGCGTCTCCAGCTTGCGGATCAACGCCGCGGACTTCCGCTCAGAGAGAAAGCGGGAGGAAAGCACTGCGTCCGCCAGCAGCTTCAGCTCTGACAGTTCAAAGGTCCGCTCGCCCAGGCTGAAGCCACCCTTCTGGCCGGTCTGCTTCAGGATGTCCAGCCCATAGTCCTCCAGGGTCTGGATGTCGTTGTAAACGCTTTTCCGCTCGGCGTGGATGCCGTGCTGTTCCAGCCAGCTCTGCAGCACCGGGGTGCTGGCGGGGTGCTCGGGGTCAGTGTACTGCTCCAGATACTCCCGGATCAGCAGCAGCTTGGTTTTCTGATAATCGGATTTTGGCATAAGATCGCCTCCTGCTGCTATCATATCACACCCGGCTGCAGATGAAAAGGGTAATTTTCGCATCCCTGGCCGGGGATTAATTTTTTGTAAACGTTCAAAGCCTTTGTTGACGCGCCGGAGAAACTGTGGTATATTATTACAGATAAAAGGGAGAGGAGGGGTATTTTGTTCAAGCGCAACAACCGGTACTTTGCTCTGGGCGTCACGCTGCTCATGGTGATTGTCATCAGCGTGCTGTTCTACACAGTCATTACGCATTTAAGCACCGTTTACAGTGCCATCAAATATGTCTTGAACATTCTCTCCTCGGTGTTTTTCGGCATCGCCTTTGCCTACTTGATGAATCCCATCATGAAGCGGGTCGAGGCCCTGGTACAGAAGCTTCTGGCCAAGAGCAACATCACCGAGCGGGGGCTGCGAAAGCTCAGCCGGGGCATCGGCGTGGTGTCCGCCCTGATTGTCTTCCTGCTGGTCATCTACGGGTTGATTGCTATGGTGGCGCCCCAACTGGTGACCTCTCTCACCGAGACCTTCAGCCAGCGGAATCTGGACGCCTACTACCACCAGTTCAACACCTGGCTGGACAACATCTTCCGTGATACTCCCTTTGAGCAGTTGTTCCGGGAGCATGATCTTTTGCAGTATGCCCAGTCCTGGATCAGAGACCAGGTAGACCTGTTTGCCACCCTGAACAACGCCCTGACCAGCGCCGTGGGCGTGGGCAAGTCCATCTTCAACGCGCTCATCGGCATTGTCATTGCGGTGTATCTGCTCATCTCCAAGGAAAAATTCCTGGCCCAGAGCAAAAAGCTGCTCATTGCGATTTTTCCCCAGCAGCGGGCCAACCGCCTGCTGGAGATCGGCCGGCTGACCAACAAGAGCTTCGGCGGCTTCGTTGTGGGCAAGATTATTGACTCGCTGATTATCGGTGCCCTGTCCTACATTCTCATGCAGATCTTCCGCCTGCCCAACCCGCTGGTCTGCTCGGTGTTTGTCGGCGTCACCAACATCATCCCCTTCTTCGGCCCGCTCATCGGCATTGCCATCGGCACGGTGCTCACCCTGCTGGAAAGTCCGCTCCAGGCCCTGTTTTTCCTGATTGTAGAGTTTGCCCTGCAGCAGATTGACGGCAACATCATCGGCCCCAAGATCCTGGGCGGCCGCCTGGGCATCTCCGACTTCTGGATTCTGGTCTCCATCACGGTGTTCACCGGGCTCTTCGGCTTCCCGGGCATGATCCTGGGCGTGCCGGTGTTCACGGTGATTTACACCCTGGTGCGCGACGGGGTGAACAAATCCCTGTCCAAAAAGAACCTCCCGATCAAAACAGAGCTGTATTACACCCTGCAAACCGTTGAAGATCTGGAGCAGCACCAAAAGGAATTCGGCGAGGCCACGGTGTTCTACAGCGGCGACACCTTTGACACCGAGTATGACCCCGACGAAGACATCGAATACGACGAAAATCCCGACGAAATGTAAAAAAGGCCGGCATCCTCTGGCGGGGCTGCCGCCTTTTTTCCATCGGAAAGGAGTGAATCCATGCAATCCATTGTGAATCTCTTCCGCCCGCTGCTGGATGAGATCACCCTCTTGTCCGTCTACGGCACGGTCCTGCGGGTGAGTTTGCCGATCCTGGCGGTGCTGGTGGTGCTGCGGTGCGCCAAGTCCCTGCTGGGCTTCCGGCGGGAGCCGGAAATCTGGGCCTGGCTGCGCCTGGCCACCGGGGAGCTGCTGCCTGTCACCCACTGGGAAAATGTGATGGGTCGCAAGAAGAGCGCGGATATCGTGCTGGACTTTGCCACTGTCTCCAAGAACCACGCCGTTCTCACCCGACAAAACGACGGTACCTGGACCATCCGGGACATCGGCGACCGTGGCAAGGTGCAGATCAACGGCAAGCAGGTGCTGTTCTCCCAGGTGGCCTATGGCGACACCCTGGATCTTGCCGGGCTGGAAATGGTGCTGGAGCCTGTCTCTCAAGAGGAGGCACAGCTCCAGGCCGGCAGCCGCACCAAGGCCGGCAAGGGCCAGAGCCCCGGGCTCACCCTGGCACTGCTCACCATGTTCCAGCTGCTGGCGGGCATCAGCCTGCTGCTGCACATGGATGCCGAGTACACCGGCAAAATCGCCATGGCCTTCGGCATCCTCATTGCCACCCAGTGGGTGATGTTCCTGGCCCAAAAGATCATCAAGCGCAGCGGCTTTGAGGTAGAGACCATCGCCTTTTTCCTTATGACCATCGGCATGGCGGTGACCGGCTCCAAAGCGCCTGACTCGCTGATGAAGCAGCTCATTGCCATGGGCATTGGCATTGGAATCTTCCTGGTGGTGGGCTTCAGCCTGCGCAGCCTTGAGGTGGCCAAAAAGGTCCGCTACCTGGCTGCCGGCTTTGGGGTGGTGCTGCTGCTGGCCAACCTGGTTTTCGGCACCGAGATGTACGGCGCAAAGAACTGGATCTACATCGGCGGCTTCTCCTTCCAGCCCTCCGAGCTGGTAAAGATCTGCTTCATTTTCGTGGGCGCCTCCACCATGGAGCGGATCGTGACCAAACGGAACATGCTGCTGTTCATAGCCTACACCGCCTTTGTGGGCGGCTGTCTTGCGCTGATGAACGACTTCGGCACCGCGGCCATCTTCTTTGTCTGCTTTTTGGTCATTGCCTATCTCCGCTCCGGCAGCTTTGCCACCATCGGCATGATCTGCTCCGGCGTGGGTCTGGCGGGCCTTTTGGCGGTGAAATTCTTCCCCTACGTTATGCGCCGGTTCTCCACCTGGGGCCATGTGTGGGAGTATGCCCTGGAGGGCGGCTTCCAACAGACCCGGGCGCTGATGTGCATTGCCTCCGGCGGACTGTTCGGCCTGGGGGTGGGAAACGGCTGGCTCAAGTACGTGGCCGCCTCCGACACCGATCTGATTTTTGCCTTTGTCAGCGAGGAGTGGGGCCTGATTATGGCAGCTGTGATGATTTTTGCCCTGGCGGTGTTGGGCCTGTTTGTGGTCCGCTCGGCCACGGTGGGCCGCTCCAGCTTTTACACCATCTCTGCCTGCGCGGCCATGAGCATCATGATGATGCAGGCCATTCTCAACGTCTTCGGCACAGTGGACTTTCTGCCTCTGACCGGCGTGACCTTCCCCTTTGTCTCCAACGGCGGCTCCAGTATGATGGCTGCCTGGGGGCTGCTCGCCTTTATCAAGGCCTGTGACACCCGGCAGAACGCCAGCTTTGCCGTGAAGCTCTCTGCGAAAGGGGGGGAGGCCGCATGAAAACCCTGGCCAAACGGACCTATTTTGCCCTGGCGCTGGCTTGTATTCTGCTCTTCGGCCTGCTGACCTTCCTGGTGCGCTACGCCCTGTTTGCCGACCGGTGGGTCACCTTCTCCGGCAGCCCCCACGTCTATACCCGGGAGGGCACCCTGAACACCGGCACCGTGGTGGACCGGGAGGGAACGGTCCTGCTCAGCACCGAGCATGGCAAGCAGTATGCCGACAACGCTCTGACCCGCCGCGCCACCCTCCATCTGCTGGGTGACCGGGAGGGCAACATCCCCTCCCTGGTAATCCGCAACTACGCCAAGTATCTGGTGGGCTTTGACAAGCTCAACGGCACCGCCGCCATGGAGGACGGTGGGGGAGAGCTTACCCTTACCGTGGACGCTTCTGTTCAGACCGTGGCCCTCCAGGCGCTGGATGGCCGGCGGGGTACCGTGGGCGTGTACAACTATGAGACCGGCGAAATTCTCTGCGCGGTGTCCTCGCCCACCTTCGACCCTGACGACGTGCCCGACATCGCGGGGGACACCACCGGAGCCTACGACGGGGCCTACGTATTCCGCTTTTTCAATACCACCTATACCCCGGGATCCATCTTCAAGCTGGTCACGGCCAAGGCGGCCCTGGAGGAGATCCCGGACATCCGGACCCAGACCTTTACCTGCACCGGCTCCATCGAGGTAGAGGGCACCCCGGTCAACTGCCCCAAGGCCCACGGCACCATGGACTTCCAGGACGCCCTGGCCCATTCCTGCAACTGCGCCTTTGCCCAGATTGCGGTCCAGCTGGATCGCAGCCGGCTCACCCGGGCAGCGGAGCAGGCGGGCATCGGGGATTCTCTGCGGGTGGACGGACTGCTGACAGCGCCCGGCCATTTTGACGTGTCTGCTGCCGGCGACAACGAACTGGCCTGGGCTGGCATCGGCCAGTACACCAACCTGGTCAATCCCTGCCAGTATATGACCTATATGGGCGCCATTGCCCGGGGGGGCAAGGCAGCCCGGCCCTATCTGGTGGCCCAGGTCAGCTGCGGAGGCAAAACCAAGTACAAGGCCTCCACCTCCCACACCGGCGCTATGATCCAGGCCGAGGCTGCGGCCGCCCTGCGTACCATGATGCGCTACAACGTCACCGAGATGTACGGCGCCTGGAACTTCCCGGATCTGGAGGTGTGCGCCAAGTCCGGCACCGCCGAGGTGGGCAAGGACGCCAACACTGCCACCTTTGCCGGCTTTATCGCCGACCCGGACTATCCCCTGGCCTTCATCGTGGTGGTGGAGGAAGGGGGCGCCGGCTCCACCACCTGTGCGCCCATTGCCGGCGTGGTGCTGAAGGCCTGTGTCAATGTGATGGACGCAGAGCGGTAATGGAAAGACTGCAAGCCATCTATCACCCCGACTGCCCGGACTTCCTCTCCCGTATGGCCCGGGCGCCGGCAATGCGCCGCCTTGCCCGGGTGGGTATGAACTGCGGCTGTGAGTACACTGCCTTTCCCCGGTTTCAGCGGGGCCGGGCCTACACCCGCTGCCTCCACAGTCTTGGAGTGGGACGGATCGTCTGGCACTTCACCCGGGACCCCGCCCAGGCTGTCGCGGGGCTGCTGCATGACATTGCCACCCCTGTGTTCGCCCACGTGGTGGACTTCCTCCGGGGAGACTACCTGACCCAGGAGTCCACAGAGGAGGGCACCGAGGCCCTGATCCGCGGCTCCAAGGCCCTTTGCGCCGTGCTGGAGGAGCTGGGCCTTCGGGTGGAGCAGGTCAGCGATTATCACGTCTATCCCATTGCGGACAACGACAGCCCCCGGCTCTCCGCTGACCGGCTGGAGTACACCCTGGGCAACAGCCTGAACTACGGCCTGCTGCCGGCAGAAACCATCCGGGCTCTGTATCAGGATCTGACCGTGACCCAAAACGAGGCAGGCGTGCCGGAGCTGGCATTCCTGCACCCGGACAAGGCCCTCTGCTTTGCCCGCACGGCGCTGGCCTGCTCTGAGATCTACGTCAGCCCGGCCGACCGGTACAGTATGCAGCGCCTTGCCGAGCTGCTGGGCGAGAGCCTGGGCCTGGGCATCCTCACCCAGGAGGATTTGTATACCGATGAGCCCCTGGTGATTGCCAAGCTGAAGGCCTCTTCTCTGGCACCGGCCTGGGCGGCCTTCTGCCGCCTGCACCAGGCACAGACGGGGCCCGCCCCTCTGGACGGGCGGTGGCGTCAGATTCCAGCCAAAAAGCGCTGTATTGATCCGCTGGTTGCCGGGCAGGGAAGGGTATCCGCCCTGGACCCCGCCTTTGGGGAGGCTCTGGCGGCATTCCTGGCCGCTCCGCAGAGCGAATGGATTCTTTGCGAATAACAATGGCAGGCACCCCAGGAGCGGGGTGCCTGCCATTGTGCAAATTTGGCTTATTTTTTCAGCCTTGCGCCCTTGGGCAGGCCGAACTTGGGAATGAACCGGTCCCAGCCGGTAAAGGTGAGCACCAGAATGGTGCCGATCATCAGGAAGCTGGTATAGTTCCGGCTGATGATGTCCCCGGGGGTGAAGCTCCGCAGGGGATAGACCATCCGGGCAATGCCGGCAAAGAACACCGGGAAGCAGTGCCAGGGAATCAGCTCAGAGCCGTAGATGCCCATGGAGGAGGTGAAGGTGGCCAGCTTGACCCGCAGGTCATAGGCGTCCTGCTCGCTGTCACATTCGGTGTGGTTTTCCACAATATCCCGCACAATGGGGGACATGGTGGCCACCTGGGCACTCTCGTCAGCCAGGGCGGCGTTGCCCACCAGGCACAGGATGCTGCACCAGCCCATCAGATGGTGGACGTTGCGGGACAGCTTTACCACCAGCCGCTTCAAGGGGGCAAAGGCGTCCATGGCGTTCATAATCCCACCAAAGACCGACACCCACAGCATCATGGCCACCACCCAGCTGCCCGCGTCGCTGAAGCCGGTGTAAATAGGCCCGGCCTGCTCGGCAAGCTTCATGGGGGCAAACCAGTCGGCAAAGTGGACCGTCCCTGCCAGGGTGCCCAGCAGCAGGGAGGAGACCACCCCCGCCCCCAGACACAGCAGGGTGTGGCAGTTCAGGAAGCTCATCACAATCACCACCACCACCGGGATGATCATGTAGTAGGGCACACCGCTTTGCACCTGGTTCAACAGCTCCACGGCAGAGGGTCGCTGGGCACCCAGGTTTACGAGCACGTCCTCGGGGATGGTCTCAAAGATTTTGGAGGCGTCGCCCGAGGTGTTGGGCAGGTCCATGCCGCACAGGAAGAAGATCACCAGGGCCAACAGCAGGCAGCCCAAGGACCAGAACAACTGGTGCTTCACCCGGTCAATGATTTTTACGTCCTGCATTCCGCAGCTGAGCACGGTTACGTCTGAAATCATCCCGATGTTGTCGCCGAAGCAGGAACCGCCTGCAATGGCGCAAACCGTCAGGGTGGTGTCGCCGCCCACAATATGGCTCAGCCACAGGAAGATGGGGGCACAGGCGGCAAAGGTGCCCCAGGAGGAGCCTGTGGCGACCGAAAGCATACAGGTTACCAGCAGCGAAACCGGGGCAACCGTCCGCCCGGTGACGCCCAGCAGCAGGGCCAGGTTGATCATGGAGGCCCCCACGCCTGTGGACATAAAGCACTCTGCCACCGCATAGGCAAACATCAGGATAAAGAAGATCAGCACAATCTTCTTGGTGGCCTCCATGCCGTGCTCAAAGGCCTGGCCGAAGCGCACCCTGGAGGTGAGCATATAGACCACAATGGCCGCAAAGGTGGCGATGGGCGCAGCGATCAGCAGGTCAAATTTCAAAAACAGTACCAGCCCCGCAAACAGGAACAGGGGCAGGAACTTGACCACCGCAATCAGCGGAGAATCTTTTCGCCCTTTGCCGTCGGGAGGGAGTTGCTTATCCATAGGAACCAAGTGCCTTTCTTTCTCTGGGATATGTCTATCATAACAAATTTATCCTGCTTTGTAAATGGGAATTTAGCGATTCTTTCGATTTCTCGCCCGATTTCGCGGAAGAAAAAGGCCGTTGCAATTTTCACGCAAAGATGATATAGTAAAAGAAAAAAGCTCTGGGAGGGACCCCTATGAAACGCTTGCTTTTGCTGCTGCTGGCACTGGCTTTGTTGCTGGCCCTGGTGCCTGCGGTTTTTGCCGCAGAGTCAGAGCCGGAATCCGAGCCTGAGGATCTCTGGCAGCAGATCACCGCCATTGAAGACCGGGCTGCTGCCCGTGCCGAAAGTACCGAAACCAGAGTCAGGGCATACGCCTCTGTGGTAGACACCATTGTCGCCGCGGTGGAGCAGTCTGCAGACTATACCCCCGGTTCTCTGGAACGGCACGGGGATTTCTTCTTCTGGCGGTCTGCCGATGGCACTCCCAACGGCTATTCTCCCCGTCTGCGTGCCAGAATCCGTGAGAACGGCAACCCCGATGTCGATCCGGAGGCCTTTGCCGGGGTGGAGACCACCTCCTATGCTGTCCGGGGCGGCGGGCCTGCTGCCCGGAATGTGGCGGTCTTCCAGCCCTATTACGGTCTGGACAGCTCTTTCACCAACCAGTACCCCGAGGAGGGCAAAGCCATTGCCAAATACACCGGGGGCTCCAGCACCACCTACACGACCACCAGCGCCACCATTGACAACATCGCCGCCGCCCTGGAGAGCTGCAGCGTCGTCATCTTTGACTCTCACGGCGATACCGACTACGCCGACGAGGACACCGAGGACTACACCTCCCGCGCCAACACCTCCTACCTCTGCCTGCAGACCAGCACCGGCATCACCGATGCCGATCATACGTTGGTGCAAGGCCCCTACGGCAGCTATTACCACGCCTATTATGCCGGCTACTACGGCAGCATGAAATACTACTGTGTGGACGGCACCGCCATTGCCAACCATATGACCGGCACCGCCCCTCACAATATGCTTTGGAGCGCCATCTGCCTGGGCATGGCCACTGACGGCCTGCACGCCCCTCTGCGCGCCAAGGGCGTTGAGGTGGCCTACGGCTATTCTCAGTCTGTGACTTTTGACGCAGACTTTACCTGGGAGGCTGCCTTCTGGAAGCAGATGTGCCGGGGCGCAGAGGTCCGCACCGCCATTACCGCCATGAAGAGCGCGCTGTCGGTGCCGGACCCCTATGTGGACGTGTTCCCCGCCTATCCCATTGTCGTCTCCTCCGAAGATTCCTATCCCGGCCACGGCAGGGTGGACGCGGTTCAGACAGTCCGCTCCACCTGGACCCTGGGGTATCAGAGTTATGTTGTCACGGCCCTGGCAAACGATGCCTCCATGGGTACCGTGGTGGTAGAGGAGAATGTGGTTACCGCCATCCCCGCCGCAGGCTGTTACGTCAAGGATTACACCCTGGTAAGCGGCAGCGCCCAGGTGACCCGCGAGGGAGACCGCTTTACCCTCGCCCTCTCCGGCGACTGCACCATCCGTATCAATTTTGCCCGCAAGACCACAGCCACGGTCCGGTTCTCCCTGCCGGAGGGGGCGTCCTGCGCCGGCCTGACCGGCTATGTGGGCGACGCGCTGGCCCTGCCCACACCCACCGGCACCCCCAGAACTGTCCAGCCCTATGTCTTTGTCGGCTGGACCGAGGCCCCTGTGAACGATCTTACCCAGACGGCGCCGGCTTACTATACCGCCGGCAGCACCTACACGCCCCAGCGGGCGGATATCACCCTCTACGGACTCTATGCCCTTGCCAAGGAGGAACCCGCTGCCTCCGGTGTGTGCGCCTACCGATTGGTCACCGAGACCCCTGCCAGCTGGGCCGGCGACTATGTCATTGCCTATGACGGCCGCGTGGCGCTCAGCGCCTCCGGTGAGCAGCTCAATGCCGCCATCGCCTCCGCCGCGGCGGCGGTGGACCGGCAGCAGGCGGGCTTTGTGCAAAGCGGCACCGACCTTCTCCTGGTCCGGCCGGAGTACGTCTACACCGTCGGCGGCGAGACCGACAGCTGGACCATTAAGATGAAGGGCTCTGACAACTATCTGGCCTATGTGGGCGGCGGCGAAACCATGACCACTGCCACCAGCGGGGCCTCCACCTTCACCAGGTGGGAGCTTGCCCTTACAGAGCGTGGAGTCAGCATCCGCAGCAGCGCAGAGGCCGGCTGGCAGCTGCAGTTCAATCCGGGTGCCAAGATATTCTGCTGCTTTAAGAACACCCAGCAGAACGTCAGTCTCTACCGGGCGGTGAAGGGCCGGCTGTTGTACCAGACCAAGCTGCCTGTGGTAGCCTCTTGCACGACCCACACCTTCGGCCAATGGAAGACGCTCCTGGCTGCCACCTGCACCGCCGCGGGCCAGGCGGAACGGACCTGTACCGTCTGCGGCACCAAAGAAACCAAGACCCTGGAGCCCCTGGACCATGACTGGTCCGGCACCATCATCCAAAAGCCCAGCGAGCTCTCTCCCGGCGCCGTGCTCTATCACTGCACCCGCTGCGCGGTCAGCCGCATAGAGCTGCTGCCGGTTGTGGACCCTGCAAATCCCAAGCCTCTGCCGGATCTGCCTGAGGGCCCCGCACCCTGGAAGAGCTGTGCCGAGGGCGGAGCCTGTCCCGGCGGCGCCTTTGTCGATATGCCGGCCAAGGGCAACTGGGCCCATATACCCATTGACTGGGCTGTGACCATGCAGATCACCAACGGCACCTCGCCCACCACCTTCCGGCCCGGGGCACCCTGTACCCGAGGCCAGGTGGTCACCTTCCTCTGGCGGGCGGCCGGCTGCCCCAAGCCCGAGACCAATGCTGCCACCTTTGCCGATGTGGTTCCCGGCGCGTATTACGAGACCGCTGTCCGCTGGGCAGTGGAACGGGGCATCACCAACGGCATGACCCCCACCTCCTTTGGCCCGGATGCCACCTGCACCCGCGGCCAGGTGGTCACCTTCCTTTATCGCTTCGCCGGGGCGCAGACCGACGCGGTCAGCAACTTTACCGACGTCGCGCCTGAGGCATTTTACGCCAAGCCTGTGGCCTGGGCGGTGGAACAGGGCGTCACCAACGGCCTCACCGCAACCACCTTCGGCCCCAATGACACCTGCACCCGGGCCCATGTGGTCACCTTCCTGTATCGCCTTGTGGCGGCGTAAACAACACTCTGTACCGGAGAGGGAATCCCCCTCTCCGGTTTTTTTGCTCCAAAAACACAGCCGAGAGAAGAAAAAATACTTGACAAGTTAGGCACAGGTAACTATAATAGAGGCGCCAGGTTAGGTTAGACTAACTCCGGCGGCATCTTCAGACACAGGAGGAAACAAGAGATATGATGCCTTTGATGTATGCGGACGAAGGCGAGACGCTTGTCATCAAGCGGATCGGCGGCCTGGCAGAAACCAAGCAACACCTGGCGGATCTGGGCTTTGTGGTGGGCGGCAACGTCACGGTGGTCTCCAAGGTAGGGGGCAACGTGATTGTCAACGTCAAGGAGGCCCGGGTGGCCATCAGCCGGGAAATGGCACAGAAAATCATGATCTGATGATTTTGCAAAAAAGAAACCGAAAAGGAGGAAATGAGAGCGATGAAAACATTGCGACAGGTAAAGGTCGGTTCTACGGTCAAGGTGGTCAAGCTCCACGGTGAGGGCGCGGTGAAGCGCCGCATCATGGACATGGGTATCACCAAGGGCGTAGAGATCTACGTGCGTAAGGTTGCCCCTCTGGGCGATCCGGTGGAGGTCAATGTGCGGGGCTATGAGCTGTCCCTGCGGAAGGCCGACGCTGAGATGATCGAGGTCGAGTAAGCTCTGATTTTTGTATATCAAGGAATTAGCCGATGCTAATTCAGAAGGAAGGAATTGATTATGAGTATTCGAATCGCCCTTGCGGGCAACCCGAACAGCGGTAAAACCACCCTGTTTAATGCGCTCACAGGCTCTAATCAGTTTGTGGGCAACTGGCCGGGCGTCACCGTGGAGAAGAAGGAAGGCAAGCTCAAGAAGCATGACGATGTCATCATCACCGACCTGCCCGGCATCTACTCCCTGTCTCCCTACACCCTGGAAGAAGTGGTCGCCAGAAACTATCTGATCGGCGAGCGCCCCGACGCCATTCTCAACATCATTGACGGCACCAACCTGGAGCGCAACCTGTATCTCACCACCCAGCTGACCGAGCTGGGCATCCCCGTGGTCCTGGCCATCAACATGATGGACGTGGTCAAGAAGAACGGGGACAAGATTGACACTGCGCAGCTGGCCAAGCAGCTGGGCTGCAAGGCGGTGGAGATCTCGGCCCTGAAGGGCACCGGCATCCAGGAGGCGGCCGAGGCTGCCATCCAGGCTGCCAAGACCGGCAAAACCGTTCCTCAGCACAGCTTCTCCGGCACGGTGGAGCATGCCCTTGCCCACATCGAGGAGCACGCGGTTGCCGGCATGCCCGATGAGCAGCAGCGCTGGTACGCGGTAAAGATTTTTGAGCGGGATTCCAAGGCGTTGGAGCAGCTTAAGCTCTCTGACGCTGTGATGAAGGATGTGGAGGAGCACATCAAGCAGGTGGAAACCGAGCTGGATGACGACGCCGAATCCATCATCACCAACGAGCGCTATGTGTACATCGGCCAGGTGATCAAGTCCTGCTACAAGAAAAAGAACAAGGGCCAGCTCACCACCTCCGACAAGATTGACCGGATCGTCACCAACCGCTGGCTGGGCCTGCCCATCTTTGCCGTGGTGATGTACCTGATCTACTACATCTCCATGGTCACCGTGGGCTCCGCTGCCACCGACTGGGCC